>DBBB01000004.1 GCA_002291985.1 Firmicutes bacterium UBA995
GAACCCAGCGGTCGCGCCCCTGCTTGGCAGAACTCCCGGCCGAGTCGCCCTCCACCAGGAACAGCTCGGTGGTCACGGCATCCCGCTGAGAACAATCGGCCAGCTTGCCGGGAAGGGAAGTGATCTCGAGGCTGTTCTTGCGACGGGTCAACTCGCGGGCCTTCCTTGCCGCCTCGCGCGCCCGGGCTGCGCCGATCGCCTTCTCGATGATGTGGCGAGCCGGCGGGGGGCTCTCCTCCAGGAAGACGCCGAGCTTTTCGCCGACCACTCCCTCGACCAGCCCTCGCACTTCGCTATTGCCGAGCTTGGTCTTGGTCTGGCCCTCGAACTGCGGGTCCGTCAGCTTCACGCTGAGGACGCCCACGAGTCCTTCCCGCACGTCCTCGCCGCTGAGGTTCGGCTCGCCTTCCTTGAGGAAACCAATCCGCCGGGCGTAGTCGTTGAGCACCCGGGTCAGCGCCCGCTTAAGGCCCTCTTCGTGGCTGCCTCCCTCACTGGTGCGGATGGTGTTGGCGTACGAGAAAATGTGCTCCGAGTATCCGCTATTCCACTGTAGTGCCAGATCGACCTGAACGCCGTTTCGTTCCGCTTCCACCCGGATGATCTGCTCGTGCACCGGGTCGGCGTTTCGATTGAGATGGGCGACAAATGACTCCAGCCCGCCCTCGTAGTGGAACTCGCGCTCCTCGCCGCTACGCTCGTCGAGGAAGGTAATGCGCAGGCCCCGATTCAAGAAGGCCAGCTCGCGCAGTCTTTGCACCAGCGTTTCCGGGTTGAACTCGACGGTCTCGAAGATCTCCGGGTCGGGCTGAAAAGTTACCAGCGTTCCCGTGTCTGCCGCATCTTCCACCCGCTCCGCCGGGGTCACAGGTACTCCCCGTTCATAGCGCTGGCGAAAGCGGCCGCCGTCGATCTTGACTTCTACCTCCAGCCATTGCGAGAGGGCATTGACGACCGACACGCCCACGCCGTGCAGTCCACCCGATACTTTGTAAGCCTGGCTGCCGAATTTGCCTCCCGCGTGGAGGACGGTCAGCGCTACCTCCACGGCCGGTCGGCCGGTCAGGCGGTGGGTGCCGACGGGTATCCCCCGGCCGTTATCCCTCACCGCAACCGCTCCGTCCCGTCGCAGCACCACCGCAATCAGGCTGCAATGGCCGGCGAGCGCCTCGTCGACGCTGTTGTCGACAACCTCGTATACCAGGTGGTGAAGTCCCCGGGGGCCGGTTGAGCCGACGTACATACTCGGCCGGCGGCGGACGGCGTCCAGGCCTTCCAGTACCTGAATCTGCGTCTCGTCGTAGGGAACCTGATCCCTGCCCCCGGCCACCTCGTCACCTCTTTGCCGCAAGGGGTCAAAAAACCGAAGCCGCCCGGTCGCCATCGCCCCGGGGCGCCACGACCGAATTATAGCATGGCCCGCCGGGGACCAACAAGCAAGCGAGGGACCGTTCCGGCCGTGCCTGACATACTCATCAAGCGTGGTGTACCCGGCCGGCCTCCACATGATAGAACCGGGCGGCGGCGTCCGGCCGGATGGCGCCGTCGAGCGTCGCGGCGGTGATCAAGGTCTGGCCGCCCCCGTCCAGGAACTCCAGGAGGGCGCCCCGCCGGCGGTCATCCAGTTCCGACAGCACATCGTCGAGGAGCAGCACGGGCGCCTCCCCTCCTTCCCGCCGCAGCAGTTCGACCTCGGCCAGTTTCAGAGCCAGGGCGGCCATTCGCTGCTGGCCTTGAGAAGCAAAAGTACGGATGCTCCGTCCTTCCCAGCTGATTGCCAGATCGTCGCGATGGGGCCCGCTGAGCGTGAGGCGCCTGCGCCGTTCGACGGCTCGGGTGCGGGCGAGCGCCTGCCGGAAGGCGGCCGCCCATTCCTCACCGTTCCTGGAAGACGGAGTCGCTCCCGGGACTCCCGGCCGGTACTCCAGCCGCATGGGTTGCGCCCCGCCGGCCAGCCGCCCCTGCAGCGCGGGGAGCACTTCCGCCAGTTTCGCCGCCAACCGGTGACGATGGCCCGCCAAGGGCAACCCTGCCTGGATGAGGCTAGCGTCCCATGCTTCCCGTTCGGCGGGAGGGGGATCTCCCCGCGAGGTTATCAGCAGCCGGTTGCGTTGGAGCAACACGCGATGGTAATTGAGCCATTGGTCGTAGTAGGTGGGAAAAAGCTGGCACAGAAGTAGATCGAGGTACTTGCGCCTTCCGATGGGACTGCCTTGAACCAGCTCGAGTTCGCCGGGAGAGAAGATGACCACGGGGAATCGACCGAGGGCGTCCGCCATCCGCTCCAAGGCGACGCCGTTCAGGCTCAAGCGCTTGCCTTGATCGCGCCTCCATACCAGGTCCAGCTCCAGGCACCCATGTTTGCTCTCCGCCCTCACCGATATGCGGTAACCGGGACAGCCCACCCGTACCATATCGCCGTCCCGTGTTCCCCGGTGGGATCGTCCGCAACTGATCACCCGTATCGCCTCGAGGAGATTCGTCTTCCCCGAACCGTTCGGCCCGATGAAGAAAGAACGACCCGGCGTCAGCGCGAGGGTCAACTGCTGGTAATTCCGGAAATCAATGAGTTCTAGCTTTTGAACGTGCATTTCCTGCCCAGCAGGATCATTCGACCTTGACCGGCAACACGATATACAGGAAGTTGTCCTGCCCCTTGCCAAACATGCAGGCGGCGCTGCCCGGCCCGGTGAAACGGCAGAGCACCTCCTGAACATCGATAGCCCGGATCCCGTCTCCGAAGTAACGGGGATTGAAGGCTATCTTCAAACCCTCGCCTTCGAACTGCACGGGGACTTCCTCTTCCAGATCGCCGCGTTCGGGAGCGTTGGCCTGGATCACGAGCCTTCCCGGGCCGAGGTCGAGCCGCATGGCCTGCCCCGACTCGCGAAGCGCAGCCAGTGCCAGGTCGCAAGCCTGTTCAAGCCCTTCCCGGTCTGCCTGGAGGCTTGCGGAGAAGTCGCGGGGGATAACCTGCCGGTAGGGCGGGAATTGCCCTTCGATCAGTCGGCTCACTATCCGGCACGACCCGCTCTGGAAAGACACCAGTTGCTTACTCATACTAACTTTCACGGCAGGACCTTCCCCATCGATGATTGCGGCAAGATCTCCCAGTACACGACCGGGTACTATCGCTTTTAGCTCATCCCCCCCTGGCGGCAAGGCCCCGCCGCCCGACGAAAGCGCGAGCCGGAAGCCGTCGGTCGTCACCAAGGTCAGTCGATCGTTATCGCAAGTCACCAGCGTGCCCGTGAAAACTACCCGGGTCGCGTCCGCCGACAAGGCAAACTGCGTCTGCCGTATCATCCGCAGCAAGTCGAGGCGTCCTACTTCGAACTCGTTTTCTCCCGAAACCTCGGGCACAACGGGAAACTCACCGACATCAAATCCGTGCACCGCAAGTTTGCCCCTGTCCCAGGACACATTGAGACTGCGCTGAGTCATGTTGGCGCTGAGGGAGATCTCGCCCGAGGGAATCCGCCTGACCAGCTCCAAAAGATAGCGCGCGGGTACTACCAGCGCTCCTGCCGCTGCGACCGTTGCGGGCGTCGATAGTTCCATCCACGTATCGTTATCGCTACCTACCAGGCGGAGCGCCCCGTCGCCCGCTTCCAGCAGCACCCCGGTAAGAATCGGCAAGACCGATCGGGAGGAGATAGTACGGTTAACCGCGTTCAGCGACTGCAGGAGCTGGGGCTGGGGCAGACTGAACTGCATGGACTACACCTCCAGGGTGAGACGCTCCGATGTTCTTCGATCTTTGATCTTTATGTATGATCGATCTATATCTCTCGATCGTGATCGTAGTAGTAAGCCCTGGGGAAATGGGGATAAGGTCAAAAAATGATGCTGTCTGGCGTCGGACGCCGGGGAAAGATGGTGGATAAACGGGGGATATCCTGTTGATTGCCGTCGAGTAATCCCCAAAGTCAAAGTCAGGCCCCCTGAATGCGTTCCGTTAACTCACCGATAACCCGCTGTAACTGCGGGTCATGCTGTAACTCGTTCTTTATCTTCTCATGGGCGTGGATGACGGTGGTGTGGTCTCTCCCTCCGAACTCGTCGCCAATGCGCGGCAAGGAAGCGTCGGTCAGCTCGCGGGACAGGTAGATGGCTACATGGCGCGGGTAGGTTATGGAACGCGTCCTCCGCTTTGCCTGGAGATCTTCAACGCGCAGGCCGTAATATTTGGCAACTACCGTCTGAATGCCGCTGATGCTTATCGTCCGCTGACACACATCGGCTATCAGGTCTCGCAGCGCCTCCGCTGCGGTGGCAATGTCAATGCTCGTGCCGTTGAGCGACGCGTGAGCCGTGGTGCGCGTCAATGCTCCTTCCAGTTCCCGGATGTTGGTGGACACCCGGCTCGCGATGAAGGAAGCCACATCGTCCGGCAAGGCTATACGCTCGATTTGTGCCTTCTTTCGCAGGATGGCCACGCGGGTCTCGAAGTCCGGTGGCTGAATGTCGGCGATCAATCCCCACTCGAATCGGGTGCGCAGTCTTTCCTCGAGAGTAGGGATGTCCTTGGGGGGGCGATCGCTAGAGATGACGATCTGACGCGAGGCGCCATGCAAGGCTTCGAAAGTGTAAAAGAACTCCTCCTGGGTGCGCTCCTTGCCCACCAGGAACTGGATGTCATCGATCAACAGCAGGTCAATGCTGCGGTACCGGTTCTTGAAATCCGGCATCCGATCGTCCCGGATGCTGTTAATCATCTCGTTCGTGAACTTCTCTGACGATACATACAAAGCATGCTGGTCCGGGCGCAACTGCAGCGAATAGTGAGCCACAGCCTGCATCAAGTGGGTTTTCCCCAGACCTACTCCTCCGTAGATGAACAGCGGATTGTACGAACGGGCAGGCGTCTCGGCCACAGCCAGGCAAGCGGCATGGGCGAGTCGGCTCTGAGCGCCCACCACGAAGCTGTCGAAGGTGTACTTCGCATTCAGAACCCCCGTTTGACATGGCGCCGGCCGGGCCAAGACGGGGACGGTATCCGCCTCGGGCAGGGACGCCTGCGCGGGGGCGCCGTCACCGCCCCGGGGGATGACGAACTTGATCCGCAGGTCCCTTTCGACCACTCGCCTCAGCGTCCGGCGGATGTCCTCGGCATAGCGCCGTTCCAGCCAGTCCCGGGCGAATTCGTTGGGCACCCCGATCACAATCGTGTCATCCATCAAGGCGAGCGGTTGCGTATTCCGCAACCAGGTGTCGAAACTGGGCTTGAGAAGTTCAGAGCGCAGCAACTCGAGCGTACGGTCCCATATGTCCGCCAACTGACCTTTCATCGCCGCGCTCCTCCCATAGCCCTGCCCGTCGTCCCCAAGCTCTTTCTCCCAGCTAAACAACGCACCATGCATGCCGTGCATAGACGGGCGCACCGGGCGGCAACCACGGGGCGAAGGGTTCAGGTGGTCGGCGGTGGACATATCCACAAGATATCCACACCATGTGCATAAAGAGGAAACTGGTACCAACCGTGACGGTCGACCCTGCGCACCTGTAGCCTCATGATAGCAGAGCCGACCCTCCCCGGCAACGTGGGGGGTAGCGGCCCAGAATTTCCGTCCTCCGGACCCCGCGCCGTGGCATGATAGATTATCATTGCGGAGCCCTCCTCCCTGAGGTATGCTATTGAGCGAGGGCGGGGTGTTGCCTGTGGCCGAGCAGTTGCAGGGCAACCATGAAGCGAACGTCATCAGCCCCTGGCAGGTGTTGGTGTGGAGGCTCGACTTCGTGGACAAGCGCATGGACCGGCTCGACGAACGCTTTGACCGCCTCGCGGAACGGGTCGATGAGGGTTTCCCGGCCGTCCGTTCCGACATCCAGTTCCTGAACGGCCGGTTCGACGGCTCGAAGCAGAATTACCTTGTGCTCCAGTTGACTTCCGTGCTCGGCTTCGTTGCCATACTGGTGAGCATTTGGCTGTTGTGATCCGATGGTCCATCTTGAGGAGGGGTTGCGTCATGCTGTGCCCGGTGTGCAAGGTTGAGCTGAAGATGACCGATCGGCAGGGGATCGAGATCGATTACTGCCAGCAGTGCCGGGGCGTGTGGCTGGATCGCGGCGAACTGGACAAGATCATCGAGCGATCCAGCGACGACGACGACTTGGACCGTCGTTCCCCCGGCGGTTTCGACCCCCGGGATAGCCGGGACGCCCGGGATCTCCGGGATCCGCGGCGGCGGCGCAAGTCGTTCCTGGGGCAGATCCTGGACTTCGACTGAACTTCGACGGAAATGGAACTGTGGTTCACCGAGGTCCACAACAAGGATTTCGGCCTTCGCCTCCGCGTGAAGGAAACCCTGCACCGGGAAACCACGCCTTACCAACAACTGGCCGTCCTGGACACCTTCGAATTCGGCCGGGTGCTGGTGCTGGATGGGATCATCCAGACTTCCGACCGGGATGAGTTCGTCTACCACGAATTGTTAGCCCACGTCCCCATGTTCACCCATCCCGCCCCCCGGCGGGTGATGGTGATCGGCGGCGGCGATGGCGGCACGGTGCGGGAGGTCCTCCGCCATCCCACCGTGGAAGAAGTCGAGCTGGTGGAGATCGACCGCCAGGTGATCGAGGCGGCGCGCCGGTACTTCCCCGCCATCAGCCAGGGACTGGACGACCCCCGGGTGCGGGTGAACGTGGCCGACGGCATCGTCCGGGTCGCCCAGGCCCGGGCGGAATTCGACGTGATCCTCGTGGATTCTACCGACCCGGTGGGCCCGGCGGTCGGGCTGTTCCACGAGGACTTCTACGCTGCGGCCGCTCGCGCCCTGAAGGCCGGCGGGGTGTTCGCCGCCCAGACCGAGTGCCCCTGGCTTACCCCGGCCATGACCGTCAAGGCCTATCGCGGCATCGCCCGCGGCTTCCCCCTGGCTCGCCTGTACGCCGGCTGGGTACCCACCTATGCGAACTGGGCCTGGAGTTTCACCGTGGGCTCCCGCGGCCGCGACCCCCTGGACCCGGCCGTACCCGGGCCCCTGGCCGATCAACTTCCCACCCGCTACTACACCGCCGCCTTGCACCGGGGGGCGTTTGCCCTGCCCCGTTTCCTGGAAGCCATGTTGGCAGCGCCGGAATCGCCCCCGGCCGGGGGGCAGGGATGAAGGTGGGAGGGCCACCGGTCATCTTCCAGGTGCAGCGCGAGTTGCGCGCGGCCCTCGAGGGAGCGGCCGAGCGCGCCGGCTGGGCGGACAAGGTCCCGGCCACCGTCGAGGTGCCAAGAGACCCTGCCCACGGCGACTTCGCCAGCAACCTGGCGCTTGCCCTGGCCGGCCCGCTGGGCCAGGCGCCCCGCCGGATAGCCGATAGCCTGGCCGAGCACTTCGAGACTCGTGGCACCCGGGTGCGCAGCCTCGAGGTGGCCGGCCCGGGTTTCCTGAACTTCCGCCTGCACCCGACCTGGCTGGGGGAAGCCGTGCGCCAGGCGCTCGAGCAGGGGGGAGCGTATGGCCGCAGCGACGCCGGCGGCGGACAGAAGGTGCTGGTGGAATTCGTCAGCGCCAATCCCACCGGCCCCCTGGTGCTGGTGGCCGCCCGGGCCGCGGCGGTGGGCGATGTGCTCGCTTCGACCCTGGAGTGGTCGGGCCACCGGGCCGAGCGCGAGTACTATGTGAATGACGCCGGGCGCCAGGTGGAACTGCTGGCCGCGTCCCTGGAGGCTCGCATGCGCGAGCAGCAGGGCGAGCAAGCCGCCATCCCCGATGGGGGATATCCCGGCATGTACCTCGTAGATCTGGCGGTCCAGGCCCTCCGGGATCTGGGACCCGGCATCCTCGACTCGCCCGCTCGCTACGAGGTCTTGCGGGAATACGCGGTCGAGCGCATGGTCGCGTCCCACCGCGCCGAGCTGGCCGCCTATGGCGTACACTTCGCCACCTGGTTCCGCGAAGCGGCCTTTCGTACGGCAGGCCGGGTTGCCGAACTCCTCGACCTCCTCGAACGCCGGGGGGCGGCTTACGAGCGCGACGGCGCCCGCTGGCTCGCCTCGAGCCGTTACGGTGACGACAAGGATCGGGTCCTGATCAAGTCGGATGGGGAATACACGTACATCTTGCCCGACGCCGCCTACCACCTCGACAAGCTCCGACGCGGGCATGAAAAACTCATCAACCTGTGGGGACCCGATCACCACGGCTACATCCCCCGCATGCAGGCGGCGCTCCAGGCCCTGGGGTACCCCCCCGGCACGCTGGAAGTGCTGATCGTGCAGTGGGTGCGGCTGCTGCGGGGCGGCGACCCCGTCCGCCTGTCCAAGCGGGGCGGGGTAACCATCCTGATGCGCGATCTGCTGGAGGAAGCGGGGACCGATGCCGCCCGTTTCTTTTTCTTGCTCCGCTCCCACGACAGCCCCATGGACTTCGACCTCGACCTGGCCAGACTCAAGGCGGCGGAGAACCCGATCTATTACGTCCAGTACGCCCACGCTCGCATCGCCAGCATCCTGCGCGAGGCCGAGCGGCGGGCGATCGCCCCGGACCCCGCCCGGCTCGACCGG
>DBBB01000126.1 GCA_002291985.1 Firmicutes bacterium UBA995
ATTGCCCATCCACACCAACAACCTGGCCGGTCTCCGATCGGTCGCCCGTATGGAGACGGCTCCGAGCCTCGCTCGCTTGAACCTCGGTCTGCGCCCCGTGAGCATCGCCCCCGAAGACCTCAGGGAGCAATCAAGGGGCGGGAGGGACGGGGCCGGCCTTGATCGGCGGCCAGCCGAAGTTCTCCTCGTGGGCGGAGGCCGCGCTGGACTGGTGCATGCGCTGACGCTCTCCCGGCTGCCGGGCGTGGCCCTCTGGGGCGTGGCCGATCGGAAGCGGAGCGTGTTGAAGTTCCTACGCGGGATGGGCCTGAGCTTCCGGCCCCATTCATCGCTTGAGGATGCCCTCGGGCAGGGTGCCCCGGATGCGGTCGTCATCGCCACCCCAACCCCCACCCACCTTGAACTAACGCGAGCGTGTGTGAGTCGCGGCCTGCCGGTTCTGGTGGAGAAGCCTCTTGCCAACTGCCCGGAAGCGCTGGAGCAGTTCCGCGCCCTCTCCGACGAATACCCGCAGGCCCGTGTGATGCTGGGATATCTCCTGCCGCGAATGCCCCACATGGCCTCCTTCCTTGAACGGCTGGCAAACGGTGAATTCGGCCGGGTCAAAGGGTTCGCCGGTCTGACCTTGCATTCCCATGCCCGGACCGCCGCGAGAACCGGTTGGGAGCTGGACGCGAGCGCGTCAGGCGGAGGAGTGTTGATAAACTCGGGTAGCCACGTGCTTTCGGTGATACTCAGGGCCTTCGGGCCGCCAAGGGCCGTGCAAGCGCGAAGCCTCAGCATCACATCCCCGGGGGTGGAGGATTCGGTGGTGGCCAGGCTGGTCTATCCCAGTTTCTCCGGTGCCCACTATGCAAGCTGGGCCATGGATGGATTCCCGCGCCAGGAGAACCGCCTCGTGATCCTCACCGACCGTGGCCAGCTCATGCTTACATCCAACCTGGGTTTCTTCATTGACTCGAAGGGGCAGACGGAACTCGTCCACCAACTCGACACCGACGTCGGCTTCAACCTGGCGCCTGATTACGTCGGAGCCGGGTTCAGTGCGGAGTTGGAGGAACTACGGAGGCTGGCCGAAACGGGGCACCACCCCCTGATGGACCTGCAGGAGGCGCTGAAGGTTGACGAACTGGTCTTCCGCGTCTACGCGACCTGCCGTGAGGCGTCCGGGCGCTTGGACCTCAACCACACCGGCTTGCCAACGGCAGTGGCTCCCGCAGGACTGGTCTCCGGCAGTGGAAATCCCGCGCACACCTTTCGGCGTGTTCTCGACCTCCGGGAACTGGAACCCCCCGCGGTGCGCGACTACCTGCAGGCCGGCCCGGATAGTTGCCCCGCCTGGGCCGAGTACGCGCTCGTGCCGACGCAGGTCAGCGAACTCAACCGTGAATGGTTGACCTCTTCGCGCCTCCGGGTGACCGTCCCCGACTTCCTCAAGGAAGCGCGACTCCTCTCCTCCGGCCGATACGTTCAGTTCCTTCGGGAGCTGACCTGGCGAGAACTGCACGGGCTTCTGGCCGGGGCGCTGGCCCGCGTGGTCCGGGACCGTGCTCCCACCTTCTGGGTAGCATCCGTCGGGTTGCTCGGGGCATCCCTGGCCCAAGTGCCCACCACTTTTCGGGGCACCCTGCTAGTGCACAGCTACCTTACAGACCTGGCCGTCACCCTTGATCGTACCGATGTGCTGGAGCTGATGGTAAGGCTGTGCCGCCGGCGATGTCCGAAAGCCTGCGTCGGACTGCACACTAACCTGGCCCGCGAGACCCTGAACGTCGGCCGGTTGCTGGAGTGCCCCCTGGACATGGTTTCATTTCTCAGTTCACCCGGTGCCTGCGGGCTCCCCGGGACCATTTCCCAAGCCCGCGAGCGGAGCGGTCCTCCCCTGCTGACCGCCGAAGTGGGGCCGGCACCGGCTGCCCTGCACTTGCTGGCAACCCGTCACGCCGAGCAGTGGACCCACGGGGCCGATTTTATCCTGGTGGGGGCATCCGCCGACGAGCGGCTGGCCCAGGTCGTGAGGGAACAGCGCAGCCGCGCCTGGGAGGAAGCATTCCCCGGGACCGAGCTGCCCACGTGGGCGCTATGATGGAGCTTCTACGCAGGGCGCTGAGCGAGCCGGCGCTCAGGGGCGTCGCCGTGGACACGGTGGACTTCACGGAGACCCAGCGGCTACTTCTGGGCCGAAAGCGGCTCACGAGACGCCTGTACGAGTCCCTCTACCGTGAGTGCCTGCGGGTCGAGGATCGATTCCTCCGGGGAGTCCCCGGCATCAGGGTAGAGATCGGCAGCGGCGCCGGTTTCATCAAGGATGTCATCCCAGATACGGTTACCACCGACATCAAGGCTCTCCCCTTCGTCGATATCCAGGCGTCTGCGGATTGCCTGCCGTTCGATGCTGGTAGCGTCCGGGCAATTCTGGGCATCAACGTTTTCCACCATCTTCCCGATCCCCGCTCCTTCTTTCGCGAGGCACTGCGGGTGCTCAATCCGGGCGGCGGCGTTGTGCTGGTCGAGCCGTACTACGGCGTTGTCGCACGATTGGTGTATGGCAGACTCCACCGCAGCGAGCCCTATGACCTGCGCGCCGGGTGGGAGACCGATGCCCGGACACCCATGTCGGGGGCCAACCCGGCCCTGTCATTCATTGTGTTCGTCCGCGACCGGGCTCATTTTGAACATGAGTTCCCCCAGTTCGAGATCGTCCTGTCGCGATCCCACACCCAGCTCCTGTACATATTGAGCGGAGGGACGAACTTCCGGCAGCTAGTGCCGGGCTCTTTCGCGGGCCTGGTGGCGAGGGTTGACCTGACGCTCAGCCCCCTGAACCGGTTTCTGGCGTTGCTGCAGACAGTGACCCTGCTCAAGCGCACGGAGAGCTAGACTAGGTCCAGCACATGTTCTTGGGGACAAAGTACTTGAGCCTCCGCCCGGGAGGCACTGGATATGGTCACAGGAATGCATTGACCAGAGCATGGGTGATCGTCGAGGCCCTGGCCTGGTAGAACCGTTACCAGTTCGAATGGTGGGCTTTGGCCTGGTGGACTCCCGACCCGCCCAAGACAAGAAGAAGGGCGCGGACACGGCGTTGACGGATATACTTACTTCATGGACGGCGAGAGCGGGAAGGCGAAGAAAATCATCGTGCAGGTGAAGAGCGGTCACGTCGGGGCGAAAGACATACGCGAGTTGCAGGCCGTGGTGGAGCGGGAGGGGGCCGCAATCGGGGCTTTTCTCACCCTCGAAGAGCCCACCCGCCCCATGCGCGAGGAGGCGGTGGCGGGGTTCTATGAACCGCCGGTCGTCACCGGGCGGTACTTTCCCAGGATCCAGGTCCCGACCATTGCAGACCTCCTGGCAGGCAGGGAACTGGAGTACCCGAAGCTGGTCCCGGCGACGTTCAAGCGGGCCCCCGCAAGTATAGGAAGTCCCAGCAGGAGAAACTGTGGTGAGACGGGGGAGGGACTTGAGGTGGAGTTTACGGGGGTCAAAATCGGCCACCATTACTCCGGCGTCGCTGCGCTCCGACTTACTGGGTAGCCAGCTCCGGAGTGAGTGGCCGTTGGACAGCGGAATCGGTGGTCGGTTTGGCTTGGA
>DBBB01000143.1 GCA_002291985.1 Firmicutes bacterium UBA995
GCCGGAGCCTGCGCAGGAAGACCCCCCCGGCGCCCGCGGTGGATTTACCGGTTTGAGGCGTGTGCTGCGGGTGCCTGGTCTGCCCTTCCTGCTGGCCGGGTCGGGTTCTTCTCGGCAGGAGGCTCTGGACGTATCGCCTGGCGCGGCCCGGCCGGTGGTTGCCGTCTGGTCGCCAGTTGCCACGGGGAAGACCTTTGTGGCGGCGAACCTTGCGTGGTCTCTGGGCGCTCTGGGCCTGCGCGTGGCGCTGGTTGACACCGACTTGCGGCAGCGGTCGCTGCACACTGCCTTCTGCCTACCCGATGGTCACCGGAGCTTGGCGAACCTGTTGGCCGGGGCTTACCGCGCCCGCGGGGCGTCCGTGGGAGGGGGCATAACGGTTTACGCTGTTGCGCCCGGCTTGTCGGTCCCGCCGCCGGCTTGGGACCGGCTGGACCGTTTTCTGGCCCATGGTGTCGGCGAGTTCGACTTGGTGCTCTTCGATCTTCCGTCAGAGCCCAACAACCCGTGGGGGAAAAGGCTGTTGCGGTCCTGCGACGCCCTGGTGCTGGTATGCGACCCAGACATCGCGCATGCGACTGCGGTTCGGCAAAGTGCCGAGCTGTGGCGGCCGGCGTCTCGGCGTTTGGTGGTGTGCAACCGCAGCGTCAACTTGGCCGGAGTGCCTTACTGGGACCTGGCGGCTGCCGCGGGAGTGCCGGTTGACGTGGAGATCCCCTGCGTGCCGGTCCTAGCGTACGAGGCGGCCGCGGCCGGCAAACCGGCCGTGGCGCTCGACCGCGATCTGGCCGGTCATTTCCGGCGTACGGCGGCCCAGGTGCTCAACTTGCTGGGAGGGGGGTGTGGCGCGGATGGCGGGCAGGTTGCTGTTGCGCCGGATATTGGCTCGCGGCGGGTTCCGGATATTGCTGCAACCGATAGTGAGCCTGAGTGACTCGTATGTTGTGGGCTACGAATGTCTGGCGCGCGGTCCGGCGGGGCGGCTTGAGTACCCCCAAACATTCTTGGGCGATGCGCGGCGTTGCCGGTCGCTTGAAGAGGTTGAGGCGGCGATCTGCCGCCGCATTGCGTTGCAGGCGGCAGCGTGGCCGCAACCAGACGACGGCGGACCCCTCTTGTTCGTCAACCTATCGGCCGGGAGTTTGGTAGCCGGCCCTGACGGTGCGGCGGGACGCGCTCTTCGTCCGTTCGCCAGCCGGATGGTCGTGGAGCTGACCGAGGACTTCGATATGTCGGCCGTGTCGTGCGCGGCGCTACAGGATGCCTGGAGCCGGTGGCTGCGGTACGATTTCCGGCTGGCTGCAGACGATCTTGGTAACGGCTCGAACCAGTTGGCGGCAGTCGTGGCCTTGCAGCCGCACTACGTCAAGCTGGACATGGCGCTGTTGCGCCGCATCGCGCCGTTCCGCTTACCCGCCGCCCTGAAGAGGCTGACCCGTTTCGCAAAGGATCTTGGAGCCGTCCCGTTGGCCGAGAAGGTCGAGTCTACCCGCGAACTGGCTCTGGTGGGAGGGGCGGGCATCAATCTGGTGCAAGGCTTCCGCATAGCCATCCCGCAGGAGCCCGCGATACTTTTTGCCGGGCAGGTGGTGCCGTCATGCTGACCCTGGTGCTAGTTGGGCAGGCAGTTTTTCGGGAAGGCGTCCGCCGCCGGATAGGCGCCGCGACGAAGATCCTCGGCGAGACCTCTGTTTTAGCAGACGCCCCCCAGAGGGTGCGCGACATGCGCCCGTGCTGTGTAATAGTCGAATGCCTTTCCGGGGAGCTGGACGACGCCGTTACGGTAGCGGGGGGTTTGCCGGGGACGGTGGTGCTGGCAGCCTGTGACCGGCCCGATCTGCTCCTGTGGCGCCGGGCGCGGTCTTTGGGTTTGGCCGGCGTGATCCCCCGGGACTTCGACTTCCCCTGTCTGGAAAAGGCGGTGGCGTTCTGTGAAGGCCCTGGCGGTGGGGTGGCGGTGCCTGTGGACCCGGGGGACGCAGTCCCGCGCCGTCCGGCGGAAGGCCCGGAGAACCGGGCCGCTGTGCGCGGGGCGGTGTTCCGCCAGGGGGTCGCGGTGTTCTGCAGTCCCAAAGGCGGTGTCGGCAAGACCACCCTGGCCTTGAACCTGGCGGCGGCGTATTCGTCCGCCGGCTGGCGGACGGTGGTGCTGGAATTCGCGCACTACGGGACGGCGGCCTCGGTGCTGCAGATCGACCCTGCCAGCAGCCTGGCCGACTGGGACGGTTTGGCAGGGGAGCCTTTCGGGCCGCGGGTCTTGGAGGACTACTTCGTAAAGGACGCGCGTGGTTTCTGGCTGCTGCCCGCTCCTCGCCGGCTACGGGAGGCCGAACTGGCGACCGCGCGGGCCGGGACGCGCGCGTTGGAGTGCGCCGTGGGCCATGCCGACGTTGTGATCGTGGACACCTCGCCGGTGCTCAGTGATTTGACGGTGTTGGCGCTGCGGTCGGCGACCCGTGTTTTTATCGTCACCACTGTGGACGTGCCTGCCCTCCGGGCGGTGCGGGACTTCTGCGAGGTCTTGGACCTGCTGGAAGTCGACCCCGGTCGGGTGGCGTGCGTGCTGAACAGGGTATCGGCCAAGCCGACCGTGCCGCTCGACCGCGCGCTGGAATGCCTGGCGCGTCCGGTGGCGGCCAAGGTCCCGGAAGATGCACGGGTACAGGAACTGCAGGATCGGGGTTTGCTGCTGGCGGCGGTCGAGCCTCAAGGGGCGTTCGCTCTGGCCGTGCGGGGTCTGCTGGGAAGTTTCGGCGAGCCTGCGGGCGACCCGCGGAGCCTGCTTACGCGGGTGTTGGGCATAGTCGGGAGGAGTGCAAGGTGAACAGGCGGTTGCGTGCGCTTGTCTTGGTCGTGATG
>DBBB01000173.1 GCA_002291985.1 Firmicutes bacterium UBA995
TCCTCCCTTGAGCTACCCCCGTGCAGCCATCCGGACGTTCTCGCCGTATCACTGGCCTTTGCTATGCCATCCCTCCCCATCCCTTTCGTCCCATTGGCTTCTACGGAGAGGTGGAAACTCCTCTTGGCCGCGGAAGCAGTCTTTGCGGGCAACTGTGGGGTAGCCCGCCTGAGACAACCACAGGTCGTTGGACGGTCAGAGTAGGCTCACTCCGCGAAGCGAGGAGCGTCCCAAGAACTGAGGCGCGGCGACAAGGCGGACGGGGAGAGCGATGTGCTGGCGAAGATTGCCGCGATGCCGGAACCGGGTCGCGGCATGGCCGAGCGAATCCGGGGTCAGGTCTCCGGTGCAACGCGTTCCACAAGGGGCTAGAAACTACCTGTTACCATGGGGTGTCCTTGTGGGCAGATTGGAGCCGATCCGCCCATCTTCACGGAAACGTTACTTGATATCATCTATCGAAACCCTATAAGTCACCTGCCCAACGTGCCCATGCCCCAAGTGCTCAGTGTAAAGAGCAAACTCCCACTCGGTTTCGCCCTCTCCAACATAAAACGCAATTTCCCCTGCCATTCCGCGGCGACCGCCAATCGTTTCAAACTCAAGGCTACCTCTTAGTCCTGGGACACCCCATGCTGGCTCTTTTCTGAACCCGCCTGGATCGAAGAGCTCAAACGTCCCCGGCCAGATCGTTATGGCCTCGTCGGACTTGTTCTCAATCAAACAGTCAAACGCTATCCATTTATAGCCTTCTGGGGGTTTATGAGACTCATCACCTGCTACAAAACGCACGCCCCTCAAAGTAAACTCGATCTGTCCCACTCTTACCGTTTCACCGACAACAAAGGGCCCCTGTTTTATCGGCTCCGGCTTTGCGGCTTGGCCCTCCTCGGCTACTCTTTCCGGCTTTGCGGCTTGGCCGCCCTCCTCGGCTACTCTTTCCCGTGTTGTTCTACCACTGCGCATTCCAATTGCCAATATCGCAAGAAGAGACAATACCAGGACAGAAACAATCAATAATGCCCTATGCCCCTTCTTCACTTTATACGACCTCCTTGGCTTCAGCTTCCGTCGTCATACCCGGTAAAGCTGAAACGCCTCTGCTCACTAACCCGCATCAAGGCTGCCTTTGTTCAAGGCTTGGCACAGCCGTGGGGGCATCCACCACCGTGGTGCCGGCGAAGCGGTCGCCCAGCCGCTTACCGGCGGGATCGACCAGCACCAGGATGCACTCGACCAGGCCGATAATGGGGGCGATGATGGCGGCGGCCATCCATCCCAGCACCGGGATGATCATGAGGAGGGTCCCGATGGCGAAGGGGATGTTCCGCTTCACCGAAGCGGCGAGGTCGATATCCCGACCGCCCTCCAACTCAACCTTCAGCCCGAGCAGTTTCTTGCCGATGCTGGCGTTCCGCCACTCCGCTTTCTTGGTCACCTCGTAGACGATGGCGTCGCGGGTCAGCATGTAAGCGGTGCCGATCAGCCCCCCGATGATGGGGATCACCGCGGGGAGCCAGGAGATGACGGAATCAATAATAGCAGCAAGGACACGCTTGCCCAGGTCGGCTTTTTTGATCTCGGCGGTCACTTCAGAAACCACTCCTCTCCTTGTGGGCGAGGTCCCGGCAGGGACGCCCATTGCCCAATGCCCTCCGCACAGATCCTGGCGTGCGGGTTTCCATACTATAATGTTTCTTCTGCCTCCTTCCCGGGAATTCCTCCTTCTAGCTTCCAGCAGTGCAAGTCGCACCGATTTTCCTATTCCCCGGATAGGGTGGTAAGCGACGGGTCCAGTCTTCAGCAGCGGCCCGGAGGGTACACATGCATTCCCGGCATCGCCACGTGCGCGGTGGGCCGAGGCTAAGTCGTGCAAGCTAGCGGGAAGCCTTCGGCCCGCGGCAGGTCAGGGTCGGGGGATGACTGACCGCTGGAGGAACGAGTTTTATTCATGTATTTGGTGGGCCATGAAGGACTCGAACCTTCCACCCGCGGTTTAAAAGACCGCCGCTCTACCGGATGAGCTAATGGCCCACGCGCTCACTGGTTGGGGCGGTTGGATTCGAACCAACGATGGCGGCTCCAAAGGCCGCTGCCTTACCGCTTGGCTACGCCCCAACAAAAGAATGGGGTGAATGAGGGGATTTGAACCCCCGACCCCCAGGGCCACAACCTGGTGCTCTGACCGCTGAGCTACATCCACCACCGCACACTACTCTGGCGCGCCTGGCAGGATTCGAACCTGCGCCCCCGGACTTAGAAGGACCGTGCTCTGTCCACCTGAGCTACAGGCGCGTATCTGGAGCGGGAGATGGGAATCGAACCCACGTGGCTGCCTTGGAAGGGCAGGGCTCTACCATTGAGCTACTCCCGCTCACCGGTACGTTTCAGTATAGCACGACGCATTTGCCACCGTCAAAAAGTGGTCGGGGCGCCGGGATTTGAACCCGGGACCTCCTGCTCCCAAAGCAGGCGCGCTACCAAGCTGCGCTACGCCCCGCAAACTTCCCATCCCGTCGCGGCGCATCTTCAGTATAGGTCCAGCACGAGGGCAAAGTCAACGGATCGCCGTTCGGGGCAACATTCTTACGTGAGTTGACACGCGGACGGTGGCCGGAGTTGTGGCCGGAGTACGACCGCGGTCACGAGCGGCGCGGGGTGATTTAGTCGGGTTTCCCTGAGAGCGGTTGTGGCCCCAGGGGAACAATCGTGGCACGGGGCGCCTGCTTGAGTGTGAGGATGGCAATGGTGCGGCGGCCGTCCGCCGCCGTGGAACGGGTCGGACTACCCGGGTTGATGAAGAGGATGCCTTGCTCCTGGAATATGATGGGCAGGTGGGTGTGGCCGAAGACGACCACGTCCACGGCGAGTTCGACCGCCCGGCGTATCAAGGGATGATAGGTGCGCTTGACCCGAAAGAGGTGCCCGTGAGTCAGCAAGATCCGGCGATCCCTGGCGCGGAAGATCTCTTCCTCGGGACCGGCGACCATGAGGTCGCAGTTGCCCGTGACCGCCTTGACGTTCACCCGCAGGATCTGCCCCAGCTTCAGGCCATCTGCATAATGGTCGCCGGCGTGAAGTAAGAGGTCAATCGCATCCCCGGTCGCCAGCGTCTGCTGGACGGCGTGTAACTGACCGTGCGTGTCTGAGACCAGGGCGATCCTCATACGGCCGTTCCTTCCACCGTGGCCGGTTGAGACGCGAGAAAGCCCCTCAGCGCCTCGAGAGCCCGACCCCGGTGACTCAGGCGATTCTTGTCCTCAGGGGCGAGTTCCGCCAGGGTAAGACCGCACCCGGACACCTGGAACAAGGGGTCATAGCCGAACCCGTTCTCCCCTCGCACCTCCTCGGCTATGACTCCTTCACAAGCCCCTTCGAAGTGGCGAAGTCGCCCATCAGGCCAGGCCAGGGCCAGACAGCACCGGAAGGTAGCCCGGCGGTCGGTCACCCCTTCAAGTGCCTGGAGCAGCCGCCGGTTGTTGTCGATACTGGAGGCGCCGGCACCCGCATAGCGGTCGGAATGGACCCCGGGGGCGCCTGACAGCCAGCAAACTTCCAGGCCGGAGTCGTCTGCCAGGGCGAGCCGGCCCGTCTGGCACGCCCACCACCGGGCCTTGGCCGCCGCGTTTTCCCGATAGCTCGAGCCCGTCTCCGGCGGGAAAGAAACGGACGGAAAAGAAGATGGCGCGAGCAACTCGACGGCGCCCGTCCGGCGCAACGGCTCCAGCCCGCGGGTCAACTCCGACAGCTTACCGGGATTGCCGGTCGCAAG
>DBBB01000150.1 GCA_002291985.1 Firmicutes bacterium UBA995
ATCCAGGAGAACTTGCGTGCGCGCCGCCAGGCGCCGCCACCGGTAACCAGACGGCCGCGCAGGCCGCCTGGAGGAGGGAGGGCAGGCATGTACCGCGACTACAAACACAGGCACGGGGATCATGTGTTCTTCCGTGACGTTGGCAAGGACATGATGGTGATCAGCAGGGGACAGGGCATCTACCTTTATGACGACGAGGGCAGAGAGTATATCGATGGATGCGCCGGCTCAGCGGTGGCCAATATCGGCCACGCGGTGCCGGAGGTGGTGGAGGCAATTGCCGCCCAGGCCGGCAAGGTGGCGTTTACTCATTTGTCGCGGTTCGTCACCGAGCCCACCATGCGTCTCGCTCATATGGTGGCTGAACTTGCGCCGGCTGGACTGGGCCGGGTGTATTTGGTCTCAGGCGGATCGGAGGCGGTCGAGGCAGCGATCAAGTTTGCCCGCACCTACTACGTCGAGCGCGATGGGGCTGACAGCAAGAAGTACCAAGTTATCGCGCGCTGGCATGGTTTCCACGGTAACACGCTGGGGGCCTTGTCCGTCACCGGGCACATTCCCCGGCGCCGCAAGTATGAGCCAATGCTGGTCGATTTCCCCCACATACCCGCCTGTTACTGCTATCGTTGCCACTACGGGGAGTCCTACCCGGCGTGCGGGGTAAAGTGCGCGCACGCCCTGGATGACATGATCCGGCAATGTGGTGCTGAAAACGTCGCCGCCTTTATCGCCGAACCGCTGGTTGGTGCGGCTTCCGGGGCGGTGCCGCCTGTGGCTGAGTACTGGCCGCTGGTTCGCGCGATATGTGACCAGCACGATGTGCTCCTGATCGCGGATGAGGTCATGACCGGGTTTGGCCGCACGGGCAGGCACTTTGCGACCGAGCACTGGGGAGTGATCCCCGATATAATCTCATGCGCCAAGGGTATGAGCGCAGGCTACGCCCCGCTTGGCGCCTTCATTGTCCAGGAGCGGCACCATCTAGCTCTGGAGAAGGGCTCAGGGAGGTTCATCCACGGCCACACCTACGGCGGTAACCCCCTGGCCTCCGCGACCGGGGTGGCGGTCCTTGAGTACTACCACCGCCACAAACTCGTCGATAATTCCCGTGAGATGGGGGATCTTCTCTTCGAGTTGATGGAGCCGGCCGCCGAGAGTCCCATCGTTGGCGACGTGCGGGGCCTCGGTCTGTTCATGGGCGTCGAGCTGGTAGAGGATAAGGCGTCCCGCCGCCCGTTCCCCGCCGGGGTCGCCATCGGGGAGCAGCTCACGCGCAAGTGTATTCAACACGGATTGGTTCTCTATCCCGGCAGCGGGCATGCCGACGGCAAGTCGGGTGACCACGTGCTCATTGCGCCGCCGCTGACAATCAGTGCCGCCGAGGTCGCGGAGCTGGTGCGACGGTTCAGGGCCGGCCTCGCCGATCTCGAGCGGGAGCTCGGCGTGAGCCGTCTTGCGCAGGCAGTTACCTGATCAGACGCCATTTGCGGCAGTCGGCTGGCCAGGATCAAGCGAGCAGGACCGTGTTGACGGTGGAACCTGGTGAACACCTGGCAAAAGCCTGAGGGGAGGCGGCAGGATGAAAGACAAGCCGAGACCGCTCGAAGGCCTGGTTGTACTAGGCGTCGAGCAGTTCATTGCGGGACCCTATTGCACAATGCTGCTGGCCGACGCTGGAGCTGAGGTCATCAAGATCGAGCGGCCCAAGGTTGGGGATCCGCGCCGCACCATCGGTCCATACGTCACCGGACAGGACGGCCAGACCCGCGTGAGCGGCGGGTTTCTGGAGTACAGCCGCAACAAAAAAAGCATGACGCTGAACATCCAGTCTCCTGAGGGCCGGGATATTCTAAGACAGCTTGCGGCAAAGGCCGACGTATTGGTGGAGAACTTCCGCCCTGGGACCATGGACAAACAGGGTCTTGGCTACAACGATCTGCGCCGGATCAACCCCGGTCTTGTCTATGCCGCCATCAGCGGGTTTGGGCAGCTTCCGGAGTATCAGGGCCCATACAGTTCGTGGCCTGCCTTTGACATCGTCGCGGAGGCGATGAGCGGCGTGATGCACATGATCGGGTTTGAGGACCGCCCGCCGACCACAAGCGTCTATGGCCTGGCCGATACTTATTCAGGGCTCGTAACGGCGCTCGGGATCATGTTCGCCCTTCATCACCGGGAGCGCACAGGCCAGGGCCAGTTCGTTGATACCTCCATGTACGACGCGATGATCGGCCTCAACGAGCGGTCGCTGGCAACGTACTCCCTCACCGGTGAGGTGCCCATCCGGGGCAAGGAGATAATCCAGGGGCCGCGTGGAGCATTTCTGGCCTTCGATGGTTACGTAGCCCTCAATATCCCCACCGACGACCTATGGAAGCGTCTCGCCGGGGTGCTCGGGCGCGAGGACCTGATCGAGGACCCGCGCAGCAAGGAAGGCCCCAGCAGAGCTCTCAATTGCGAAACCTTTCTGCGGCCGATCATCGAGGGCTGGATGGCCGATAAGCCCAAAGCCGAGGTCGTCCAGGTGCTACTCGACGCGGGTGTACCTGCTGGTCCCGTCCAGACGGCCGAGGAGGTGTTCGCGTGCCCGCACGTCGCCGCCAGACGGATGCTGGTGGACGTGCAAGACCCTCACCTTGGCTCGCGCAAGTTTGCCCGTACGCCAGTCCGCCTCTCGGGCGCGGGCGAGGTGGAGGGGCGGCGCGTTCCAGTCCTGGGCGAGCACACCATTGAGATTCTCGATCGGATCGGGTACGGCGCCGCAGCGATCGAGGACCTCCGCACGAAAGGCGTGATCTAGACATGAGCGACTGGTGTTCTTCACCCCCTGGACCGTCTGGTTCCGGCCGTCCGGTGGTCATGGTTTCCGCCGTCCGTACGGCCATCGGCAAGTTCGGTGGTGCCCTTGCCGGCTTTAGCGCCGTTGACCTCGGCGGGATGATCGGGGCGGAGGCGGTGAGGCGGGCGGGTCTTACCCCCGCCGTGGTGGACGAGGTCATCGTCTCCAACGCTCGTCAAGCAGGCGTGGGCCCCAACCCTGGGCGGGCAGTGGTCCCGCGGGCGGGCCTGCCGCTGGAGATCCCCGGCTCGACGATCAACATGGCCTGCGGCTCGGGGCTCAAGGCGGCGGCCATGGCCTGGGGCTCGATCGTGACCGGCGAGATCGACACGGCTCTTGTCATCGGGGTTGAGGCAATGAGCCAGATTCCGTACCTTTTGCCGGGCGCCCGCTGGGGATACCGGCTCGGCAACAGCGAAGTGTTGGACTCCCTTCATAAGGACGGCTTCATCTGCGCTCTCACCCAGCAGCACATGGGTTTGACCGCAGAGAACGTGGCCGAGCGCTATGGCATCACCCGTGAAGAGAGCGACGAGTATGCCGTCCTGTCGCAACAGCGGGCCGAGGAGGCGATCAAAGCCGGGCGTTTCCAGTCGCAGATCATGCCGGTTGCGATAGCCCAACGGAAGGGTCCTCCGGCTGTCTTTGACCAGGATGAGCATCCCCGGTTCGGGACGACCGCTGATGCCGTCGCCCGGCTGAGCCCGGTGTTCAAGGAGGGCGGCATTGTGACCGCGGCAAGCGCATCCGGCATTACCGACGGAGCCGCGGCGATCATCCTCATGGCCGAGGAAGTGGCGCTCTCGCAAGGGGTGAGGCCGCTGCTCCGGCTCAAGACGTTTGCCAGCACCGGGGTTGACCCCAACTACATGGGAATCGGCCCGGTCCCTGTGACCAGGAAGGCGCTGGCCAGGGCCGGGCTTACCGTCGATGATATCGGTCTATGGGAAGTCAACGAGGCGTTCGCGCCGCAGGTGATCGCCTGCGAGCGGGACATAGGGTACGACCGCGGGCAGACTAACGTGGACGGGGGAGCGATCGCGCTTGGGCACCCGATCGGGATGACCGGGGTAAGGCTCTTGGTGGCGCTGGCCCATGCCATGCCTCGTCACGGCGCCGAGCTCGGTGTGGCGAGCCTGTGCATCAACGGCGGGATGGGCATGACCTTCATCGTCCAAAGCGCCAGCTAGCTGGCGGCCGGGCAGACCGCCCGGCCACCGAACTGAGGTAAAGGCCCTTGTCCGGATTAGGTCCGGCCGGGGCCATTGTCCCGGCCCAGGCCTCAAGACCCCGGAAAATTGCGTCTTGCGGCCGTCCAGGTTGGAGCCCACCTTTGGCAGCCTCCGGGATACCAAAGGGGATGAATTTCCGTGTGGGAAGTGCCAGATTATGGTCTAGCTTCTGGTGCCACTCCCGGTAGGATGGACCCGGGAGGTGCCCGATGCAGAACAGGTAAACCCTGTGCTCCACGCCCTCGAGCATCGTCTAGCTTCACCCCTGTCTACCTGGGCCACTTCACCCGGGTCGGGTTGGGGCAGGGGGAAGGGCTCGGCCGCGGGCGCGGCCAACTCGCGTCGCCACCGGGCCACCTATCGCCTGGCCGTGCTGTCGGCTCCCCGGAACCCATGCCCTCGGCACAGGCGGGCATAGATGCCCTTGGCAGTATGGCGTTTCGTGCCTGCGGCCCCGTCACTGGTCAACGATCATGCTGGCAAACACCGCAGGTCCTCGGCCCAGTAGAACTGGCCGGGGGGCACCCGCCGCGAGTGGTCGTCCAGGAAGGCGTTCGGGTAGGTCCGGCGCAGCTCGCCCCGGCTTCGACCACCACTCAAGGTCCACCAGGTGATCCCGGGCACGTTCGCTGGCCAAGCCGGTGCGCAGGCCTCCCCCGCCTCCGCGGCTACCTCTCCACCGTGGGCAGACCGAGTTGCCCGGTCCTGGCGACCCTTGAGGCTGGTTTCCGGAGTCGGCCGTTCCTCCCGGTTGGCTGCCCCCTGCATCAGTCTTCGTCGCCCCCCTGGAGGCTACCGCGTGCGCAGTCTCCCGGGCCGGGCCCCCAGGGAGTGCCGCGCCTACGGGACACCATGGACTCCAGCCTGTGGTGGTGGCAGCTAGGACGACCCAGCTTCTGGGTGGGGAGCATGACTGCCCCAGGGCAGCGTGGTCGCTTCCCCAGGGCAGTCATGTTGGTCCCATCGGGCCCCTAAGGCCTAGGCCGGGTCGAAACGGTCGGCGTTCA
>DBBB01000132.1 GCA_002291985.1 Firmicutes bacterium UBA995
GAGGAGGCCCGCCGGCGTCAGCTGCGGGCCTCCGGATCTCCCTTGACCTGGTCGGAAACGCCTACCGTGGCCCCACGAGGAAGCGGATGGCCGTACGCGATTCGCCGTCAATCTCGATCTCCACGAATCCGGGCACGGTCACCACGTCAAGCCCGTTCGGCGCCACGTAGCCGCGGGTGATGGCGATGGCTTTGACCGCCTGGTTTACGGCGCCGGCTCCCACTGCTTGCACCTCGACTGAACCTTGCTGCCTGAGTACTGCCGCCAGTGCCCCGGCCACCGACTTGGGGTTGGATTGAGCCGAAACCTTCAGTGGGTCCATCGGGTCACGCCCCCCGGCTGTTTGTGGGACTTGAGGTGCGGCCTCTGTCAACGCATCGACAGTATTTCGTCGCGTTTCCGTCAAATCCTGCCGAAAACCGCTAGCCGGTCCAGGGCCGCGCGGGCCGCCACCTGTTCCGCCTCTTTCTTGCTGCCGCCCTGGCCCTCGGCCAGTTCTTTTCCATCGAGCCAGGCGCGAACGATGAACACCGGCTGATGATCGGGCCCCTGTTCGCCGACCACCCGATACTCCAGGCTGCCTCCTCTTTGCTGGACCAGTTCCTGAAGGCGGGTCTTGTAGTCCCCGGGGGTGTCTCCCCGGACGGCGGCAGCCACGAGCGGCCCGAGTTCACGCAGGACGAACCGACTCGCACCCGCCATGCCCGCCTGAAGATATACCGCCCCTACCAGCGCCTCGAACACTCCGGCCAGTATGGAGGGCTTGCCGCGGCCGCCCCCGTTCTCCTCGCCCTTACCCAGCCGCAGGCAATCGCCGAAACCGAGCGCTGCCGCCCGCCGGGCGAGAGCCGCTTCACAGACCACCGCCGCCCGGAGGCGGGTGAGCTGGCCCTCGGACCACTCCGGGTGCGACCTCACCAGGTGTTCGCTAATACAGGCGCTGAGTACGGCATCGCCGAGGAACTCGAGCCGTTCGTTGTCCTTTAGCGCACGATCGCGGTGCTCGTTCGCGTAGGACGCATGGGTGAACGCCTGCTCCACCAGTCCCATGTCCCCGAACTCCCCCAACCCCAACCCGTGAGGCAGGCACGTTGACGCCGCTTGCTCATCGAGCGGTTCCTCGCCTGCCGGCCTGATGGGGAGGAACTGCATGCTCCCTGGCCTCAACACCAGGTCGGGGTCCGGACTGAGGATCCAGCGCCCTTCATCGGGAAGGACATCCCCCGACCGTACCCGCGCCAGGCGACGCCTACCCCCTCCTCGTCTCATTACCGGTCACTCCTCCCATCGCCGTACGACCAGGGTGGCGTTCTGTCCGCCAAAACCAAAGGAGTTGCTGATGGCCAGCCGAACCCGGGCAGGCCTTGCCTGATTGGGTACGTAGTCGAGGTCGCACTCCGGATCGGGCTGCTCGTAGTTCACGGTGGGCGGGAGCAGCGCATGTTCGAGGGTGAGCACGGTGGCAATGAACTCCACGGCGCCGGCCGCACCCAACAGGTGGCCCAGCATGGACTTGTTGGAACTCACGGGCAGGTCGAGCGCATGCTCGCCGAACACGGCCTTGATGGCCAGAGTTTCGCCCCGGTCGCCGGAGGGCGTGGAAGTACCGTGGGCGTTCACATAGCCCACCGCCCCAGGCTCGGTGCCCGCATCGAGCAGCGCCCGGCGCATGGACATCGCTCCCCCCCGTCCGTCGGGAGGAGGGGCGGCGATGTGGTAAGCGTCGGCCGCTACCCCGTAACCAACCAGTTCGGCGCGAATCCGGGCTCCCCGGGCGCGGGCGTGGGAGTCGCTCTCGAGGACCACCACCCCCGCTCCTTCACCCAGGACGAACCCGTCGCGAGCGGCGTCGAAGGGGCGCGATGCCCGGGCGGGTTCGTCATTCCGCGTCGACAGGGCTTTCATCGCACAGAACCCCGCCACGGTGATGGGGGTGACCGACGCCTCACTGCCCCCGGTAAGCATCACATCCACCTCGCCCCGCTGGATGAGCCGGAACGCCTCGCCGATGGCATTGGCCCCGGCGGCACAGGCGGTGACCACCGTGCTGTTCGGCCCGGTTAGACCGTAGTGAATGGCAATTTGCCCTGCCGCCATGTTGGCGATCATCATGGGGATGAAGAAGGGACTGACCCGCCCGGGACCGCGCTCGCCGAGTTGCTTGAACTGGTCGCTGAGCGTCTCCATGCCCCCGATACCGGTGCCTAAAATCACGCCCGACCGCTCCGCCGGCAGCCCGTCGGGTTTGAGGTTGGCGTCGCGAAGAGCCAGGGAAGCGGCGGCGATGGCGAACTGAGCGAATCGGTCCGTCCGCCGCGCATCCCGGAGGTCGAGAAAGTCTCCTGGCTCAAAATCGGGCACTTCCGCCGCTATGCGGCAAGGGTACTCCGACGCATCGAAACGACCAAGAGGGCGCACGGCGCAGCGGCCCGCCCGCAAGCCCTCCCAAAGGATGGGCAGCCCCACGCCAAAAGGCGTGACGGCCCCCATGCCCGTCACGACTACCCGGTGCTGCATGGCAAACCCCCCGTGCATCTCACCCCGGCAAAGAAGTCCCGCGCAAGGCGGGACCTTCTTTGGGCGAGCCTCCCCTATTTCTTCTTCAGTATGTAGCCCACCGCATCCCCGACGGTGGCTATCTTCTCGGCATCCTCATCGGGGATGTTCTCCAGGTCAAACTCCTCTTCCAGCCCCATGACCAGTTCGACAATGTCGAGCGAATCCAGTTCGAGGTCATCTATGAAAGTCGCCTCCGGCCTGACCTCGCCCTCATCCACGCCCAACCGTGACACCATCAGCGCCTTGACCCTGTCGTAAACCGCCCGGTATTCACTCGATTCCTTGTTGGCCAACCGGTGCACCCCCCACATGTAATCGACCTGCCATCAGCTTAGCGACATGCCCCCATCCACCGCCAGGACCTGCCCCGTCACATACGCGGCGCCCTCCGAAGCAAGGAACGCCACCACCGTCGCCACTTCTTCGGGACTCCCCGCTCGGCCCAGGGGGATCCGGCGGCAGGTCGCATCCAGCACCGCCTCAGACAATCCCGCCGTCATATCGGTCGTGATCAGTCCAGGCGCCACCGCATTCACGGTGATGGCCCGCGTCGCCAGTTCTCGAGCCATGGCGCGGGTAAACCCGATCAGTCCCGCCTTGGCGGCACAGTAGTTCGCCTGCCCGGCGTTTCCCATCAAGGCTACCACGGAGGTGATATTGATGATCCTCCCATACCGTCCCCTGAGCATGGGCCGAATTGCTGCCCTGGTACAGGCATACGCCCCCTTGAGGTTCACGGCCAACACGTAGTCCCAGTCTTCCTCCTCCATGCGAACCAGCAGACCGTCTCGCGCCACGCCGGCGTTATTCACCAGGATGTCCAGGCGCCCGAATCGCTCTAGCACGGCACCGACCACCGCGTCCGCCTGGCCGGGCCCGGCTACATCCCCCGGGCACAGCATGCCTTCCCCCCCGGCCCGGGCGATCTCGCGCGCAACCTCCTCGGCGGCCTCTCGCCCTTGCCGGTAGTTGACGCCGACCCGAACGCCCATCGCCGCCA
>DBBB01000136.1 GCA_002291985.1 Firmicutes bacterium UBA995
TGCCGGCGGAGGATGCCCAGGAACCGCCGGGACACATCCTGATAGCGGGGCAGATCCACCGGCAAGAACACGGCGGCAGGGCAGAGGCGGCGCGCCCTCGTCAGGGGCATGGCCGAGTGGATGCCATAGCGACGGGCCTCATAGGAAGCCGTCGCCACCACCCCGCGCCCCGAGGTCAGGTCGCCGCCCACCACCACCGGCCGCGCGCGAAGCTCCGGCCGATCGCGCTGTTCGACCGAGGCGAAAAAGGCATCCAGATCGACGTGCAAGATTCTCAGGTTCGGCATTGCCCGCTCCCACGGGGTCATTTCGCCTGGGGGCGACGTGACCTCCGTTCCATCTCTGCCGGCTCGAGCGAAGTCCGCTTGCCTTCGAGTATGGCCGCTATCCCCTGGCCTGGCTGCTCCTCGTGCCGCCGGCCGCAAGTCTCGCACCGCTCGCCTCCCGCGACGTACGGCGGCGGTTCGCGGTAGGAGGTAATGGCGCCCTCGTAGTTCCTGAGCACCAGGTATTCAGGCGACCGCGACAGGACGTACTCGGGCCCGACCGGTATTTTGCCCACCCCGCCCGGCCCATCAATGCAATATGCGGGTACGGCCAGGCCGGAGGTATGCCCCCGCAAGTGCTCGATGATCTCCACTCCCCGGGAAGTCGGTGTGCGGAAGTGCTGGATGCCCCGGGACAGATCACACTGGTACAGATAATACGGCCGGACCCTCGCCTTGAGTAGTCCGTGCATGAGCCGCCGCATGACGTGGGGGCAATCGTTGACTCCGCGCAGCAACACCGTCTGATTGCCCAGGGGCGCCCCGGCATCCGCCAGCCGTTCGCATGCGGCCACCGCTTCTTCCGTCAACTCATTAGGGTGGTTGAAATGGGTGTTGACATAGACGGGATGGTGCTTGCGGATCATCCGGCAGAATTCAGGGGTGATGCGCTGCGGCAACACCACCGGGGTCCGTGTTGCCAGGCGGATGATTTCGACGTGGGGCATGGACCGCAACTCACCGAGCAGGTAGTCAAGGAGGGCGTCGGAAACGAGCAGGGCATCGCCGCCCGACAACACGACATCGCGGATGTCGGGGGTTCGCCGCACGTAGTCCAGGCGCGCCTCGAGTTGATCCCTGGTAGGCGCATGGTCCGTCTGGCCGGCCATCCGCCGCCGGGTGCAGTGTCGGCAGTACATGGAACACTGATCGGTCACGATGAACAGCACCCGGTCCGGGTAGCGGTGAGTCAGTCCCGGCACGGGCGAATCGGTGTCCTCGAACAGCGGGTCGAGCGAGTCATCTTGCCCCTGGCTCACCTCCGCGCGCGTGGGGATCGCCTGCTGCCGGATGGGACAGTGAGGATCAAGGGGATCGATCAGGCTGGCATAATAGGGGGTTATTGCCACCCGGAAGGTCTTCAGGCACTCCTCGACACCGTGCAGTTCGGCCGGCGACAAGCTCACGACTCTGGCCAGTTGCTCGATCGAGGCGATCCGATTGCTCACCTGCCAGCGCCAATCATCCCATTCCCCGCCAGTCACTCCCGGCCACGCTCGGCTGCCGCGGTGGACGCCCGCGGCCAGGCCCGGAACCGACTCGGACTTCAATGCTGCTCGCCTCCTGCGCCGACTCTTCGCCCGGCATCTATGCAAGTATCTTGCCGGTGCACGGTCAACATTCCCGTTCGCCGAGCGACCGCATCCGATACTGCAGGGTTTGCCGGGGCAAGCCGAGGATGCGGGCTGCCCGTGAGACATTTCCCCCGGCCCGAGCAAGGGCCGCACGGATGAGGCTGCGTTCGTGCCCCTCGAGGAGTTCTCGCAGCGTGCCGGCTGGTTGCGGCGCCGGGCACGCGTCACCGGTTCCGATGAGGCGGCCGATATGGGCGGGAAGATGGTGCCCCATCAGGCAAGGCTCGCCCAGCGCCAGCGCCAGACCGCCCTGGATGGCCCCTTCCAGTTCGCGGACGTTACCCGGCCAGTCATACCGACCAAAGACAGACTCCACTTCCGGCGCCAGACGGGTGCGGCACCCCATCTCTCCCCCGTGCTTGGACAGGAAATGCTTTACGAGGAGAGCGATGTCGCCCCGGCGCTCGCGCAAGGGCGGGAGTTCGAGACACACGCTGCTCAAACGGGCGAACAGGTCCTGCCGCAGCTTGCCTTCGTGCACCGCCCGGGTGGGTTCAAGGTTGCCCGACGCGAGGATCCGCACGTTGATCGGTACGGGCTTGACGCCGCCCACCCGCCGGAGATAGCCGTCCTCGAGCACGCGCAGCAGTTTGGCTTGCAGGGCAATCGGCAGGCCGGTCAGCTCATCGAGGAACAGGGTACCCCCATCCGCCGCCTCGAAGAGCCCGGGACGATCATGGGCGCCGGTGAAGGCGCCCCGCACCGATCCGAACAGGATGCTCTCCAGCAGGTCAGCAGGGATGGCAGCGCAGTTCTGGGCAACAAAGCTGCGATCCCGCCGCAGACTGGCATTGTGAATCGACTGGGCCAGGAGTTCCTTGCCCGTGCCGGTCTCCCCGAACACGAATACAGGCGAGGGGGTCGCCGCCGCCTTGGCCGCGAGGGTCTTGACGGCCCGCAGCCGCGGGTCCTCGCCAATCAGATCGTTGAAAGTATGGCGGGAGGGCGCGACAGCATCGGCGGGGCCCGCGGGGGGGGGCAGGGGGGGGGGAAAGGGCCGCGGGGGGA
>DBBB01000111.1:0-276 GCA_002291985.1 Firmicutes bacterium UBA995
AGAGCCTCAGGTCAGAGAGTGCCCCAACTTCCGAACATGCCTGACAACACCCCACCCTGACCACCCCTGCAGCGGAAAGGTTCTGGTATGCTTGGGGGAGACGGCGTCGACCATCGTGCGCAGGGAGTTTGCAGTGCCTGGTAGTGCTGTCCCAGTGCTTGTCGCAATACCGAACCCGACAACCAAGCCATGAGGCATTTGGCGGACAAGCTGGCCTTTGCTTTGAAAGCTTTGACCTACGAGAAGGCGCTCTAGCCTGACGTTGGTTCTCCAGCC
>DBBB01000111.1:601-4235 GCA_002291985.1 Firmicutes bacterium UBA995
CGTTGGTTCTCCAGCCGCGGCGGCCGCGGTAGGGGCGCCGGTTACCCGGCGCCCTCCGCACATACCCCCGGCGTGCGGGTTTCCCGCACCGGGTTTCTCGATTGTGTACTCGCAAACGCGCAAGACGTGACCATCGAGAGAGCGGGACTCCTGCAGGATTATTCGTCCATGTGGCCGAAAGGCAGGCACAGGCCGGTCACTCGGCCCATAGGGATGCAACTGCTCTTCGATCGCAAGAGGGTGGATGGACGGTGGGCATTCGGAACGTTGACCTCCTGTTCACCGTCGCTATAGTTCAGGGCGATGGAGGCTGGCATCGGAGTGATGGCGGTGGACGGAGTCGAGCGGGAGACGGTCATGCGGGTTGCCCGGGAGTTCCTCGGCCAGCCCATGGAGGAGAAGCGCGCGGAGGACGCGGCCCGGCGGCTCAATAGCCTTCTCGGTTGGACGCGGGGGTTGGACGAGGAGCGCTTGTTGCCGGGGGGACCGGCGGGCGGTTTCGATCCCGGGTTGCCGTTTCGGCATCCCGAACCGCTTGCTGCCTGGCACACAGTGCGACCCCCGCTGACCGGCACCGGCTATGGCGCGCCGCCCCCGGGAGCATCGGACAAGAGCGAACGCGACCAACCCCCCTGCGGGGTGCCCATCCCCCCGGGGATAGCGGGCTGGACCGTGACCGACCTCCGCCGCGCCCTCGGCGAAGGACGGGTCTCCGCCGAGGAGGTCGTCGAGGAGTGCCTCTCCCGTATCATGGCCCTCGATGCCCACTTGAAGGCCTTCATCACCGTGACCGCAAATGAGGCGAGGCAGGCGGCTCACCGGCTTTCCCCGTGCCCCACCCGGCAACTTAACGGAGTACCCGTTGCGATCAAAGATGTGTTCGCTACGGCAGGCGTCCGCACCACCTGCGGATCCAAGATCCTCGGCGAGCGGATCCCCGAAACCGATGCCACCCTGGTGGCACGCTTGCGCCGGGCGGGCGCCGTCTTCGTCGGCAAGACCAACACCCATGAGTTCGCCTTTGGGGTCACCACGGCCAACCCCCACCACGGGACATGCCGTAATCCATGGAATCCGGGGCGAGTGCCGGGTGGATCCAGTGGCGGCTCGGCCGTTGCCGTGGCGACCGGCATGTGCTACCTGGCCCTGGGGAGCGACACTGCCGGTTCGGTCCGCATCCCTGCCGCCTGCTGCGGGATAGTCGGGCTCAAGCCCACCTACGGGCTGATGAGTACCCAGGGCGTATTCCCCCTGAGTTGGTCCCTCGATCATCCCGGCACGCTCACCCGCACGGTGGGCGAGGCAGCGATGGCCATGACCATCCTCACCGGGGTCGATCATGAAGAGGGGAGGGGCGAAACCGATCTCGGCGGCCTGGTGGTAGGCTTGCCGGCCGGGTGGCTCGATGACCGGGTGGTCCCCGAGGTGAAGGCGGCCGTCGAGGCGGCCATCACCATGCTCGAGACTCAGCGAGCACGCGTGAAAGAAGTGTCTTTCCCGCCGGCTTACCCGCTCTTGCTCTCCAACCGACTCATCGTGCTGGCCGAGGCCGGCGCGTTGCACCGCCCCTGGCTGGCGCGCCAGGCCGATGCATATGGAGCTGACGTTCGCGCCCGACTGGAACTCGGGCAACTGCTTCCCGCGGCGGACTACTTGACCGGGCTGCGCTTGCGCCGGGAGCTATGCGAAGCGGCTGCCGCCACCATGCAGGAGGTAGATCTCCTGCTGACCCCGACCTTGCCCGTCCTGCCACCTCGGATCGGTGAGAACTGGCTCAACTGGCCCGAAGGGCAGGAAGCGGCGCCCGACGCCCTCATCCGCCTGACCGCACCCTTCAATGTGACCGGGCAGCCGGCCATCAGCATCCCCTGCGGAGTCAGTGGGGGGCTGCCAATCGGCGTCCAGATCGTGGGCCGCTGGTTCGAAGACCGCACCGTATTGCGCGCCGCCTGTGCCCTCGAGTCGGCCTGCCAATCGTCCACCCGGCTGGTCATGTAACCGAGCGGGCCAGTTTGATCATGAGTTCCCGCACCGTGCCGGTGTGGGTATTGCGCCGCGACATCAGTCAAGCCCCTTCATGGCGAGCATTTCGCGTGCCGGGGTACGGTCGCCGTTGCAGCTTATCATCCGCGGCGCGTCGAGGAACCGGACGGTGAAGCCGAGATCGCCGTACAGGGCGACAACCCTGCCGGTGGCCTGATTGGAGGCTACGACCGGTCCCGGGTGCCTCGCAAGCCATTTGGCCAGGCGAACCTGGTCTTGCCAGGCGAACCCCTCCTTGGCATATTGCCGGAACGGCACGTCGTAAGGGGGATCGGCGTACAGAAAGGCACTTGCGTCCACCGGCATCTGCTCGAAATCCCCGCAAGAGAAGTCCCAACTTTGCAGGACTGCTTTGTATCGAGCAAAGTCGAGTTCGTACCGGGCTCTCTTGTATTGGCCGAAAGGTACGTTGAACTCTCCGGTTGAGTTGAACCGGCAAAGCCCATTGTACCCGGTACGGTTCAGGTAGTAGAAGAGCTGGGCGGCTTCTTTGCCGTTGGCCTGTCCGGCGGCTATCAGTTCATTGAATCGCCGCCGGTGGGAGTAATACATGTGTTCGTCATCACACCTCATGGGGATGGAGAAGTGCAATCCCTTCCGCAGCCAACGCAGGAAGTTGATGAGATGGGGGTTCAGGTCGTTCAGGTACGCCCGTTCGGGCAAGAGACCCAGGGTTACGGCCAGGCTGCCGCAAAAGGGCTCAACCAGCGGGCGGCGGCGATGAGGATCCCACAGCCGCCACAGGTGGGGGACTAACCAGCGTTTGCCTCCGGCCCACTTGAGAGGGGGTCCCGGCAGCGGCCTGTCCCCACTCCGACCAGGATGGCTGACGGCAGGGCTATCGTCCATGGGCTGTTTTCTCCGTCAACAAGTGCTCAGTCAAATTATTGACTTCTACTTACCCGGCAGAAGTCCTTGCGCCTGGACCGGGGGCAGTTGAGCAACAGATGCCACTCCCGTGTCGTCCAAGAACCGGCCGCCTGTCGAGGAGGACTTGACGGGCCATTGGCGGAATTTCTCAACCAACGAGATGTGAGCGAGGAAGTCCATGAACCCTGGCTGTTTCAAGGCCTATGACATTCGCGGCCGCGTGCCGGAAGAGCTGAATGAAGGACTCTGCCGGCGCGTCGGCCGGGCGTTTGTAGCTGAACGAGGGGCGCGTACCGTGCTGGTCGGACGCGATGTGCGCCTGGAGAGCCCGTCACTTGCGTGGGCGCTCATCGAGGGACTCACTTCCCGTGGCGCCGATGTGATCGACATTGGCATCTGCGGCACGGAAGAAGTGTATTTCGGGACCTGCCACCGCCAGGCGGACGGCGGCATCATGGTAACCGCCAGCCACAATCCCCGGGGCTACAATGGCATGAAACTGGTCGGTCGCAGCGCGACTCCCATCAGCGCCGACTCGGGCCTGTTCGCCATCCGCGATCGTGCTTTCGGTGCAGACCTCGCTCCTGCGACGCGGATCGGCGCGGTGTCCGCGGATGCCGACAAGGCCGCGTACATCCGGCACCTGTTAACCTGCATTGACCCGGTCGCCCTCAGGCCGCTGAAAGTAGTGGCCGACCCGGGCAACGGCTGCGCCGGCCCG
>DBBB01000092.1 GCA_002291985.1 Firmicutes bacterium UBA995
GCCTGGCCGCCCTGCTTGCGAACGGCCTTCACCGGGCAGGAAGTCACGCAGCGGTTGCAGTCCCGGCAGCGCGCCGCGTTGGTCCAGAGTACTTCCCCGCCGGGCTGCCCGGCCGGAGGTCGCTCAGCCGACAACCTGTCGCCCCCCTCATCTCGAAGTCGCTACGGGCGCCTCCTCGGCCCCGATCGCCCCCTCCACGCGGTCGAGGACCATCTCCAGCGTACACTTCTCGTGCAGTTCGTCATCGATCCTGACCGCCGGCCCGCGCTCGCACACTTCGTTGCAGAAGGTGGCGGTTATGTCCACCAGGTGGCCCCATCCGCGTTCGTTCACGTGGTCGATCAGCCGGTGCAGCAGGTCATGACTGCCCCGGAGATGGCAGTTGGTGCCCACGCACACTTCCACCCGAACCACGCGATGGGAAGGATCGGCCCCCCCGCTGATCTCGACCTCGACCGCACCCGTGCGGCGGCGGGGATGGTAGTGCGTGTGCAGTAGTTCGTGGGCGGCCGGGCTGCCCGGTTCGCCGAGGGTGTCGGCGTACACCCGCTGCAGGTAGGGGTTGTCCTGGCTGTTCCGCATCTGCAGCATGGTGTCGGTCTGGTAGATCGACGCCTGCCGCGCCTCCCGGACCGAAGGAGTCCTGGCCGGGGGCTGGCCGGCCCCGCCCACGCACCCGCCCGGACAGGCCATGACCTCTACCAGGTCATACTCACGCTTGCCGGCCAACACATCCTCCACGAGCTGTTGCGCCGCTGCCAGACCGTGTACCACGGCAAGGCGCAACTTGTCATCCCCCAACTCCACCTCAGCTTCCCGCAGCCGCTCCATGCCCCGAACCTTGTGGAAAGCGGGCGGCCGCCCCAGCGGCTTGGCCATTACCTCCGCGGCATAGCGCAGCACCGCTTCGGTGACGCCGCCCGTCGTGCCAAACAGGACCCCGGCGCCGGTCTTGAACCCGTAGGGCAGGTCCATGCGGTCCGGTTCGAGCCCGGCGAAGTCCAGGCCGCTCTCGGCGATCATCTGTACCAGTTCCGGCACGGTGATGACCGCGTCGACGTCCGGCCGGCCATCGGTAACCATTTCCGACCGCCTCGCCTCGAACTTCTTGGCCGTGCACGGCATGATGCTGACCATGAAGATCTTCTCCGGCGCCACGCCCATTTCCCGGGGGAGTTCCCGCTTGATCAGCCTTCCCAGTGCCTGTTGGGGACTGCGGCAGGTGCTCAGGTTGTTCAGGAGTTGCGGGTACCACTGTTCGACCAGCTTCACCCAGGCCGGACAACAGCTCGTGAACAGGGGCAGGTCCTTTCGCGCCCGGTAGCGGCGGACGAATTCCGTTCCCTCTTCGAGTACGGTGAGGTCGGCGCCGAAACCGGTGTCGTACACGCGATCAAAACCCATAGCCCGCAGGGCGGCGACCGTCTGGCCGATGTGGCTCTCCCCGGGAGGAAGGCCGAAAGCCTCGCCCACGCCCACCCGGACGGCCGGGGCCACCTGGGCCACGACGATCCGCTCCGGATCATGGATGGCCGCCCAGACTTCATTGACCTGGCTGCGGACGGCCAGGGCGCCCGTGGGGCAGACGCTGGCACACTGGCCGCAGTGCACGCATTCGACCTCACCCAGTCCCTGGCCGAAGGCCGGCGTGACCTGGACCTTGGACCCGCGGTTGGCGAAGTCGAGCACGCCAATCCCCTGCACTTCGCGGCAAATCCGGACGCAGTCGCCACACAGTACGCACTTGTTCGGGTCGCGAATCAGGGATATGCTGCTCTGATCCAGCGGCAGCCGTTCCTGCCGCTGGCGAAACCGTATCCGGTCGATTCCCAGGCGTTCGGCAAGGCGCCGCAACTGACAGGAACCGGCCCGGGTGCAGGTGGGGCAACTCATATCGTGGTTGGCCAGCAGCAGCTCCGCCGTGAGCTTCCTTATGTCGCGCAGCCGGGCGCTGCGGGTAGACACGACCATACCGGGCTCCGGCCTGGTCGTGCAACTGGTCACGATGCCGCGACCCTCTACCTCGACGATGCATAGCCGGCACGCCCCATACACGCTGAGGTCGCTATGGTAGCAAAACGTGGGCAGATCGATGCCGCCGGCCCGGATCAGGTCCAGGAGGTTGACATGGTCGCCGATCGGCACCATGCGTCCATCGAGGACTATGGTCCCGTCTGTTGGCTTCATCACAGGCTATCTCTCCCCTCGGTTGGCCGGTACCCCCCCCGGCAGGGTCAACGGGCGGCGATGGCCTTGAAGCGGCAGATCGTCGCGCACACGCCGCACTTGGTGCATCGGGCCACATCGATGCGATGCGGGGCCCGCTTATCGCCCTGGATCGCGCCTACCGGGCATTTCTGAAGACACAGGGTACAGCCCTTGCACAGGTCGGGGTCAATGGCGAAAGTCTTGAGCGCCTCGCATACTCCCGCCGGGCAGTACAGTCGTTCCACGTGCGCCAGGTACTCGCTGCGGAAGAGGGTCAGGGTGCTGAGCACCGGGTTGGGCGCGCTCTTGCCCAGACCGCACAAGCTTGCCACTTTCACCGCCCGGGCCGTCTGTTCCAGGAGTTCGATATCCCCCGGCTGAGCCTTGCCTTCCACGATGTCCTGCAGGATCCACAGCATCTGGCGAGTGCCCTCGCGGCACAGCACGCACTTGCCGCAGGATTCGTGCTGGGTAAACTGCATGAAAAACCGCGCCACCTCGACGATGCAGGTGGAGTCATCGAGGATGACGATGCCCCCCGACCCCACCATGGCGCCTACCTGCCCCAGCGTCTCGAAGTCGAGCGGCATATCCAGGTGCTCGACGCCGAGGCACCCTCCGGACGGACCCCCGATCTGAGCCGCCTTGAACTTCCGTCCATCCGGCACTCCCCCGCCAACCTCGAAGACGATCTGGCGCAACGTGGCGCCTAGCGGCACTTCAATCAACCCGGTATTGCGGACCTTGCCGGTAAGGGCAAAGGTCTTGGTGCCCGGACTGCGGGGAGTGCCGTGTCGGCGGAAAGCGGCCGCGCCCCGCTCGAGGATCCACCTGACCGTGGCGAGCGTTTCGACGTTGTTTACCACGGTGGGTCTGCCGAACAGGCCGCTTTCGGCGGGAAACGGCGGCTTGGGGCGAGGCATGCCCCGCTCGCCCTCGATGGAGGCCAGCAGCGCGGTCTCCTCGCCACATACGAACGCTCCCGCTCCCTCGACCACCTCACAGTCGAAGGCGTAGCCCGATCCGAAGAGGTTCTCGCCCAGGATGCCCAGACGGCGGGCGTCGGCCATGGCCTTGCGCATCCGGGTCAGGGCCAGCGGATACTCGGTGCGAATGTAGAAGTACCCGTAGCCAGCCCCGGAGGCATAGGCGGCGATGATGGCGCCTTCCAGCACGCGATGGGGGTCGCCTTCCATCAGGCTGCGGTCCATGAACGCCCCGGGGTCTCCCTCGTCCCCGTTGCACACGAGATACTTGGGCGATCCGGCCGCCCGCAGGGTGGCAAGCCACTTCCGTCCCGTGGGGAATCCCGCTCCTCCTCGCCCCCGCAATCCCGAAGCGGTCAACTCCTCGCACACTTGCTCCGGCTTCATTTCCGTCAGCACTCGCCGCAGGGCGGCATAGCCGCCCCGGGCGATGTACTCCTCGATGTCCTCCGGCTCGGCATGGCCGCAATCAGCCAGGGCGATACGCGTCTGATTGGCGTAAAAGGGGATGACCGCGGAACTCCGGTAGGTCGTCCCCGTGCGGGGATCGCGATACAGGAGCCGCTCCACCGGCTGCCCGCCCTTGAGCGTGGTCTCGACGATCTCGGGCACATCGTCGGCGGTCACCCGGCAGTAGAAGATCTCTTCCCGGGCGCCGCCGTCGCCGGGGATGACCACGAGCGGTCCCATCTGACACAGACCGTGACAGCCGGTGCGGCTGATCAGGGGCCGGCAAAGGTCTTCGCCGGAGAGCTTGACCTCCGCCAGTCCGTCGAGCCCTTCCGTGCTGTCCAGAAACCTCTGGTGGACCAGGCGCGAACCGCTGGCGACGCAGCCGGTGCCGTCGCACACCATCACCCGCCAGGTGGGCCGGGCCAGACGCCGGTCGACCTCTTTTACGATCCGGTCGAGATTGACCGTTGTCATCATGTTCGTCTCTCCTTCTCAGCGCGGACCATCTCTTCGAGGACCTCGCCCAGTTTCTGGACGCCGAGCTGGCCGTATACGCGGTCGGCGACCACCGCTACCGGCGCCAGACCGCACGCGCCGATACACGACACCCGCTCCAGGGTGAAGAGCATGTCCTCGGAAGTGGGTTTTTCCTCGTCGATTCCCAGCTTGTCGCGAACCAGGTCCAGCAGCGCCTGGCTGTTGTTCACGTGACAGGCAGTGCCGTCACATATGCGGATGATGTACTTGCCCTTGGGCTGCAAGGAGAAGTGGGCGTAGAAAGTGACCACACCATAAACCCTTGCTCTCGGTATCCCCAGGCTGGTCGCCAGGTAGTTGAGCACCGGTTCCGGCAGGTACCGGTACTCATCCTGTACCGCCTGCAAGATCGCGATCAGGCGCCGGGGATTCCGGTCGAACCGTTGCAGGATTTCGTTGACCTTGAGGAACTGCCGAGTTTGCGTCGAACGCGCATCGATACAAGCACATCCCACCCTGTCTACCTCCCTCCGAGACTTCCGGGCAGGGGCGGGCTGCGAACCCACCCCTACAGTCGTCCGTGCCTTGCAGGAGCCCGCCTCTACAACCGGCCACCCCCGCCGGGACCTGCCCCCTCGCCTGACAGGTCCGACTGCATCTTCCCCTGCAATTCATAGCAGATCAGCGACAAGCCGGCGGCCAGATTCTCGTTGCGTACGATCACGTCCGGAGGCGCCACCAGCGCAACGGGAGCGAAGTTCCAGATGGCCATCATGCCTGACCGGACCATCCGATCCGCCACTTCCTGCGCGGCCGCGGCGGGCACGGTGATGATACCCATACGGATCTTCATCCGGCGAACCATGTCTTCAAATTCGCCCAGGCAAAGGACGGGAGTGTTCGCGATCCGGCTCCCGATGAGGGCAGGATCGCCGTCAAAAGCCGCCACGATTTTCAGCCCGTATTGCTCGAAACCGGTGTAGCGCAAGAGCGCCCGTCCCAGGGATCCGGCGCCTACCAGAAAGGCTTCCTTGGCGTTTGCGAGCCCCAGCACTTCCTCGATGCGGGCAACGGTGGTGGGCACGTGATACCCGACCCGCTGCACTCCCGACACCACGCCTGACAGGTCCTTGCGGACCAAGCTGTCGTCGACCCCGAGCAGGCGCCCCAGATGCTCGCTGGATACGAACTCCCGTCCGCGTTCGCGCAGGTCGGCCAGGATCTGGTAGTAGCGGGGCAATCGAGCCAACACGGCCGCGCTGACCTTCCGCATCGTCGCCCCTCCCGGTGAAATCGTGACAGTTGTCACTTTTCATTTTAGTCACCGCTCGCTCCCGTGTCAATGGGTGGCGCCTTCGGTGTGAACGGACAGCGATGTGGGCACCTACGGTGTGGCGCCGTCGGCCGCCCCGCGACCGCCTATCCCGCCTTGCGCCCTTCGATCAGCACCCGGGGGTCGAGCACGGCATAGACGATGTCCAGGACGAACACGGTCACCGCCAACAAGTAGGCATAGATGACCACTGCCCCCACCAGCACCGGCGTGTCGAACATGCCGATCGCCTGGAAGATCAGTCGGCCGATGCCCGGCCAGTTGAAGACCGTTTCCAGCACGATGGCGCCCATCCACACATCGATGACGGTCAGGGCGAAGCTGGTGACGATGGCCGGCAGGGTGGGCCGCAGGATGTGCCGGCGCTCGATCATCGCCGAGGGCAGGCCCTTGGCCCGGGCCATCTCCACGTAATCCTCCCGCGAGTGAATGAGGAAGAAAGTGCGCCAGTAGTACACGGCAAGGAAGATGGCACTGCTCAGGACGGCGGTAACGGGGAGGATCAGGTGCTCGAGCAGGCTCAGGGCGTAGGCCCAGCGGTCCGCGGGCGGCGGCACGGCCACCATGCCGCCGAAGGGCAGGAGGCGCAGGGCGGCAGCAAAGACCACGATGAGGATTATGCCGTAAAACCACGCGGGCGCCGCCGAAGTCGGAGCGAGCGCAACGGCAAGCCGGTCGAGCAAGCTGCCATAACGTTGAGACAGATAAAGAGCGAAGAACACCGACCCGAAGAACAGGAGTAAGTCGGCAGTGGCGAACAAGTAAAGGGTGGGCGGCAATCGTTCCAGGAGGATCAGCCGGACGGTGCGCGAGCCGCTGTCGCTGAACAGCCTCTCGGACATGCCGAGGTCCAGTGTCAAGGCATTCCTCAGGTACATGAGGCTGCGCACCCCAAAAGGCAGGTGAAGCCCCAGGCTTTCCTCCTCGATGGCCACCGTCTGCTCCCACACCTTGCGGCGTTCTTCATCGCCGAGCAGCGCAAAACCCGGATCGGCGGACAGGGCTATGCCGACCGCCTCCCGGATCTGGGCCCTGCGGATTTCGTCGACATACCCTCCCATGTTGGCGATGAGGATAGTCAGATACACGGCGACGACCACGGCAATTAGCAAGGTGACCAGCCGGACCAGGGTATAGCGGGCGAGCCTGGCAAGACTGTCCCGGGTCCGTCCCGGTCGCGAGGCGGTAGCGGAGACGCGCGATACGGTGGCTATGGGAACCCCTCCTTCGACGCAAGCCGCAAGGCGTCGGCCCTCGGCAGCAGAAGAGTTGGCCGCAACCCGCATGGATCCCTTCCGAGGCCGGGCAGGTGGCCCGACGCTACCTCGGCGCCGCCACGCGCCAGGGCTTGCAGGTCAGGCAAGGGCCCTGAATGATATGATTGTATTGGGGAGTGTCACCAATTGCGAGTGAGCCATTTCTCATGCGACAGTGTGCCGTGTTCCCAGGGAAAGATGTAACTCCATAACCGAGAGGAGAGAGTCGAAATGAGTGCTGACATTGATTTCCGTTGCTGCGAGAGGGCAGATTTCCCCGCGTGCGCCAGGATCGGCGTGGCCGCTTTTGCTTTGGATGCCGGTGCCCTTGACCGTAAGCTCAATGGGGTGCCGATCAAGATTTACGGGGCAGCGGTGGATGTCTGTGATGCGGTCTCCACCTACCGCGAGCTGGCCATTGTGGATGGAGAGGTAGCCGGCTTTATCTTTGGCCGCATTGAGCGTCACTTCACCCTGATCGATAGGTGCTGCTCAGTGAAAAGGCATCTTGCGCTACTGGGGCCGTTTCTTCTCGGACGATTTGGGCGCC
>DBBB01000058.1 GCA_002291985.1 Firmicutes bacterium UBA995
AGAGGTCATCCATCGCCACCGCCTCATGCGACAGGAACTGGCGGGCTCGCGCTACCAGGTCGGCGTCCAGACCCAGCCGCGCCGCGATCTCCAGGGCGTTGGACCGCCCGGGCACGCCGATCGCCAGGTGGTAAGTGGGGCGCAAGTCATCAGGGTCGAACTCCATCGCGGCGTTGACCATGCCCGCCCGCTCGTGAGCGAAGAGTTTCAGTTCGCCATAGTGGGTGGTGGCCAGGGTATGAACCCCCATGGCCTCGAGCCTTTCCAGGATGGCCATGGCCAGCACCGAGCCTTCACCGGGATCGGTGCCCGCACCCAGTTCGTCGAGCAGCACCAGGCTGCCCGGACGGGCTTCGGTGAGGATTGACAGCATGTTCCGGAGATGTCCAGAAAAAGTGGATAGATTCTGTTCAATGCTCTGTTCGTCACCGATGTCGCAATAGACCCCGGGGTATACCGGCAACCGGCTGGAAGGGGCGGCCGGTATTTGCATGCCCGCCTGGTGCATCAGCGCCATCGCTCCCACCGTTTTCAGGACGACCGTCTTGCCCCCGGTGTTGGGTCCGGTGATGACCATGATGGGGCATTCCCCGCCAAGCTCAAGATCCAGGGGGACGACTTCGCCCGTCGGCGGGCGCAGCAAGGGATGGCGCGCCGCCCGCAGCAGCAGCCGGCCCGTCCCGTCAAGCTCCGGCCGTACGGCGCGCAGATCGCACGCCATCCGCGCCCGGGCGAGCACGTGGTCGAGTCGGCCGCAGGCGACGACCAGCCGCGTCACGTCTTCTGCCTCCGCGCCGACTTTCCCGGACAGTTCGGCCAGGATGCGGTCGACCTCGTCGCGCTCCTCTCGCTCGAGCGTCCGCAGTTCGTTGTTGAGTTCCAGAACGCGCAGTGGCTCCACGAAGAGGGTCGCACCGCTGGCCGACTGATCGTGGACGATCCCCGGCACCTGCTGGCGGAACTCCTGGCGCACGGGGACGACATACCGGTTGGCCCTGATGGTCACGATGCTCTCCTGGAGGTAACGCTGGCCCTCGGGCGACCGGAGCAGGCCGTCGAGTTCCCTCCTTACCCGATCCTGGGTCGACCGGATGCGCCGCCTCACGCGGGCGAGGACCGGCGAGGCCTCGTCTACCACGACCCCGGGCTCGGCCACGGCGCAGCGGATGCTGCGAGCCAGGTGAGATAGCGGCTGGAAATCGGCGAGCGCGGTCAGCCGGGGGGCGCGATCCTGCCGGGCCTCCAGGAATCGCTTCAGTCGAGCGGCGGCCTCCAGGCAGTCGGCGATGCGCAGCAACTCCGGAGGAGTCAGGCTGCCGCCACGACCCGCCCGCGTGGCCACGTCTCGCACATCGTGCAGCCCACTGAGGGGCGGCTCTCCCCCTCCTCCCTCCAGCAGACTGCGAGCCTGGGTGGTCTCTTCCTGTCTCGCCTCGACCTCGGCCGCGACCGGGGTGGGCTCGAGTTCCTGGCACAACTGCCGCCCCAGGGAGAAACTCGCCCGCTCGGCCAACAGATCGCGTATGCGATCAAAGGCCAGCGTCTTGAGGGAATGGGGGTTCATGCCGCAACCCCCATGCAGGCCAGCACGGCGGGAGCGACCTCCGTGAGCGACCCGAGGCCTGAGGCGGTTTCCCGGGCTCGTGCCCCCAGCAACAGTGCCGGCACGGGATTGGTGGTGTGGGTGCGGCCGGTGGCATCCTCGACATTGCCGTGGTCGGAAGCAAGGACCAGGAGCCGCCGGTCAAGGTCGAGGTCGGTCAGCAGTCCGCCGAAGAAGGCATCGAGCACCTGCAGCACTCGTCGGCTCTCGGCGGCATCCCGGTGATGGCCGGCGCGATCGGTCTGGAAATACTCGAACATGGCGAGGTCTTGACCGGACGCGATTCGCGCTGCCGCCCGTCCCGCGACGAAGGGGTCGGCGACCGGCAAGTCATGCCCCCGCGCCCGCAGGGCAAGGTTGGTCACATCCTGGTACACGGCTTCGCCGCGCCGCAGGTCATCGAGGTCCCGCAGCCCTATCCCGGCGGCGAGCACCGCCAGGGTGGTGGCGGAGTGGCGGAGTCTTCCCTGCTCTACCATCGCGAAGTACTCCGGCGTAAAGGCATTCACGAAGGTGACTTTTTTGCCCGCCTCGGCCGCCAGCCGGAAGATACTCCGCGCATGCAACACTTCTTTCAGCCGACCGGTAGGATGGGCGTTGCGATGACCGCCGACCAGGGCCGCAGCGTTCACCCCCGTGAACAGCGCCGTCTGCCCCGTGGCGCTCTGGGGAAGACCCGGCACGCCCAAGCCGGCATCCAGGGCGGTCAGCGTTGCGGGAATCGACCGTCCGGTCAACTCCACCCGGTAGTCCACGGCCGGCATCCATGCGCCCCTCGCCAGGGGGCGACCGGCGGCGCACGTCAGCCAGCGCAACCGGGGATGGGCCACCGGGTTGGAGTCCGGGTCGGGTTCGCCCAGGCCGAGTCCGTCAACGAACAGCAGGAACACAGCCACGCCCGCCGTCATCGTCGCCCGCCCCGCTCGATCAGGACTTCAGCCGGCAGGCAGTCGTGGTTGTCCAAGTCAGTCTCGCACGCCGGCCTGACGCCTGGTCCATTCCTCCTCCAGCAGCGCCGTGAGCCGGTCGTACTGCTCCTGGAGCCGGACCAGTTCGTCGGCGATGTTCATCGCCGCCAGTACCGCCACCCGCTGCGTGCCGAGCCGGGGATGAGCATGGGCCGTCTCTCGCATTACGCGGTCGACGGTCCGGGCCAGCTTCTCCAGGTGCTCGGCGGGCACGGTCGTCCGCACCGGGTATTCTTCGCCAAATATAGTCAGAATCACTCTCGGTTTATCGCCGCTTTCCATGGCCTCCACCCTTGAACCTGCTCGATGGTGCTTAGCATTCGGGAGCAGGGGGCAAAGTCCTCCCCTGCCCGGGAGGTCTCGTCGCCCACCATGGCCGCTCCTGATCGGCGCCCGGCAGGTATCGACGGCCTCTTTGATGAATGGACTCGGGCGGAGTGTCACTCGACACCTGGCGCTGTTGCCCCGAGTTCTGCCCGAGATCGCCCGAGGTGAGGCCGGCTGGCCCCGGAGATAATCTTGCAGCCGATCGGTTACGTCCGTAACGGCCGTGAGGCGCGCCCACCCGACGGTTGGGCGGCCAGCGTGGCGAGGATCGAACTCGCTGCGCGGTTCGAGCCCCATCTGGATGGCCTGGCGGAGTTCTCTCACGCCCTGATCGTCTACTGGATGGATCGCGCCCGGCCCCAGGACCGCCAGATCGCCCGCGTGCACCCCCGGGGGAGGGCCGATCTCCCCCTGGTAGGAGTCTTCGCTACCCGCTCTCAGCATCGGCCGAACCCGCTCGGGGTGACGGTGGTGGAGATCTTGCGTATCGAGGGCGCCACCCTGATCGTGCGCGGCCTGGACGCGCTCGACGGTTCCCCGGTGCTCGATATCAAGTCCTACGCTCCCCTCCTGGATGACCGCCCTGCCCGGCACCATCCGGCCTGGGTCGATGCCCTGGCTGCTGACATCCCGTCCTGACGGCCCCGGCGAAGCAGGATGCTCCGGTTAGATGGCGAATGGTAAATCCCGTTTTTAGCAAGATCGTGAAAGTCGCTGCGAGTTGTCGGCGCAGGGGGCGGGAACAGGATGCGGAAAATAGGCTTTTTGCCCGTCGTGGCCGCGCTGATCGTGCTCGCCTCCTTGTCGGCCTTGGTGCTGTACTTCTGGGAAAGTCAGCAACACCTGGCGCGGGAGCAGTTTCGCAATGACCTCGCCGGCCGGGGGGCCATCGTGCATTCCCGGTTGGAGGCACGCCTCGATGACACCCGAGAAAGCTTGATGGCGCTCGGCGCCTTGCTGGCTGAAAGCCCGGACCAGGCAGCACAACGAGACTTCGCTCAGCTCGCCCGCCTGCTGGTCACCCTCGCCCCCAAGTTCGATACGGTGAGCTATGCCGGCCCCGACGGCGAAGTCCGGGCTGTTTTCGGGCCGACACCGTTCCTTCCGGGCGCCACCCTGGTCGATCTCTCCGCATATCGCCGGGCAGTCGCTACCCGGACCGCCATATGGTCCCGGGTGGAGTGGTTGCCGGCGGCCCGCGAGTTCGCCACACGGCTATTCGTGCCGATTGTCTATGAAGCGCTGCCCGCGGCAACCTCCCCCTCAATGCTCGTGGGAGAGATCGCCCTCGGTCGCCTGCTGGCGACCGCCACCGCCGACTTGCTCGGAGGACTCGCGATTACCGTCAGCGCCGACGGGGCCCAGGTGTTCGAGCAGGGGTGGTTCGACGCCGATGCCGCCCCCGTTCAACTGGCGGCGGCTTTCCACGGTATGAGCTGGGTGACGACCGTGGGGGC
>DBBB01000122.1:0-444 GCA_002291985.1 Firmicutes bacterium UBA995
TCTCCCGCAAGCCCGCCAGGAATTCCCGGGGTGGCACGACATAGCCGCCCTCGCCCTGGATGGGTTCCACGATCATGGCCGCGACCTCCGACGGCAGGACCACCTGGCGCAGGAGCTGCCTGACTGCTGCCACGCACTCCAGGGAACAACGTGACCGCTCCTGATAGTAGGGGCAGCGGTAGCAATAAGCGAAGGGGGCGAGGTACACGCCGGACATCAGCGGCTCGTACCTGGCGCGATACTTGGGTTTGGAGGTCGTGATCGAGACTGCCCCCAGCGTGCGGCCGTGAAAACCCCCGGTGAAAGCGATGATGGCTGGCCGGCCCGTGACGTGACGGGCTAACTTGAGCGACCCTTCCACCGCATCCGATCCGGAAACGGCGAAGAAGAACATATCCTTGCCTCCCGGCATGATGGCGGGGGGGCGCTCGGCCAAGCTCACCA
>DBBB01000122.1:761-6619 GCA_002291985.1 Firmicutes bacterium UBA995
TGATGGCGGGGAGTCGCTCGGCCAAGCTCACCAGCGACTCGAATACCACGACGCCCACCGCGCCGTGGATGAGTTGCTCTAACTGCTTGCGGGCGGCGGCCACCACCTCCGGGTGGTTGTGTCCCACGTTGGTGACGGCCATGCCGCTGGTGAAATCGAGGTAGCGCCGTCTGTCAGGCGTTACCAGCTCACTCCCCTGGGCCTCGACTACGGGGAGGTTCGGCCAGTCTCTGGCCAGGCTGGGCGCCAGGTGCCGCTTCATCCGTGCCAGCAAGTCGGCGGATGTGTTCAAGTTCAGGCCACTCCTTCCAAGCCTATAAGGACCTCAACAACCGCCCTCAGCAGTTCCTGTTGTAGCATTTCGCAATGCGCTCCCGATAGAGCTTTCTGATCGCTTCATCCGCCATCAGGGGGAACCTTCTCCGCAGCCCATGCAAGACAAGAAGAGTTCGTCGGCGAGACGAGACAGCTCGGACGCCTTCAATGACCTGGCTTCGGGCGACATGCGCTTGAGTGCCGCGATCTGCATTCGGCGTTCCCGACTGCCTCTCAGCTGCATCACCCCTGCCTCTCCCTTGAATTTAGCATATCATGACCGGCATCACCGGTCGAGCATCCCCCGCCCGAGGTGTTGTCCGTTCACAACGCCCGAGGTGCTGTCTTGACCCCGGGGGCGGCCCGGTGCTAACCTGGGGGGGAGGTGAGGAGGGTTGGCCATCTTCAAGTGTTCGGCGTGCGGGCAGGAGCAGGACACGCGCTGCAAGCCCAAGAAATGCAGCAAGTGCGGGGTGCCCGACAGCTTCGTCAAGAAGGCTTGATCGGGTGCAACTGCAGATCATCGGCCACACCGCGCCCTTTCCCGCTCCCGGGTTGGCCTGTCCCGGTTACCTGGTGACCGAGGGAGAGACGCGGATCCTGATTGATGGCGGCTGTGGGGTCCTCGAACGCCTGTTGACCGTGTGCGCTTGCGAGGAACTGACGGCGGTGTTATTGAGCCATTTCCATTTTGACCACTGTTCGGATCTGTTCGTCCTCCGCTACGCCCTGGATGCGTCGCGGCGGCGGGGCTTGCGGACCGAGGCGCTACCCATCTTTTCCCCATCCGAACCACCCGAACTGGCCGGACTACTGACCTACCGGGAAGCCACGCGGCACGTAGCGGCTATCCCGGGAGAGACGCTATGCCTGGGAGCGATTCGCGTGCGCTTCCTTGCCGCCGAGCACACCTTGCCTGTTCTGGGGATGGTGCTGGAGGGGACCACCGGCACGCTGGCATATTCCGCCGACTGCCGGTGGGGGGACGGCGTCGTGGCGACGGCGCGGGGAGCAGATCTTTTTCTGTGCGAGGCGACTTTCCAGGATGGGGAAGAAGACGCCGCCGGCGCAACCGGCCACCTCACCGCCAGGCAGGCGGCGATGGCCGCCGGCAGGGCTGGCGCCGGGAGACTCCTCCTCACTCACATCCCGGCTGCCGCCGACCGTCAGGTCAGCTTGGAGCAGGCGCATGCCGATGTCGATCTGCCCGTCGCGTTGGCCGAGGCGGGCCGTACGTATTGCGTGTGATCTGCTTTTGACCCGTCGGTGAAGGGGGTAGCGGCATGCGCTTGTCGGATCGGGTGAAGGGCATCAGCCCCTCGCCCACGCTGGCCGTGGACGCTCGGGCCAAGAAACTGCAAGCCCAAGGCGTGGATGTGGTCAACTTCGGGGTAGGCGAGCCGGACTTCGACACGCCCGAACACGTCTGCGATGCGGCCATTTCCGCCATACGCGGAGGGTTCACCCGGTACACGCCGGCTGCCGGCACGATGGAGTTGCGGGAGGCGATATGCGCCCGGCTGGGCCGGGACCTGGCGCTCGAGTACCGCCCCGATGAGGTCGTGGTATCGGTCGGCGCAAAACACTCGCTGTTCAACGCGGTCATGGCCCTGTGCGACCCCGGCGACGAGGTATTGATACCCGCGCCCTACTGGGTCACTTATCCGGAGCAGGTCAAGCTCGCCGGGGCTACTCCCGTCATCGTGCCGGCGGACGAGACGCACGGGTTTCGCGTGACCAGGGACGCCCTCGAAGAACGGGTCTCCCGGCGGACGCGCCTGCTTATCCTGAACAGCCCCGGCAATCCCTCGGGAGCGGTCTACCGGCGGGAGGAAATCGAGGCCCTGGCGGAATTCGTCGTGGCGCGCGACATCTATCTGATTTCCGATGAGGTGTACGACCGCCTGGTGTACGACGGCCACCGGCATGTCAGTCCCGCTTCTTGCGGTCCGGAAGTGAAAGCGAGGACGGTGCTGATCAATGCCGTGTCCAAGACCTACGCGATGACGGGATGGCGCATCGGCTACGCGGCTTGCCATCGCGATCTGGCGCGGGCCATGGGCGAGTTCCAGGGACATGTCACCTCCAATCCGACCTCCATATCGCAGAAGGCGGCCCTGGCGGCGCTTGACGGGCCGGACGCGCCGGTGGAAGCGATGCGTCGCGAATTCGAGCGCCGGCGCGACTACATGGCGGCGGAACTGGCGACCATGCCCGGGATGACCGCTAGCGTGCCCGAGGGAGCGTTCTACGTCTTCCCCAACATCTCCGGCCTCCTGAAGCCGCAGTCCGGTGGCAACCACCGGTTTGCCGGATCCGACGACCTGGCCGCCTTCCTCTTGGAAGAGGCCAGAGTAGCCACCGTAGCCGGCAAGGGTTTCGGCTCTGACCTGCACTTGCGTTTCTCGTATGCCACTTCCTTCGAGCGGATCCAGGCCGGCGTGGCCCGCCTCCGCGAGGTACTGGCGCGACTTTGAGAGGGACCGGGGGGTGTTCGGGCTGTCTTGGGCCGAGTTGCGCCGGCGGCGGACGGACCCGCGGCGGGCTTGCGATGAATTGCGGCGACGCCGGGTGGCTCTGATCGGGCTGGGTATCAGCCACGAGGCTTTGGCGCGATTTCTAGCCGGCGAGGGTGTCGCCGTGACCGTCTTCGACCGCAAGCCGGCGGAAGCGCTGAGCGCGCGGCTTGCGCGCCTGGCTGGCTTGCCCATTGAATTCCGGCTGGGAGACGACTACGAACGGGGCCGGGAGGAGTTCGATATCATCTTCGTCACCCCCGGCGCCCGACCGGACGATCCGCTGCTCGAGCAGGCACGGGCCCGGGGGGCCGTCCTGTCCAGCGAGACCGAGCTGTTCCTGATGTTGTGCCAGGCGCCGGTGCTCGGTATTACCGGCAGCGCCGGCAAGACGACCACCACCGCCTTGACCGGGGCCATCCTGGAGGCGGCCGGCATCCCCGTCCGCGTCGGCGGCAACATCGGCCGCCCCCTGATAGCGGAGGTCCTGGGCATAGCCCCCGATGAGCAGGTCGTGCTGGAGCTATCCAGCTTTCAACTGGAACTGCTGGCCGTCAGCCCGGAGATCGCGGTGCTCTTGAACCTCCGTCCGAACCACCTGGACGCTCATGGCACGTTCGCGGCTTACACCGCGGCCAAAGCCAACATCTTCCGCCATCAGCCTCCGGGAAGTTGGGCGGTATTCGGCGCCGATGACCCCCTGACGCGTGAACTGGGCGAAGCCCGGAAAAGGGACGTTGCCTGGTTCAGCACCCGGGGGCCGGTAGAGCGGGGAGCGTTCTTGAAAGACGGCCGGGTGTGGATCGCCGGGCAGCAGGCCCCGGTATGCGAGGCAGGAAACCTGTTTCTTCCCGGACGGCACAACCTCGAGAACCTGTTGGCTGCCGCGGCTGCGGCTACCCTCGCCGGCGCCGGCCCGGCTGCCGTGGCGCAGGCGGCCCGGGAGTTCAAGGGAGTACCCCACCGGCTTGAGCTGGTAGGCGAGATCGACGGCGTCCGCTACGTCAATGACTCGATTGCGACCGCCCCCGACCGGACGGCGGCCGCCCTGGATACGGTGCAGGGGCCGATCCTCCTCATTCTAGGGGGATACGACAAGAAGGTTGATTTCGACGAACTGGCGACCAGGCTCGTCGGGGAAGGGAAGGTGCGCCGCATCTTCCTCACGGGCGCGACTGCCGCCGCCATCGAGCAGGCGATCCGGCGGGCAGAGACGGCGAGGGGGACGGCCGCACCTCCGCGCGAGCATCACTCATCTTACGGGGAGTTGCTCCCGGCAATCGCTGCAGCGGCCCACCCGGGAGACACGGTGCTCCTGTCGCCCGCGTGCGCCAGTTTCGACAGCTTCGCCAACTTCGAGGAACGGGGAGAGTTGTTCCGGGACTTCGTCGCTTCCTTGCGGCCGAGGTCATGAAGGTCGCCTTGAACGGCGCCAGGGAATGCATGTCGGCGCTGGCGAAGCTGCTGGAGACGGCATACGGCCGCCCCGACCTCGCGCTCACCGATCCCCTGGCGGAACTGGTACGAAGCCTGCTGTCGCAGTCGACCACTGACGGCCAACGGGATCGGGCCTATGCCGCGCTTCGTGCCACCTTTCCGACCTGGGAGGCGTGCCGGGACGCGGGGGCGGCGGCGGTCGCCGCGGTCATCGCCCCCGCCGGGCTGGCCGGCCAGCGGGCAGCCCGCATCGTGGCCATCCTGCGGGAGTTGACCGGAGCGTCGGGAAAGGTAGATCTCGAAGACCTCCGTGGGCTCAGTACGGACGACGCCTACTTCTGGCTGCTCGATCTTCCGGGAGTCGGTCCCAAGACGGCCGCCTGTGTTCTCCTGTTTGCCCTCGGGCGGCCGGTATTTCCCGTGGACACCCATGTGCTGCGGGTGAGCCGCCGGCTGGGTCTCGCGGGACCGGAAGTCCGCCCCGCCCGCCTGCAGGAGTTCCTCGCCGCCGCCGTCCCGCCTGACCTGGTGTTATCCTTGCACTTGAACATGATTCGCCACGGCCGGCAGGTCTGCCGCGCGCGCAAGCCGCACTGCACGGGATGCTTGCTGGCCGCCGGCTGTCCTACCGGTCGCCGTAACTGATGGTGAAGAGGTTAACCAGAGCTGCCGGGGATTATCCGCCGGGCAGGAGAACCCGATCTCAAGAGGAGAATAACTTCGGACGCGGCCGCGAGCCCCGCGGCGGGCGTGCTCGAGACGCTGCGATGGATGATGCTGGACAGGAGGGCACTGATTGACTACCCGCGAGGTATACAAGTATCCAAGGTACTATGACATAGCATTCGGATGGGAACCGGGGCCGGAGGCCGACTTCTTGCAGGCCGCCTTCCGCCGCGCGGCGTCGGGAGAAGTCCGCTCCGTGCTCGATGTGGCGTGTGGCAGCGGCCGTTTCGCTCTCGAGTTCGCCCGCCGGGGCCTCGCTGTCGCGGGGCTGGACATCTCTCCCGAGATGCTGGATTATCTGGGGAAGAAAGCGGCGCTCGCCGAGTTGCCCGTGGAAGTCTTCGTTCGCGACATGCGGGAGTTTCAACTCCCCCGCCGGGGTTTCGACGCCGCCATCTGCATGACCGGATCCTTCCCGTATTTGCTCGATATCCCCGCCATTACCGGCCACCTGCACTCGGTCGCCCGTCACCTCAGGAGCCACGGCGTCTACGTCGTGGACTTCGGGACGGTCGTCGATCTGAACCAGCCGCTGGGTGCGGCCGAGCGCTGGGACATGACCCGGGACGGGGTGCGCGTGACCTGCAGCTACGCTGGCACGCCGTCGGATTACGACCCGGTCCGGCAGACGGCGACGGAAGTGCTGCGGATGGAAGTATGGGATCATGGCCAGACGCACGTCATCGAGCAGCGCACCACCACGCGCTTGATCTACCCGCAGGAGTTCCTGGCCCTGGTGGGCGCCTCGGGCGTATTCGAACTGGCCGACTGGTATCAAGGATTCGACCTGGGACGGCCGTTCGACAAGCCTCCTTACCATCGCCGCATGATCGCCGTCCTGCGCAAGACCGCCGAGCCGCCACC
>DBBB01000044.1 GCA_002291985.1 Firmicutes bacterium UBA995
GAACCGGTCCTCGAGCGCGTCGAAGCCGAACTGGAAGATCTGCTGTTGCGGGTCCCAAGCCCGCCGGCGCCCGACGTGCCTCCGGGATTCGACGACACGGCCAACCAGGTGGTACGCCGGTGGGGCGAGCCTCCCGTCCATGATTTCGCGCCCGCCGACCACCTGACGCTGGGCGAACGACTGGGGATCATCGACGTGCCCCGCGGGGTCCGATTGTCCGGATCGCGCCATTATGTGTTGCGGGGCGATGGCATGCTGCTGGAACGGGCCGTGCTCAACTTCGCCATGGACAGGCTGCGGCAGAAGGGCTTCACCCCTCTGTCGGTGCCGATGCTGATCCGACCCGAGGCAATGAGAGGCACCGGCTACTTCCCCGGCGGGGAGGAGCAGTCTTATGCAATCCCTCGGGATGACCTCTTCCTGATCGGCACCGCCGAGGTGCCGGTTACTGCCTACCATGCGGGTGAGATCCTGGACGCCGGAGAGTTGCCGCTACGCTACGCCGGTTTCTCCGGATGTTTCCGCCGGGAAGCCGGTGCGGCCGGTCGCGACACCGCCGGCATTTACAGGGTCCATCAGTTTTACAAGGTCGAGCAGGTGGTAATAACTCGGGCCGATCCGGAAGCTTCCGAGCGTGAACTGGAACTCATAACCGCCAACGCCGAGGAACTGCTGCAGGCCCTGGAACTACCCTACCGCGTCGTATTGGTCTGTGCGGGCGAGATGGGCCTGGGGCAAGTAAAGAAGTACGACATCGAAACCTGGATGCCCAGTCGGGATGCTTACTCGGAAACCCACTCCGCGTCGATGTTCCACGACTTTCAGGCCAGACGCCTGAAGCTTCGCTACCGCGAGGCCGGCAGCGAGGTCCGTCATTGCCATACCCTGAATAATACGGCGGCGGCGAGCCCCCGGATCCTCATCCCCCTCCTGGAGGTTCACCAGCAAGCTGATGGTTCGGTGAGGATCCCCCCGGCTCTCCGGCCTTACCTGGACGGACGCACCCGCATCGGACCCTAAGCGCGCGGGCGTTTGAGCAGCAAGCGAATGTCGTCGCCGTCGAGTTTCAGGACGCGGGCTGAACCCATGAGTCGCGAGGCGATGCGGGCGGTATACGCCTCCTCGAGGTCGGTCCAGGCGAGATTGGTCGATACCACCATCGGAAGCCGGTGGGTGATGCGATAGTTGACCAGGGCAAACAGTTCCTGGACGGAGAATTCGCTCACCTTTTCCCCGCCGAGGTCATCCAGGATAAGCAGGTCCACCTCACGCAACAGCGCAAGGGCATGGGGATCGACGGCCTCGAACTTGTAGTGCCGGATCCGGTCGAGCAACTCGGGCAGGGTCAGGTAGATGACACTGCGACCTGACCGGAGCACGCTGTGCGCGATGGCGCTGGACAAGAAGGTCTTGCCCAGCCCCACTCCCCCCCGGAACATCAGGTTCTCGGTGGGCTGTTCCGAGGCGACCCGTGCCGCGAAAGCCTTGCACTCGGCCACCACCTGCTCCATGAATGAACGGAACGCGGGCGGGTACAGGTCAATGCGGAATGTCTCGAATGTTTGTTCGCGAAGCTCAGGCGGCAGTCCTGACTGGTGGTACAGGTGGTCGACCTCCTCCTGTACCAGGCACCGGCACTTCTCATCAGCTCGCAGCCACCCGCTGTCGCAGCAGATCGGGCAGTCCCACCAGACATTCAGGTAGTCGGGAGGAATCTGGTGTTGGGCAAGGAAGGCCTGCCACTCCTCCTCCAGCAGGGCCGCCCGCTGCTCCAAGCGGTCCCGATCGAGGCCGGAGCGAGACCTCAGCCCCGCCAGGAGCCGCGATAGATCCAGGGCCACCTGCGCTTTCTGCCCCTGGATCTCGGCGAGCCGGGGGAAGGACTCCCGGAGTCTCTTCTCTCTACTGTCCCTCTCCGCCAGATGTCGGGCGCGTCGGCGCGCCCTGCTCTCCGCCAGCTCGGTGCTTGACCGCGCTCTCCTCGAATTGCTCATAGTACGCCTCATCCTTACCCCGCGACGGAGGTCGGGAATTGGTCGCCCGCGGGGTCGACCTCCTCCGTCGCGCCTTGCCCGCCTCTGCTCTGGCCAGGTGTTGGTCGACGAACTCGGGCGACTGGACCCCGGCTGCCCGCCAGTTCGCCAGCACCCGATCGATGTACGCGAAGTTTGGCCGATCGATATTCACCGTCATGGCGCAGGCTCTCAGGATAACCTCCAGGGGAAACCCCCACCCGGTCCACTTGGCGATCATGGCCTGCTCGGCTTCGGTCAGCTTCCGGGACAAGTTTAGATACCGGGCAACCCGTCCCGCGAGGCCGGCCTGTTCGCGGTGCTCGGACTCCATGTTTTCCACTCCGGCAAGGTCCCGGACGCCCTTATCGTACCAGTTGGCCGCCACTCGCTCCAGATAGGCCAGGTGCTTCCGGCCCCGCCGATAGCACTCCTCCAGAAGGGCACATATCACCTGGCAATCAAAGCCGTACTCCTCGTTCCAGCGGCGGATGGCCAGGATCTCCGCGTTGCCCAGCGGTCGAGCCAGGACGCTTTCCGCGTACTCGAACACGGGGCTGAGGTCGGCGGGCGATGAAGGAACTGGTGGCAGCGCATTGACCCGGTACACCAGGGGATCCGAGGACGCGAGTTCCAGCAAAGGTCGCCCGCCCCATCGGAACTCCTCGAGGGCGCTCAGGCGGTTCATCACCGCCCGCGAGTCCTCTCCCAGTTCTCTTGCCATGGCCGCGAGGTCCACCGCAAAGCACTCGCCGGGACCTACTTGCGTCAGCACAAGAGCCAGCGTCCGCCACTCCCGGTCGGGAAGGGACTTGATGAGATCGCGCAGCGATGAATCGATCAACTGGGCCAAAGGACGACCTCCTGAGCCTCAGTTCCTTAGTTCCTTGCCGATGCCCCGAACCCTTCAGGGCGCGGTGGTCCGCTCGCTTTCACTTGTCCCAGAACAGGGCGCGGGCGGTGATGTTCACCCTGAGTACGTTCAGCGCAGTCATGTGCTCGACCATATCCTTCACGCGCCGCTGGGCCGCGACCATCACTTCCGCCAGGTCGTATCCGAAACCGACCGCCACCTGCAACTCGATCGCGACTCCTTCCGGCCGTGGGTCCACTTCCACCCTGAGCACCCGGGGGATCGCTTCTCCTGAGCGGGCAGAGCGGGCGGCGATTGCCGCCACCACCGTGTCCTTGATCACGAACCGGCCGAGCAAGCTGAAAGTCGGTCGGACCACCGACTTCTCTACAAACTGGCCCGTGTCGCCCCCCCGGCGAGGTCGCATCAGGAAGCGTAAGGGATCGACCATGTACCCGGAGAAGCTGCGCTTGACCTCGAGGGTCGGCGCGGGGATCACGTGTCTTCCCAGGTCGCGTCGTACCCGGCGGGCCTTTCGGATGTCGCCTGGGCTGGATATGTCCTCAATCGCCACGTAGCGCGCGGGTGCGGGCAAGCGCAAGCGCTGGGCAATGCGGTCGGCCATCCGCCGGGAAGTGCCGATGATTAGCAGGCAGCGGGGAGCAAGACGCCTGAGTGCTTCTTCCACCTCATCGGCGTGTATCGGGTCGGCCAGCAAAGCCCTGTGGACCGCGGCCACCCTCGTCTCCTCTCGCTTTGACGAACGACCCGCGGCGATACGCCCGTCGACGATCAGCAGCCCGTCGTCTATCACGGCATCGGCCGCCAGCTCCTGGGCCACGAGCGATGCCCGATGGCTCTTGCCCGTTCCGCTTGCCCCCACCAGCGCGTAGACTTCCATGAGCTTGCACCTCCCGCGGCGGCCTGCCCCTCGTCCCTTTCGTAGCCCGCATTTCACTCCCCGGTAAGGGGCAGGGAGATGCGGCGGAGTTTGGCCAGAGCGTGCTCGGCCGCCACGCCTTCGAGGATACGAGGGCGGAAGTCCTCGATGAGAACGGGTATCACCCGGATCTGCCGGATGCCCGAGGGCAGGAACTCGATCTCGAGGATCATGCTCTCCGTCTGGATGGGACGTCGCTGGTCCATGATGAAGTTGCCCAGGCTGTAAGCCACGAAACCGCGGTCGCGAATCTCGAACCCCTGTACCGAGTGGGGATGGGAGCCCAGTACCAGGTCCGCGATCGCGTCCCACCCGGGATAACTTGCCAGATCCCCCGGGGGGACCAGGCGCAGGGGGAAACAATCGGGCGCGCCGGCCCGGTCGGGCGGCATTCCCTTCAGCAGATCGCGGGCCTCGCCGCCGGTGATCTCCTGCAACGGATGCAGAAAGCGCGTGGCGGGAACGCGGGCGGCATGAAAGCGGATGGCGGGCAGGATCCACTCGGACAACTCGGATCCGGGCGAGGTCGCCCCTTGCAGCCGGTACTGGCCGGCGTGCAGGATGAAGTCCATCTGTTCCGTCCGCAAGAGCCCGGCCAGTTCGGCCCCTGCCTCATCCAGTGCGTGGACCTGGATGTCCAGGTCGGGGTGTGCCTCGGCGAAAGCCTCCAGGAGGCGGGTCATCGCCGGTTCGCGCGAATCGGTCACGCCGACCATGAGTTCCCTCGGGTTGCGCACAAGGCGTGTGTGTTCCGCGAGACCGATGACCACCGCAAGTCCCAGGAGGAGGATGGTGAGGGCTACCGCGCCGGTACGTCCCCGGCGCCTGTTCACCCGGTTGTGGGTTCGCGCCATGGCAGAAACCTCCTGACCAGAACATCGACCAACAAGTCCTCCTTGCCTGCTTCCACGCACGGTGCTCCGACAAGAGACGCCACCGGCGAGCCGTACACGGCGATCACTTCTCCCCGGACCTGCGGTGTCGTGCCATGCCGCGATACGAGGATCCGGGGGACGTCATCCTCCTTGAAGCCTTCACCGAGGACGAAATCGAGGGGCGCAAGCGCCGCAAGATACACTGCTACCTGGCGCAAGTCCCTCCGTGGTACCTCTGCCATGACGAAAGCGCTCCCGGGACTCACCAGGCCCACTGCCGCCGCGCCGGCCTTGCGGAAACGCCATGTATCCTTTCCGGGAACGTCTACCTCTGCCTGCTCATGCCGGGTGCTCTTGACCGCACCTACCCGATAGCCGCGCATCGTCAACCCGTGAAGCAGCTTCTCGACCAGGGTGGTCTTGCCTTCTCCCGAAAATCCCGTCACCGCCACCACGGGAACCCGAAGCAGGGTCAGCGCCCGGCAGTAGTCGTCGGGGGTATTGATATTGAAGAAGTCTTCCGGGCGGCGGCCAAGACGGGTGAGTTCCTCGGGAGTCACCACTCGCACCCGGGCCCGCTGAAAGAAGTTGGCCACGCGGAATTCGCCGGCATCCAGACTGGCGGCAATCAGGGGCAGACACGACCGGTGGTACACGGCATGGAGGGGCTCGAGGTAGCCGGGCGCGCTTTCCGGCACGACCACCTGAAACCCGTCGGCCGCGCGACATAACCCCTGAACCAGATCGGAATTCAGGAACGGCATGTCGCAGGCCATAATGAAAACGTAAGGATGGCGGGCGGCGCCGACCGCATCCTGGATGCCGCCCAGCGGCCCCCGGGTCGGGTCGCGGTCGGGAATGGACCGGGCAGCGCCGGTCGTCGCTGTTGCTCCGACCACCAGCACTTCCGGGAAGATGGGCTGTAGCTGAGCCACCGCCTGGTCTACCAGCGTGTCGTCGCCCCAGGGCAGGACCGCCTTGGTCCGGCCGAACCGCCGGCCCTGCCCGCCTGCCAGCACCGCCCCCGAGAACCCTTCCAGCACTTCAGCTCGCTCCCAGGAGCATTTGCCGGGCCTTTTCCGCCCAGGCCGGGTCGGCCCATAACCCACGTCCGACGCCGATCAGGTCGGCCATTCCGCAGCGGATGGCCCGATCCGCGAGCAGCGGATCGTTGATTCCGCCGGCCACGAGCACGGGGATAGTCAGGCAAGCCCTGGCCGATTCCGCCCACGGCAAGAAGTAGCCGGCCCCCCCGGCCGGCGGCCGCGCGCCGCCCAGACCGCCTGATATGTCCAGGAGATCCACTCCCGCCTCCGCAAGCCATCCGGCCACGATCAGACCTTCCTCGAGTTTCAAGCCTGCATTTTGCGGGGGAGCGAGGTAGTCCGCCAACCCCAACCGGTACAAGAGAGGGTAGTCCGGTCCCACCCGCGCCCGGACGGACCGCACCGTTTCCAGGGGAAAACGTGCTCTCCCGGCAAGCGTTTGGCCGTAGCCGTCCACGCGTTCGTTCGCCAGCGGGGAAAGAAACTGGCTTAACAGGAAGCCGTGCGCGCCGTGAAGCTCCACGGCATCATAGCCGGCTTGCACCGCCCGCATGGCCGCCAGGGCGAAGGCTTCCTTCAGCTCTTCGAGCTGCGTGACGGGCAAGGGACACGGTACTTCCGCGCCATCGCGGGGAAGTGGCCGGGCAGAAGGGCCAAGGGGCCGAGTACCGATCAGTGAGGACCGGGCGGCAGCGCCGGCGTGACTGATCTGCAGGGCTACCTTGCTTCCTGCACGATGGATGCCGGCCGCCAGGGCGGCGTGGGCAGACAACACGGCCTCGCTGTGAATCCCCATCTGACCCTCCGAAAGCCGGCCGGCCGGGTCCACGAAGGAATGCTCCACTATCACCAATCCCACCGAGCGGGAAGCCCGAGCCAGGTAGTGCCGCAGGTGGCGCTCTGTCGGCGCCCCATCCTCCGCGGCCATTCCCGTGGCCATGGGAGGCAAGACGATGCGACTATCAAGGGCCAGCGACTTCACGGAAAATGGGGAGAAAAGCCCAGGCAAATCGATATACCTCCCTCATCCCTCAGCCGGCCCGTCGTCCCTTCCCCCGGGTCGGCCGATCAGTAGTCCCGGCGCGGGACAGACCGGGCGACGGCCTCGAGCCTGTCCCGCGCGGGAACGGCCGGCAGCGGTGCGAGGGCGTCGCAGGCGCCGCCGATCAGCCGGTCGGCGATGGCCAGGGTATAGGCAATGCTCCCCCTGGTCTTCAACAGCCGCACGATGGATTCCCCGCCGCCATCCTGAGGCCCGCCTGCGGTGAGCGTGACCTGGAGACGGCGCCTGTCCTCCGTAGAACCCGCGGCCATGGCGTGGATCAAAGGCAGGGTGATAATCCCGCGGCGCAGATCCTGGCCGGTGGGTTTCCCGAGGGTAAACGGCTCGGCCGTCAGGTCAAGCAGGTCATCGACCACCTGATATGCCATTCCCAACTTGAATCCAAAGCCATGAAGCGCCTGCTGGTACCCCGGGAGGGCATCCCCGGCCGCAGCCCCGATCCGCGGGCACTCCGCCATGAACAACGCGGTCTTCTTCGCGACCCGATCCCAGTAGTCCTGTTCGGTGAAGTGCTGGTTGGTCTCCCTGGTCAGTTCCTGCACTTCGACCTCGGCCATGGCTCGCACCACCCCCGCCAGCCGCTGCC
>DBBB01000034.1:0-2808 GCA_002291985.1 Firmicutes bacterium UBA995
GCTCAGCGGATTCGGAAGAGAGGGTTGACCACGTGCTGCAACTCGACGACCGGCAGGTCTTGCTGCGAGCCCTCCAGCCCCCCTGGGGTCACCATCTGCACAGGGCGATCGGGACCACCTTCACCCTGGACCTGTTGGCCTTGCTGGTGACGCCGCTCTCCTTTGCCGTCTCAGAGTGGGTGGATACCGGCGATAAGAAGATCCAGGACGCCGATCCCTGCGCCCTGCTGGCCGGGTTGCGGGGTTACGCGCGAAGGATAAGTGTCTTTTGCCAGGCGGGACAGATCAGGGTGCCCAGGCGGTACGAGCAGCTCTACGGTTACCTCGAGGACTCGGTCTTTGAGGTAAGCCCACCTTACCGGGAGGGGGTCTTCCATCCCAAGGTCTGGGTCCTCAGGTTCACTTCCCCCGGCCGGCCGGTGAGGTACCGGCTGGGCTGCCTTACCCGTAACTTGACCTTTGACCGTTCCTGGGATACCGTCCTGGTGATGGAGGGTGAACTCACCGGGCGCAAGTACGCGTATTCGGTGAACCACCCGCTTGGCGACTTCGTGGCTGCGCTGCCCCGGATGGTCCACGGGTCGTTGCCCGGGCCCGTCCGCGAAGACCTCGACCTGATGCAAGACGAACTGCGGCGGGTCAGCTGGGAACTGCCGGACGGCTTCGAGGGATACGCCTTCTGGCCCACGGGGATCCCGGGCCGCCGGACGTGGCCCTTCGGCGGCCGGCGGGACCGGATGCTTGTCGTGTCGCCCTTCTTGTCGGAGGGGTGCCTGCGCCGGCTCGCGGAGAACGGCTCCGGTCACGTCCTGGTCTCCCGGTTCGAAAGCCTTGAGACGGTGGCTCCAGAGGGACTCGGGTTCAGCCGCTTATGTGCCTTCAGCCAGGCCGCGGAGGGCGAACCCGATGACGAGGAGGCCGCCGTACCCGAGGAGGAGTGCTCCCTGGCCGGCCTGCACGCCAAGCTGTATGTGGCCGACGCGGGCTGGAATGCCAGGGTTTGGACAGGGTCGGCAAACGCTACCGACCGGGCTTTCGGGGCCAACGTCGAGTTCCTGGTGGAACTGCGGGGCAGGAAGACTCATTGCGGCGTTGACGCAGTGCTGGGTATAGACGGCCACCGCCCCGGCCTGACGGCGCTCCTCGAGGAGTTCACGCCGCCGGCGCCCGTTGAGCCGGATCCGACAGGTAAGGACCTCGAGCAGCGCCTGGAAGGACTCCGCCGGGTGCTTGCTGCCGCAAGCCTCGAAGCTGTCGTCACGGAGTCCGCCGACGGCCAGGACTATTCGGTTGCTCTCGAATGTCAGCATCCCCTGGACGTTGACTCCGCGGACGTGACTGCCTCTTGCTGGCCGATCTCGTTGCAGGAGTCGGCTGCACTGCCACTGGCTTTGAGTTCGCGGCTACTGGCCGGCTTCGGTCCAGTTTCATTTGAGGCCTTGACGCCGTTTTTCGCTTTTTCCCTGGTGATTGCCCGCGCCGACCGTCGAGCTGCCACCCGCTTCGTGCTGAAGGCGTCCCTCCGGGGAGCCCCCGCGGATCGCCAGGAGCTCATCCTCAGGTCTCTCCTGCGGGACCGCAACGGCACCTTGCGGTTCCTGCTCTTTCTCCTGGCGGACGAGGGGGGTGAGGGTGGCTTGTCGGGCATGGGCGCTATTGACCTGGCGGGAGGGGCGGGCTCGAGGATGGCCGGAGTTTCGCTCTTTGAGAGCCTGGTGAGGGCCCTGGACAGGACTCCGGGGAAGCTTGACGAGATCGCGCGACTGGTGGAAGACCTGAGGAAGACCCCTGGAGGGCGGGAACTCCTTCCCGACGGGTTTGACGAGATCTGGGAGCCAATCTGGTCAGCGAGGCGTGGGCTTGGCGATGAGTGAGTCGGCAAGCCGGCCGGATGTCGGAGCGGTGCTGAGCCGGCTCAAGGACTTCCAGTTGCGGTCCGTGGACTACACGTTCCGGCGCCTGTACGGCGACCCTGACGCTACCCGGCGGTTTCTAGTTGCCGACGAGGCCGGTCTGGGCAAGACCCTGGTAGCCAGGGGGGTCGTTGCCAGGGTAGTGGACCATCTCTGGGATTCGGGCCGGCGCATAGATGTCGTGTACATATGCTCCAATGCCAACATCGCCAGCCAGAACGTCAACCGGCTCAAGATAGGTGAGGCCTTCACCCGGGTCCGGAGGCTCACCCTGCTGCCCACCGAGCTCACCAACCTGGCGGCCAGGCGCCTCAACTTCGTCGCCATCACGCCGGGCACCTCGTTCGCACACGCCACGAACCTGGGCACCAAAGAGGAGAGGGCCCTTCTCTACTGGATGCTCAAAAAGGTGTGGAACCTCGAGGGGACCGGGCCGCTCAATCTCCTGCAAGGAAATGCGAGCAAGGAAGGCTTCCAGTCAACGATCGGTTCGTTCCTGGACCATCACACCATTGACCAGACGCTGGCCGGGAGTTTCGCTGCCAGCCTGCAGCGCGAGGCGGCCGACCGACTGCAGGAGGGGAGGCCTGACCTGCGCACCAGGTTCGCCGAGTTGAGTCACCGTTTCCGCTATGCTCGGAAGCATATCCCGCTTGCGGAAAGGGCGGCCCGGAACCTTGTAGTCGGCGAGTTGCGGGCTATCCTGGCCGCGACCTGTATCATGGGTCTCGAACCTGATCTGGTGATTCTCGACGAGTTCCAGCGCTTCAAACACCTCCTTCGCGGCGACAATGACGCCGGGCTTCTGGCTCAGCAGCTCTTCAGATGGCCGGAGTGCCGTATCCTGCTCCTTTCCGCCACACCGTACAAGATGTACTGCCTGGAGCACGAGGCC
>DBBB01000034.1:3165-5334 GCA_002291985.1 Firmicutes bacterium UBA995
GCGACGAGGCGCGCCGCGCGGAGCTCGAAGGCGTCCTGCGGGAGTATCGGCGGGCAATGTACCTCCTGGGAAACGGGGAAGGGGAAGAGACCCTCGGCAGAGTGAAGGGCGACCTGGAGCGGCGCCTCAGGAGGTTGATGGTTCGGACCGAGAGATTGGCGGCCTCCCCGGATCGCAACGGCATGCTCGAAACCGCCGACCCGGGCCCGCTACGGGTGGAGACCGGGGATGTGAGGGGCTTTGTCGCCCTGCAAAGGATCGGCCGTCTCCTGGCTACCGGCGATACGCTGGAATACTGGAAGGCCGCACCGTATCTGCTCAACTTCATGGACGACTACAAGCTCAAGCGGGAGTTCAGCGACGGAATCCGCGGACCACGAGGGGCCGAGCTTGGCCGGCAGCTGGCCTCTGCCGGAGAGATGCTTCTCTCCTGGGAGGACGTGCTGAGGTATTCCGCGATCGACCCCGGTAACGCCCGGCTAAGAGCCCTCGCCCGGGACACCGTTGACTCCGGCGCCTGGCGGCTTGTGTGGGTGCCCCCATCGCTCCCGTACTACCGGTCCGGGGGACCGTATGCCGAATACGCCCACCCGGAGGGAAGGTCGTTTACCAAGCGCCTGGTCTTCTCGTCGTGGCAGGTGGTGCCGAAGGTCATTGCCGCCCTCCTGAGCTATGAGGCGGAGCGGCTCATGTTGCGGTCGTTCGAGGAGAACCCTGACTACACGCGGGAGGCCAGGCAGAGGCGGCCGCGTCTCCTGCGTTTTGACCACCGGGACGGCCGCCTGACGGGAATGCCCGTTCTGGGCTTGCTCTATCCCAGCCTGACCCTGGCCCGGGAGGTCGATCCGCTCACCTTGACCCCGCCCGACGGGTCGGCCCCGGCCTCCCTCGACGAGGTGTTGTCGGCAGTCAGGAACAAGGTCGAACAGCTCCTGGCACCGATCAGAGCCGGTGCAGACGCCGACGGGCAGGAGGACGACTCATGGTACTGGGCTGCGCCGGTCCTCCTGGACGAGGCCCATTATCCCCAACTCGCTCGCCGGTGGCTGGAGCGGAGAGACCTGGCCGCCACCTGGGCTGGAGGCGACGTGGAGGCCGGTGACGAGGAGGGGCAGACGGGTTGGCTGCTTCACGTCGACCAGATGCGCCGGCTCCTCCGCGGGGAAATCGAACTCAAGCGGCCGCCGGCCGACCTCGGCCTTGTTCTTGCCCGGAACGCCCTGGCCGGACCGGGCGTCGCGGCCCTGAGGGCCCTCATGCGGGTATCACCGATGCCCTCGGAATCTACACTCGACGAGGTCAGGGATGTTGCCGCCCGGGTAGCATGGACGTTCCGCAGTCTCTTCAACCTTCCCGAAGTGACGGCCATGATCCGCGGCCTTGACGCCCCTGAGCCGTACTGGCGGCAGGTGCTGGAATACTGCGTGCACGGTAACCTCCAATCGGTGCTGGACGAGTACGTGCACGTCCTCCGGGAGTCGCTGGGGCTATTCGATAAGGCGCAGGTTGATACGGCCCGTGAGCTGGGAAAGGCCATCTGCCAGGCTGTGGGACTTCGTACGGTGACGGTGGGGGTGGATGACATCGGTGCCGACGGCTCCGGCGGAACGGTTACTCTGGAGCCCAGAAGGATGAGAGCCCGTTTCGCCCTCCGGTTTGGCGCCGACCGCAGCGAGGACGGCTCGTATGACACCCGGCCGGGGCAGGTGCGGGAAGCGTTCAACAGCCCGTTCTGGCCCTTCGTGCTGGCCACCACTTCCGTCGGTCAGGAAGGACTTGACTTCCATCCCTACTGCCACGTCGTCGTGCATTGGAACCTGCCGTCCAACCCGGTGGATCTCGAGCAGCGGGAAGGCCGGATTCACCGCTACAAGGGCCATGCGGTGCGTAAGAACCTGGCGTGGCGGTACGGTGGGGACGTCCTTGGTGGCTCGGGCGATCCCTGGGAAGCCATGTTCGCGCTGGGCGTACAGGACAGGCAGCCAGAAGACGGCGACCTCGTGCCCTTCTGGGTATGCGTCCTGGAAGGGGGGGCCAGGATCGAACGGCATGTGCCTGCAGTTCCCCTGAGCCGGGAGGTGGAGAGGCTCGAATCGCTGCGACGGTCGCTGGCGGTTTACAGGATGGTTTTCGGGCAGCCGAGGCAGGAGGAGCTACTCACCTATCTCC
>DBBB01000033.1 GCA_002291985.1 Firmicutes bacterium UBA995
TCGCCATCCCCCGGGTGCTGGGGGCCATCGAGCGGGCGCACGAGAGCAAGGCGGTGGCCGACATCCGGGTGATCGTCAGCGGACTCGAGCGCTACTTCTTCGGCCACGGGGTGTTCCCCACCCACTTAGGGCTGCTGCGGGGCGCGTACCTGAAGAGCGACTTCCCCTTCACCAACGCCCACGGCCATGTCTACTTCTACGCCGTCCGTTGGGACAATAGCGGCGACATCGATAACCTGAGCCAGTATGCCATCGGCAACCCCACCAATCCGCCGGGGGACGTTGCTCTTACCAACTGGACCTGGAACGGGCTTGGTGATCGGCCGCCCTTGCCTCAAGGGGTGGAGCCCCTCCTCGGCCAATCGAGGCTATGCTTTCGGTGCAGGAACCAACCCGCCCACGGCTCTCAGTCCCATCGGTGGCCTCACTTCCAGGCCCACTCGTCCCGGCCTGCAATACGGCTGAAAGGTTCGGCTGACTGGTGCCCCCGCGGGGTCCCCCCGTTTTGTCCCGGGGCAAGAAGCTTCCCGAGATGTACGCCACAGGACCGCGATTTAGAGGTGTCTGCTGGTCGAGAGGATCTCGGAGCGGCAGTTGGAGAGTATGTGCTGCGGCAGGAAGAGATCGACACCACTATCGAGGAGGCGCTCCTTTGACAGGCATCATAGTATGGGCCGACGGTCTCTGCGAACCGGTGAATCCTGGCGGTATCGCCTGTTACGGTTGGATAGCCTCCCGGGACGGTCTCAAACTCTCCGAGGGTTTGGGTGTAGCAGCCCGGGGTTCGCGTGCCACCAACAACGTGGCCGAGTATCAGGCTGTGATTGAGGCTCTCCGGTGGCTGCTTTCCGCCGGGCACTCGGGCGAACCCGTCGAGCTGCGTTCCGATAGTCAGTTGGTAACCCGGCAACTCGCCGGCGACTACGCCGTCCGTTCCGGCCGGATAAGGCCCCTTTACGACCAGGCTCGCGCCCTGCTTTCTCAGTTCCGGGACATCCGTCTGCGCTGGGTTCCCCGGGACCAGAACGAAGAAGCCGACGCCCTGTCGCGCTGTGCCTACGCGGAAATCGCGGCGGTCGGTACCAGGCCCGCTTCTCCGTGACCATCTGGGCCAGCCGTGCTTGCCGTCGGTTGTTCTTTCCTGTCGGGGAGGTTTGCCGTTCATGCCGACTTTACGTAAACAGGTGCGCGTTCCGCAACCCTGCCCCGTCCCGGCTGAACTCGAGCATCTTGTCCGTCTGCGAGTCATGAATCTGCCGGATTTCCACCGTTTGCTGGCAGTTCACGCCGGTCGGTCCCTGACTCCGCGGGCTCTCCGTGCGCGTGTCAAGCCTTTGTACGCGGAAGGGTTAATTGCGTTGCGCCGTCAAGACACTGACCGTCGGCATCTTCTCGTTTTTCCGGCGCCCGCGTTCGTTCCCGCGCGTCCGCGTCCGTTGCTTCGCGGCGACCACGGCCTGCCGGCTCACTGCATAGCGTCAGAAGTCTTCGTTGTGCTGGCCGAACGCGGTGCTTCTGCCCGGTTCGTCTTCTGGGACACCATGCCTGGCTTCGTCGCCGAGTTCCTGCCGCCTAACCTTCCCGGTCTTCTTTTCAGTATCCGGGGCATCCCGGCAGTTTCCGGTCGCTGGGTAGGTGGCGCTGTCTTTTCCTCGGCCCAGGCCACCCGGACATGCCGTATCTGGTCGCGTGCCGCGCACCCTCTTTTCCCGTCCGACATATCCTTCGCGCTGGTTCTGGGACGCGGTCCCGGCGGTCGCTACCCCGACTTCTCGGCAGCGCTCGCCTCCATCCGGCCCTTCCGCAACCGGGCCCGCTGGTGTTTTGTGCCCGGGGACGGCCTGTCCATCTTCGGTCTTCTGGCCGGGGCGCCTTATCCCGGGGAATCCCTGGAGGAGGTGATTGGCGGCTTTCTGTCCGGCGCCGCACTGGAACGTCCCGTGCACGGCTGTCCCGATGCTTATATTGTGCGCGGTCGCAATTCGCATTATCTCGCCATCGATCTCCGGGCGGCCGACGCGCGCACACTAGTCTTTCTGGCCGAGGAACTGACCAGCGACGTGCTGAGCAGTCTGGGCTGTTCTGGTGTGCTGGCCGTCGTTTCCAGCGGGGACTGGGCCCATGCCGTCAGCGCCGTTATCGGCGTCCGCGACTGGCTCTGGTACCTTGTCCCCGCCGGCGGTTCCGGCGAACCGGGAACGCCCGTCCGTCCCACGCTGGAGCGTATCGGTTCCGCTCTTTCCTCCCCGTAATCTGTCCGGGTCGTTTTCCCGCCGCGTCACGTTCCCCATCGGTATCAAGGACCGTTGGCGGAGCCGGGACTGACCGTATACACGGACGGCCGTGAAACCGCGCCTGCGGGTTGCGCGGACTAACTCTGTCCCCGCGTTCGTTTGGGAGGGATGTTCTGGTGACCCGCCTTCTTGTTGTTCTGGGCGCTGTCCTGTGCTTTTTTGCCGCTTTGGCGGCCGCCGTATGGTTTGCCGGGGGTCTCGGCGGCGTTCTGGCCGAGCCCGGTCCTGCCCCTGTGCCGGTGCGCGTCTTTGTCGCTGCCGGCCTGGGTTTCTTGGGCTTCATCGCTGGTGCCGCGTCCCGCCGCAGCCTTCTTTTGTGGCCCGGTCTGACCGCGGCACTCCTGGCGGTATCCGGCTGGTGGTCCCGCTGGGTGCGCGGCTGGGCCTGGTCGGTCGCCGAGCAGCATTCCGCCGACCCGCGAGCCGCCTGGCTTATGGGCGAAGACGCTTGGCAATCAATGCTGCTGCCGCTTCAACTCGGCCCACTCCTGTTGCTATCCGTCGGTATCCTGGGCTTCTTCGCCGTACGGTCTCAACTGCCACGTTCCGGTCCCATGAAGCGACCGTCGCCGGCAGTGTCCGTGCGCCCGTCTCCCCTGGATGTCCGCGTCGCCTATCAAGGCCGGACGCCCGTGGTCATAACCCATGAAGATCGCTATCTGCACACCCTGGTTGTCGGCACGACCGGCACGGGCAAAACCACCCGGGTGCTCAAGCCCATGATTTGGCAGGACCTGCAGGCTCTGCGGCGCGGCCAGCGGCTGGGCGTGACCGTCATAGAGCCGAAAGGCGACCTGGCGGAGGACGTTGCCGCGATGGCCCGTTCGCTGGATCTGCCCCTGGTCTACATCAACCCGGAAGATCCTGCCACGCCGCGGTTCAACCCTCTTGAGGGTCCTCCCGACACCGTTGCCGAGATCATGCGCACCGTTCTGCGGGCGCTTTTCGGTCGTCAGGAGGCGTTTTTCCGCCAGGTGCAGGAGATCGCCTGCCGTAACACCACCCTGCTCTTGAAGCAGGTCTTGGGTGACGAGGTTACTCTGGCCCACATGATCCGCGCCCTAAGAGATCTCAGTTATCTTGAGCAGGACCTTCTGCCCGTCGCCAAGCGCCGGCATGGCCAGACCGCTCTGGTCGAATACTTCGAGCGTGAAGTGCTCGGCGAATTGCGGGACAAGATGTACCAGTTCGCGCTGGGTCTGCGCCAACAGCTGGAAGACATCGCCGGCAACGCCCTTCTCGGCCGTGTACTGCTGGGCCGTTCCGATGTGGATCTTGACCGTCACTTGGCCGATGGTGGTGTGCTGGTGATTAACACCGCAATGGGTCGGCTGGGCAAACTGGGTGACGTTTTCGGCCAGTTCGTGATGATGCACTTTCAAAACGCCGTCTTTCGCCGGCCCGGCACCCAGATGAGCCGTCCGTCCCACGCTCTTTACATTGACGAATTCCCGCGTTATTTGAACCCCGACATCGAGCGCCTGTTGGCGCTTGGCCGCAGCTATCGATGCGCCGTGGTCCTGGCCGTGCAAACCACCGCCCAGCTCTTGCCGGACGACAACCGCGCTTTCCGGCAGGCCGTGCTGGAATGTTGCCGCAATAAGATCGTGTTGACCCTTGGTTCGGCCGAAGACGCCGAGCTGTTCGCGCGTGAATTCGCCGAGCACGAGGTGCGTCGCGTTGACCCCTCGTATCATTACCAGGGCGGGTTCCCCGGCATGTGGGTGCCCGACGGTCTTCGGACTTCTGAACGTTTGGAAGAACGGTTTCCCTACACGATGCTTCTTGAACTCCCTCGATTCCAAGCAGTAGTGCGCGCGGTTCGCTCCGGTTTTCCCCAGTCCCCGGAACTATGCGACCTGCGTCTATGCGACTGGGACCTGCGTCGTTCCCCGGTACGCCGCCGTTCGTTCCCCGGCCGGTTGGAGGTTGTCGGTCCAGGCGGCTCGCCCGAACCGCCTGATTTGGAC
>DBBB01000030.1:0-6704 GCA_002291985.1 Firmicutes bacterium UBA995
AGCGGGAACAGGCGTGACGTCAGCAGGAAGTGGCCGAGGTGGTTGATGCCGAACTGGAGCTCGAACCCGTCGGCCGTGCGGCCGAGCGGTGGGGCCATGACCCCGGCGTTGTTGACCAGCACGTCAAGGCCTGACCAGCGACCGGCGACCGCCGCCATGAACTTGCGGACGTCGCCTTCCGAGGACACGTCGGCCACCAGCGCGACTGCCTGGCCCCCCGCCTGCTCGATGAGCTGGGCCGTCTCCTCCGCCTGCTCGCGGCCGGCGTCGACCACCGCCACCCGCGCGCCCGCTGCTCCGAAAGCGAGGGCCGTCGCCCGGCCGATGCCGAGTCCGCCGCCGGTCACCGCGACTACCTTGCCCGTAAAGCCCATTTGCCGGACCTCCCTTGCTGCTTTCGCCGGACAGCTCGAGTCGGGATAGAGGGAGGGGCGCACACCCTCAAGCGCCCCTCCCGCGCAGGTTGACGCGACTACCCGCAGTTCACTTCCCGGCCGCCTGGAGGATTGCCTCCCAGTCGATCTCGGAGAGATGGGGGAGAGGAGTGAACTGGACCAGGTTACCCTTGTAGATGAGGCGGGGCCGCACGTCAAAGTGGGCCGGCGGCTCCTGTCCGAGGACGGTCATGACGGCGTGCTTCACACCGTACCAGCCCCACTCGGGGAAGCCATGCCAGGCCTCGCCGACGAGGCGGCCTTCGCGGATCCGGGTCATGGACTCGGCGGTACCGCCCTGGTTGAAGACCATGACGTCCTTCTGGCGGCCTGCCGCCTCAACGGCCAGCATGGCGCCAAGGCCGATCTCGCTGGACATGCCCCAGATGAAGTCGATGTCTCCTGCCTTATGCCTGGCCAGGATGTCTTCCGTGGCGGCGATGGACAGCGCCCGGTTCCAGTTGGTCGCGATCACCGGATGGACTTCGACGACGTTCGGGAACTTCTTTAATACCGAACGGAAACCGTCTAGCCGGGCCTGAGAGAAGAAGCTGCCGGCAACGCCTTCCAGCAGGGCACCGCGAGCCCGGATGGTCGCGGGGTCGACATTGGCGTACAGGTTCTCCCACCAGGCCAGGTCGAGGAAGTCGGTGGGCTTGACTTGCACGGTGGGGCCGGTGCCGAGCACTCCCGGGCCGCCAAAGTAGTCGAGCACCGCATAGGCGGTGACCGCGCCGGCGGTGAAGTTATCGAAGCCGACGAAGGACGCTACTTCAACCCCTTCGAAGGGGCCCAGCAAGTTGACGACGATTATGGGGATGCCGGCTCGATTGGCCTTCTGAAGCACCGGGGTGAGGGCCTTCACGTCCGCGGGGGATATGGCGATGACATCCACCCCGCGGGCGATGAAGTCCTCAACGATTGCCACCTGGTCGGCATAGGCGACGTGCGTGGCCGGCGAACGGGCAATCACCTCGACGTGAACGCCAGCCTCACGGGCGTTCGCTGCCGACTCGATGAAGAAGTCGGTCGCAGTCTTGAACACGCCGGTGATGTCCGGAGGCGTGAAGCCGATCACGATCTTGTCGGTCCGGTAGGGCGATACTACTTCATCTGCGGCCCTTTGTCCGGCGACAATGTAGCCCAGCGCCACCGCGAGGACGATCACCAGGACCACCAGGATGGCGACGATCTTGTTCTGGCTTTTCATCAACTGCCCCCCTCGTTATGGTGAGACCAGTCTCGTTCTGATCTGTCTTCCCGAAACCACACCTTGGTCCATGTCTGGCCGGACGACCGTTTGCACTTCTCTACACACTCACCTCGCTTCCCACGCCTTCGAACCGGCCTCGCCCTACCCGGAATGGCCCATCAGGGGTCCATCCCCGTGAACAACTCGTGAAGCGATAGACCCTGATGGGGGCCGCGTACCAGCTCGACGCGAAACCCGCTGCGATCTCCCCGGTGCAGAGCTTCGTAATGCTCCACCGGTCTACCGTCTTCCAGGCAGGATACGCTCTTGAGCAGCAGCAGCGGGAATCCGGGGTCGATGTCCAGGAGGTCGGCCATGCGCTCGCTCGCACCCACCGCCTCGATGGTGCGGCGGCTACGGACGATGGTGAGGCCGAAGCGGGATTCCATCACCGCGTAAAGGGACTGGGTGGCCAGATCCTCGTGAACCAGATCTGGGCAAAAATGTTCGGGAATGTGGGCCCGCACATGGGTAATGGGCTCGCCGTTGACGTAACGCAGCCGATCGATGCGGATGACGCGCTGGCCCGGGGTGAGTTCCAGAAGGCCCGCCAGCCAGCGCCCCGCCGCAATCACCGAGAAGTCAAGGACCTTCGAGGTTGTCTGCAAATCGCGCCCCGCCATGTCCTTGTAGAAGCCGGTCAGGCTCTGCATCAAATTGCCGATGATCTTGGGTCGGGCCACGAAAGTGCCTTTCCCCTTGTGCCGGACCAGTAGACCCTCGTTGACCAGTTCGTTCAGCGCTTGCCGCACCACCGTGCGGCTGACGCCGAACTCATGACACAGGTCCTGTTCCGACGGTATCTGATCTCCCTCGCGCAGGGTATCTTCGTCGATGAGGGACTTGAGACTCTCCTTGAGCTGGTAGTAATAGGGGATCGCCGTGTCCTTGTTGATGCGCGCGCTCGTGAGCTTCGAGACCGGCGACCGTTCTGCCACCCATGTCATCCCTTACGCCTGTAATGATGTAACTACTGCCCGTATCTGAATTTTAGACCAGGGGTATCCCCGTGTCAATAGCCCGGTGACTGGCTTAGCCCGGTGACTGGCTTAGCCCGGTGACTGGCTTAGCCCGGTGACTGGCTTAGCCCGGTGACTGGCTGTGAACGGTGGGGGTTCTGACTGCCGAGGTCGGTCAAGGCGCCAAGAGGGGGCGACGGGGCAGGAGCGACGCGCGTTTGCCGCCCGTGACAGGCATTGACAAGGTCAACCCCGTGTCCTAAACTGAACCTGTAATGATAGGATCACAACATATGAGACGGCGAGCCGTATAGCTGGAGGAACACGTGGAGCTCGGCAAGTGCGGCGCGGGTCGGGCACGACCTCGAACGGCGGAGGTGACGATGGTGGGGAAGTTCAAGTATGCGGTGAGCAACTGGATCTACGGCGGCGAAGATCTGGAACTCACGTACCGGCGTTTGAGTCGCGCCGGGTTCGACGGGGTGGAACTCGTGGGCGAGCCGGACTGCCTTGACCCGGAAAGAGTACTCGCCCTGAACCGCGAGTACGGCCTGAAGGTAGCGTCGGTGCTCAGTTGGTGCCTCTGGCCGATCGCCTCCCGCGACCTCGCTCACCCCGACCCGGGGCTACGCGGCCAGGCGGTCGAGTACATCGCGCGCAACGTTGACCTGGCGAGTGCGGTAGGGGCGCCCATGGTGGTGGTGATACCCGCCCCGGCCGGCCGGCCGGCGCCTCACGGTGCTGGAGACGATGCCTCCGCCTGGCAACGGCTCGCGCAGACAGAATGGCAACAGGCGGCGGATTCAGTACGAAAGGCGGCGGACTACGCCGCGAAGCGCGGCGTGTTGATCGCCGTCGAGCCGATCAATCGTTTCGAGTCTTACCTGGTGAACAGCGCCGCCCAGGGGGTGGCGTTCGTCCGGGCGGTCGACAGGGAAAACGTGAAACTACATCTCGACACGTTCCACATGCACATCGAGGACCCCGACATCCAGGACGCGATTCGCCTTGCTGGTCCCCTGCTGGTGAACATGCACCTTTCCGACAGCAACCGGCAGGCGATCGGGCGCGGCCATTTCGATTTCCGAGGGCTGCTGCGGGCCCTCAGCGCCATCGACTACGCCGGCTATCTCGTGTTAGAGCCTTTGCCGGCCCATCCCAATCCCTTCATAGGCGGCAGACTGGAAGAGCACCGCGCCCGCCGGGATGATGACGTCACAGACAGCATTGCCTTCTTGCGCGGCCTCGAACGCGGGCTCGGTCAAAGGCCGGCCGGCTGATCGCCAGGCCTCGCATCGACCAGTCCAGGGGAGGTTGGCGATGTTCAGCGGAGGGTACCGGGGTAAACTGTTGCGAGTCGATCTGGCTCGCGAGCGTCACACGATCGAGCCCGTGCCCGACACTATCCTCGAGCAGTACCTGGGCGGCCGGGGGGTGGCCGCCCATTACTACCACGAGGGAATGGGTTCCTCCGTGGATCCGCTTTCGCCCGCCAACAAACTGATCTTCTTCACCGGCCCTCTCACCGGCTTGCCCCTGCCCGCCACCACCAAGTTTCAGTGCGCTACCCGGTCGCCCGAGACCGGCATCTACCTGTGCACCAACTCCAGCGGCGAGGTAGGACCCTATCTCAAGCGCCAGGGATATGACGGGTTGATCATCGAAGGGCAGGCTCGGCGGGACCTCTACCTCGCCCTGGCCGATGGTCAGGTGGAGTTCCGCGACGCATCAGACCTGGTGATGCTCGACACGCCCGCCGCCATCAAGGCGGTGCGGGCGGATGGGGAGGCGCCCGACGCCGCCGTCATGGCGATTGGACCGGCGGCGTACAACGATGTGCGCTACGCCTGCATCATGGTGGGCGATCGCAGCTTCGGCAGAGGCGGCGCCGGCAGGGTTATGGCCGCCAAGCGACTCAAGGCGGTGGCCGTCAGCAGCCGGGGCGAGATCCCCGTGGCCAATCCTGCCCGCATCAAAGAGATCCTCCCGGCCGCGGCCAAGAACGCCCGGGAAACGAAGCGCGCCCATAACCTGTTCGGGACCAATCAGTACACCGAAGTCATGAATGAGCTGGGGTGCTACTCGGTAAGGAATTTCACCAGCGGCGTGTTCGAGGGGGCGGCGACTCTCAGCAAGGATTACGTGACCCGTCACTATAAGGACCGAAGTTCGGCGTGTTTCCGATGTCCCGTGGCTTGCGCCCAGGTCTGCTCGGTCCGCGAGGGCCCGCTGGCCGGGGCGGTCAGCGACCCCGAGTATGAGACGGTGGGCACGCTTGGTGGGGTATGCGGCGTATCCGACTTTGCCGCCGTCATCGCCGGCAATCAGCTTTGCGATGAGTACGGCATCGACACCATGACCGTTGGCTGCGTGATCGGCTATGCCATGGAGTGCTACGAGCGCGGGCTCTTCACCCGGGAGGACACCGGGGGATTGGAACTCCGGTTTGGCGATGCGGCGGTCATGCTGGAGCTGATCCGCCAGATCGGCCGGGGCGTGGGGTTCGGATCGCTGCTGGGCAAGGGTTTTCGCGAACTCGCGCGTACCCACCCGGCCACCGCCTACTACATGATGCACGTCAAGGGCATGGCCTTCGCCGCCTACGAGCCGCGGGGCTTCTACGGCATGGCCCTCGCCTACGGGACCTCGAGCCGGGGGGCGTGCCACAACGTCGGAGGCTGGACCATCCGCGACGAGTTGCTCACCGGCGAGTACGACCGGTTCGCTCTCGAGGGCAAGGGCGAACTGGTAAAGCGGCTTCAGGATACCCGGGGCTACATCGACAGCCTGGGAATCTGCACGGTCGTCCGCAGTTCCATGGGGTTCACGGACTCGCCCACGGGCGATGTGTTGCTGGCCGCAACGGGAGTCGATTTTACGCCCCGCCTGATGACCATCGGCGAACGGGTCATTGATCTCGAGCGGACGATCCTGGTCCGGGAGGGGATCACCCGCAAGGACGACTACTTGCCGGACCGGATCTTCACCGAGCCGCTGCCGGAAGGGCCGGCGAAGGGCCGGATGCTCACGCGCGAGATGTACGATGTGATGCTCGATGAGTACTACCGCCTGCGCCGCTGGGATAGACGGGGCGTTCCCGCCTGCCCGACCGAGGGCGCCGACAGGGAGGCAGCCGGTTGATCCGGGTAGAGGTCCGGTTTGCGGGACTGCCCCGCACCGAAACCGGGCTCAAGGCCGAGACGCTGGAACTGGCGCCCGACATCACCCTGGAGCGCCTGGTCGAACAGTTGAACCGGAGCTACTCCTGGGAAATCGGCCGGGGAGGGTCGCACTTCGTCCTCCTCAACCAGCAAAGTCTTCGCCGTGAGCGCTGGTCCGAGACGCGGCTGCAGGATGGTGACAGCGTGCTGGTGATCTCCGCCATCGCAGGAGGCTGATCCATGGGCTACCGGGTGCTGGTGACCCCCCGTTCTTTTGCGCAACTTGACCGCGAACCCCTGACGCGCCTGGCCGAAAGTGGGTGTGAAGTGCGGCGCAACCCGGGGGAGCGGCCCCTGACCGAGGCGGAGATGGTCGAGGCGATAGCGGGGACGGACGGGTTGATCGTCGGCATCGACCCGGTCACCGACCGCGTGCTCGCCGCCGCCCCCGGCTTGAAGGTCATCTCGAAGTACGGCGCCGGGGTCGACAACATCGACCTCGCGGACGCCACTCACCGGGGGATAGTGGTGACGGCCACTCCCGATGCCAACACCGAAGCCGTGGCCGACCTCACCCTGGGTCTCATGTTGGCCGCCGCCCGGGGCATCGCCCACGCCCACGCGGCGCTACGGGAAGGGAACTGGCAGCGCCACCTGGGCGTGGACCTCTGGGGACGCTCGCTGGGTCTGGTCGGCACCGGGCGCATCGGCAAGGCGGTAGCCCGACGGGCCCGCAGCTTCGACATGCAGATCCTCGCCCACGACCTGTACCCCGATGCCGCCTGGGCGTCCGAAAGCAGGGCGACCTACGTTTCGCTGGAGGACCTCTTTTCCCGCAGCGACTTCGTCTCGCTGCATCTGCCGGTCACTCCCTCCACCCGCCAGTTCGTCAACCGCC
>DBBB01000030.1:7032-7739 GCA_002291985.1 Firmicutes bacterium UBA995
CCCGCCAGTTCGTCAACCGCCGTCTACTGGAACTCATGCGGCCGTCGGCCGTACTGGTGAACACCGCCCGTGGCGGGCTGATAGATGAAGCCGCCCTGGTGGAGGTGTTGACCGGCGGCGGGATATTCGCGGCGGCGCTAGACGTGTTCGCCAGCGAGCCGCTTCAGGATGAACGCCTCCGCTCGGCGCCCCGGGTAGTGCTGACTCCCCACATCGGCGCGTCGAGCCGGGGGGCGATGCTGCGGATGGGCCAGGAGGCGGCGGACAACCTGCTCGCCGTGTTGGCGGGGCAGCGCCCCGCCCATGTGGTGAACCCGGAAGTATACGGTGCGCGTCAGGAAAGGGACGGATGAATCGATGCTGAAAGCGGATCTGGTCGGCGTGGGCGTGATCGGCACCGGTCGGGCGGGGAGGGTACATGCTCAGAATTTCGCCCGGCACGTGCCGGAAGCCAGGCTGGTCGCAGTGTACGATCCCGACCGGGCAAGCGCCCAGGAAGTGGCCGGGCAACTCGGGGCGCGCTTTTGTCCCAGCCTCGAGCTGTTGCTCGCTGAACCCAGCCTTGACGCCGTCGTGATCGCGGCGCCGACTCCCTTCCATGCAGATCTGGTCACGGCGGCGGCTGAGGCCGGCAAGGCCATCCTGTGCGAGAAGCCGCTCGCCCTGACCCCTGAGGAAGCGCGGCGGATGGCGGCGGTGGTGGCCGA
>DBBB01000110.1 GCA_002291985.1 Firmicutes bacterium UBA995
GAGCCGTTTCCGGTACATCCTGACGAGCACCGGCACGTGCGCGTCCACGTAGTCGTGGATCATGACTACTCGCTTGCGGTCGTGCAGGCGGTGTAGCCTGCCCGCGTACTGCTGCAGGGTCCCCCGCCACGAAACCGGCATGGCCAGGAACAGCGTGTCCAACCGAGCATCGTCAAAGCCCTCCCCGATGTACCTGCCAGTGGCGATGAGGACGCGCTCTTCTCCGTCGGGGATGACGGCCAGCCGCTCGGCCACGGCCCGCCGTTGCCTGACGCCCATCCCGCCCCGCAGCACCAGGACGTTCGCCACCAGGTCGCGCAGCCTGCCCGCCAGGTACTCGACATGCTCGGTCCGCTCGGTCAGGACGAGCGGCGAACGGCCCTCCCGCACGGCTTGGAGCAGGTTGGTGAGGATCAGCTCGTTGCGGCCAGGGTCTCCCGCCAGGGCGGTGTAGATGTCCTGGATGCCTGGCTCTGTAAGTTCAGGTGGCAACCTGAACTCGGTTCGCCTCGGGATCACGAGGTGCTCGAAGGGCCGGGACCTGGCCTGCTCCCCGGGCCGCACGCGGAAGCGGATGGGGCCGCACTGCATGATGACGATGGGGTGGTGGCCATCCCGCCGGGTAGGCGTGGCCGTCAGCCCAAGCACGTGGCGGGCCTTGACCCGTTTGAGTACCTGCTCGAAAGTGAAGGCGGAGAGGTGGTGGCACTCGTCGACAACGACCTGCCCGTATTCCGCCACCAGGTCCCTGACCTGGCCCTTGCGGTTCAGGCTCTGGATTAGCGCGACGTCGATTAGCCCAGTGGGCCGGAACTTGCCACCCCCGATCGCTCCCACCGCGTCCGGCGGCAGGCCGAGGAACTCCCCCAGCCGTTCCTGCCAGTGATCGAGAAGATGCCGGCGATGCACGAGCACGAGGGTGTTGACCTTCCGTGCCGCGACGAGCCACGCGCCCACAACGGTCTTGCCGAAGGCGGTGCCTGCGGCGAGGATGCCGATGTCGTGGGCCATCAAGGCGGCCGCGGCTTTCTCTTGCCAGGGGCGCAACTTGCCGCGGAAGGTCACGTCGATCGGCGTGCCCGGAAATCTCTCATCCGTGCTCTCGACCCTGATGCCCGACTGCCCCAGGAGGGCCAGCAGTTCCTCGAGACAACCGCGGGGAAGTCCAACGTGCCGGGGGAAATCCTCCGAGCAGGCGATCACCCGCGGCTTGCCGAAGGTCGAGAGGCGCATGGCCTGGGCCCGGTAGAACTCGGGGTTCGGGAACGCCGCCAGGCGCAGCAGCCTGTTCATCAGGGCGGAAGGCAGTCCTTCCTTCTCGATGTAGACCAAGTCGCCTTGCACCAACCGGACTCTGTCCGGCAGGGGGCCGGTGAGAGGCTTGTCGCCCTCCCGGCGGGAGGGAGGAAGGGTCCACGGGTCATCGTCTTCTTCTTGCCCCGCCAGGCTGCCGCGCAGCCCGATGATGCTGCCGGTGCGCGCCGCTTCGCTGACGATCGCCGCAACCTCGTGCGCAGTCATCCTCCGTAACCCGGCGAGGAACCCCCACTGGTCCGCGAACGGGCGGAAGTCCCGGTCCAGGAAGAGGGTATTGCCTTTACGGGCCGGTCCTCCCTGCAGGGGCAGGGCGATGAGGTTGCCGAATCCCCCTTTGGGCATGGTGTCCTGGTTGGGGAAGAAGCGGTCGTAGGAGTCAAGCCCCACCTGGTGCCGGCGCTCCATGGTGCGGGTGAGAAGGGCGCATCCCAGGTTCCTCGCCAGGCCGGCGGCAAGAGGCTCCTGGAAGAAGACCCAGAGGTGAGCGCCGTTGCCCGACCGGGACCGTTCCGGGGCGGCCGGGACCGGCAACTCGTCGCAGGTGCGGAGGCAGGCAGCCACGTCTTCCTGCCAGGATGCCTTGTCGAAGTCCACGGCCAGGAACCAGCAGGTCTCATCCGGGAGGCGGGGGAGGACAGCAGGGTGCTATCATACGCCTTGCAGGTGTGGGCCATCGGATCGGAAACCGCTCGGCGTTCTCCTGAACTCAACTCCCCTCCTTGCGGTCTCAGGTTCACGGTTGCTCCCTCCTTGCCCGGCATGTAGCCGGCCGGTATCCGTTGCCGTGCATGCGTTCGCTGCGCCGCTCTTGAATCCTGCCCAGGTTAGTCAAGGCTGTCTTGCGGAGAGGCAGGCTCTCTGGCCGCGGGGAGGAGAAGATTGTTCTGATTCAGTGACCAGGTAGGAGAGCTGGCAGACGAGAGAGAACCGATATCTGAGGACGCCGGTTTCTTCGTGTGGAAGAGAAGACGAACCCCGGGGGGTTAACCTTTAGCCCGCAACCGGCCATGTTCCGCCCCAACGGACCCGTCCGGCCCGTTTCAGCACATTGAGCACGGCGTTCACGTCGCGGTCTATCGACAGACCGCAATCGCAGCGCACCCAACGGTCTGACAGGAAAAGGGTATCTCGCATAGATACGGTGGTCAAGCGCCTCGGGCGGGTTGAAACTACAAACAAGCCCGCCTTATCCACCGCCGTCAGAAACGGCGTGGCTTGTGGCGTGCTTCATCCGGTCAGGGTGGAAATCGCTGCCGATGGGGGTCCGTCTATGGTGCCTCTCTGCGGCGTCAACTGGCCATTGGGCTGAAGTTGCTTGATGGGGTGTCACTTCGCTTGATTTGTGACGTCTGGACGTCTATAATACGGGTATGGGGCACATGAGATACGCGCCGGGTCGCGTTCGCGATGCCATCTTGCAGGTCCTCGCCCTGACCTCGACCGGCTTGTCAGTCAAGCGGATAGAGGAACGGGTAGCAAAGGTCATGGGGCCCACTCCGCCATCTTCTGTGAGATCCTACCTACGCTTAAACACCCCCGAGCTGTTCGTACGAGAGGAGCGGGGCATTTACCGTGTGAGACCGCGCCAGGGCGGCGTCCAACTCGAACTCACCCATCCGGACGATTGGGAAGAGCCCGTAACGATCGGCAACGCCACGCTCGTTCACGCCGACTGTTTCGATTGGCTCGACACCCGGGAGGACAACAGCATTCACGCGGTGGTCACGGACCCGCCGTACGGGCTGCACGAATACACTCCCCAACAGCAGTCGAAAATGCGAAAGGGAAAGGGGGGAGTGTGGCGAATACCCCCGACCTTCGACGGCCACCAAAGGTCGCCCCTGCCACGTTTCACGACCCTGACCAGCGAGCAGCGCGAGCAACTCCGGGCTTACTTCTTCGTATGGGCGCGGCTCCTGCTGCCGAAGCTTGTTCCCGCGGCGAACGTCGTTGTTGCTTCGAATCCACTTCTTTCATCCATTGTGTCGGGGGCCTTGGCAGAGGCCGGTCTTGAGGGTCGAGGGACCATCGTAAGGCTGGTTATGACGATGCGCGGCGGCGACAGGCCGAAGGGGGCGCACGCTGAGTTTGAAGATGTAAGCGTGATGCCAAGGTCGATGTGGGAGCCGTGGGTGGTGTTCAGGAAGCCGGTCGAGGGAAGAGTGAAGGACAGCCTTCGCAAGTGGAAGACCGGCGGCTTCCGCCGTCCCTCCGAGGAGAAGCCTTTTGGCGACGTCATACAGTCAGCACCCACTCGGAAGAATGAACGCGTCCTTGCTCCTCATCCAAGCCTCAAGCCGCAGGCCTTCTTGCGGCAACTCGTCAGGGGCGTGCTTCCCCTGGGGGAGGGCCTGATTCTCGACCCCTTTGCCGGTGCCGGCTCGACACTCGCCGCGGCCGAAGCCGTTGGGTACAGAAGCATCGGGATTGAGAAAGACAGCCACTACTTTGAAATGGCAAGAAGAGCGGTCCCAAAGCTGACCGAATTCCGCCCAACGGGAGAGGTTTAAAGCCTGTAAAGCCAATTCCGGCGCAGCTTCTTCAGGCCGTCGCGATGAAGCGTTGCTGTGCGCGTACCGAGTTCGCCCCGAGGGTTTCGCCTGAAGTCGTCGACAGTCACCCGACCAAGGTATATCTCGGTGAACGTCATCGGTGCTCGATTCCGGGCCGGCTCAGTCTTCCTGTCCACGCTGTACACGAAAACACACAGCCACTGGTCCCGGGCCCCGTGCGTGTCAACTGCGCCGCCACTCTTGCGCGTTGTCTTGACCTCGATCCCTTCCTCACCGGCTCTGACGGCATCTCCGGGGTAGATACCACTGACAACGAGGTCGGGATGGCCGTTAAAATGCTGGTTCTCCGTCAGCACGCGCGAATGCTTTGCCAGACTCGCTGTTAGCATATCAGAGAGCACCCCCGACATGATGGCCGGGCGAAGCATGTCATCGAGCCTCTGAAGGCCTTTGCCTCGCAAGTGCGAGTTCACGTCGAAGAAGAAATCGTAGACATCCTGCAGCGCCATTTCGAAATCCATATGGCGCAGTTCGTATGGAAGCCTGGCTTCCCTGTTGAACTTCAAAGGATCTGCCGCATTCCGCAAGCGCAGAGGCGTCCTCCTGCGTTGACCAGGTCCCGCCGTCAGGGCGCGAGAGCCTGTCCGGTTAACGGGCCTGTTCGCCAAACCTTCACGCAACCCCTCTACGCCATGGTCGCGTTGTTGTACCTGGGGGCAACCCCTGGCTTTCTCCGACATGCTCTTTCCCGGCGCCAGCACCATCCAGACCCGCGTCCGCTACTACCTGTTTGTGCCCTGGCTCTACCGCAGGCTCGAATCCC
>DBBB01000107.1 GCA_002291985.1 Firmicutes bacterium UBA995
TGAGCCTGGCGCCGGTCGATGATGCCGGTGCGGATGACGCGCCGGAAGGCGCTCTGGAAGGTCAGGACGGCGATGAGCAATAGCCCGGTGACGCTCAGGCTGAGCATGATGAACTGCGGCGGGGGGACTGCCAGGCCGAACGAGGCGCGAAAGAGAGTGGCCAGGTGCGTCAGCGGGTTGGCCTGCGCCAGTTCCCTCAGGGGCGTGGGCAGGATGGACGGGGGGAACAGGATGCCTGAGAGCAGGTAGATGGCCCCGATAATTCCCCCCGCCACCAGTTCGCTGCCCCGGGCGGCAAACAGCGCCAGGCTGGCCAGGAACAGGCTCAGGGCAAACGCCGCGACGACGGTGAGGACCAGGGCGAGGGTCAGGGAGGCGGGCTGGAGGGCGAGGGGCAGGTCCAGCACCAGCCATCCACCGGCCAGGAGTATGATCGCCGAGAAAGCGCCGGTGGCAAGTTCGGCCGAGGTCCAGCCCAGGACACTCGTCAGATAGGAACCAGGCGCAAGGTAGATGGACTTGATCGTCTCGTGCCACTCGCGATCGTGATGGATCACTTCCGCCCCGAACGCCCCCGCCCCGAGCAGCAAGAAGAACGCATTGCCCACGTACAGGAACACCAGTCGTTCGCGATCGCCACCTCCCATCGCATGCACGATGACCACCAGGATGAGCATGGTGGCCACCGGCTGGAGGATCAGGTAAAAGCCGAACAGCAGGGGATCGGTCCAGTTACTCAACATTTTCCAGGCTGCCCAGAAAGATATCCGCCAGCGCCGGAGGCCCAGCCGAAGCCGGGCGATGCTCATTGCCATCGGGTAGTGATCCTCCCCTCCCGCTTGGCCAGATGCTCGAACCGGCCGAGTGCTACCTGGGCGAGGGCGGGGAAGGCGACGGCCATGCCGGCGAGGATGGCGATGATGCTTCGCAGCGGGAGGAAGCCCAGCGCCTGGCCTCCCGGCACCAGCATCTGTCGCATGCCGTCCAGGGCGAGGGTCAGGGGGATGAGGGAGGCCACGCCGGCTACCGCCGCACCCAGCGCTCGCACGGGGAAGTATACGCCCGAGAGCAGGTCGATCGGCTCCTGAAAGAGTTCTGACAGGTGCCAGGCCTCGCGCCCCCACATGAGGAACAGGGAACTGAGCATCATGCCCAGGCCGTACAGGGCGACCAGCGATAATACCCCGAGCGCCAGAAAAGGCAGGGGTTCGGGGACGGCGAGCGGCACCCGGAAGAGGACTAGCCCCGCGCCCAGGGTGGCCAGGGCGCGTACGGTGGTCGCGAACATCCCGCCCAGGGCCATGCCGAGGAGGATGCTCACCCGGGACGTCGGCAAGAGCAAGTACAACTCGAGGTTTCCGTTCATCCGCTCCCAGTAGAGCTGCGAGGCCATCGCCCACAACACATTCTGCCAGTAGGTAACCATCACCCCGCCCAGCAACACCATGGTGGCGAAGCCCGGCGGCGCTCCCAGGTAACGATAGAGATAGATGTAGGCGGCAACGGTCATGGCGGGCAAGATGGTCTCGAAAGGTAACACGGGGAGATCCCGCGTCAAGGCGACCACGCGCACGAAAGCGCGCCCCCGCACTGCCCGAAGGTTGGCAATCGCCCAGGCGCCCGGTTGCGGGCCGCCCACGCCGGTGCTTATTGGTGCCCGCGCGACTTGCGGTCTCAATCGATCGCCTTTCCTACCAGGCGCACGAAGGCATCTTCCAGCGTCGGTTCCCGTTTGCGCAGCCAGACCAGGCTTGCGCCCTGGGTGGCAAGCAGCTGGAGTAACGGGGGGAGCTGGGCGTCGTCCTCGAGGCGTACATTGATCAGGCAGACGCCATCGCTTCGTGAACGTATTTCCGCCTGCCCGTCGGGCAGGCCAAAGGGGCCGGGCAAGTCCCGAACCGTCAGTTCGTAGAAGATCTCGCTGCCGGACATGGCTTTCAACTCGGCGGGGGTGGCCAACGCCATTACCCGGCCGCTTTCGATGACGACCAGCCGGTCGGAGAGCGCCTCGGCCTCGAACAGGTTGTGGGTGGTGAGCAGCACGGTCCGATGGCCGTCCCGCACCCACTCCTTCAGGAACGACCGGATGTCGCGGGCCGACTCCACATCCAGGTTGACGGTGGGCTCGTCAAGGAACAGGATTTCGGGGTCGTTGAGCAACCCGCGGATGATGTTCATCTTTTGCATCATACCGCTGCTCAAGGAGCTGACCCGGGTCTTCGCCTTGCGGCCAAGGTCGAACCGCTCGAGATAGCCGTCGATGCGATGGAGTGCCTGGCGGGAAGGAATGCCGTAAAGCTGCGAGAACATCCAGAGGTTCTCGCGCAAGGTGAGGATGCCGTACCCCGAAGTCTCGCCCCCGGACACGAGGTTTATGATCTGGCGGACCCGGTGTCCTTCGGCTACCACGTCATGCCCGCCCACCTGCGCCTGGCCGGAACTGGGGTGGAGCAAGGTGGCGAGGATGCGCAGAAAGGTCGTCTTGCCCGCGCCGTTGCGGCCGAGCACGCCGAAGAATTCGCCGCGCCGAATCTCGAGACTGACGCCGTTTAGAGCGTCGACCACTTCGCGCCCCCGCCGAAAACGGCGAGACAGGTCGACGGTCTTGACCGCTGGTTGGGTGTCCATGACTTTCCTGATTATAGCACGTACTTCTACCGGCAGCCACCGCCCGCGACCGGCCGGGGGTTCGCGGGTTCGCGGGTTGGCGGCGCCACCAGGTTACCTCCCCGCGGGCCATCGCCCACCCTATCTCCGAAACGAGAGAATCCGCGCACCCCTACACTGCGGGAAGGAGGAATTCCCGGGGGGGCAGAATACTTGTTTTTGCCAGGAGGGACTGAGCAGTTGCGCCGGGCCAGAGAAGACGGGCCCCGCAGGCTCGCCCCTGCAGGTGTTCCGCGGCCGGCGGGCACGGCTACTTGGCATCAAAACACTCAAGGGAGGCGAGAAACTGTGGCCGGGACCAGTCGGAACGGAGACGTGGCCGTTGCCGTCCGCGACCTGGTGGCTCGCTACGGCAAGGTGGAAGCCCTCCGGGGCGTAACCCTGGAGTTCGAGTGGAACACCTCGGTAGCTCTGCTGGGACCCAACGGCGCGGGCAAGACTACCTTGCTGCGGGTGGTGACC
>DBBB01000104.1 GCA_002291985.1 Firmicutes bacterium UBA995
CGGCGCCCTCCCGGCTATCGGTCCGGGGGGAAGTGTACATGTCCCGCGAAGCCTTCATCCGCCTGAACGAGGAACGCGAGGCCGCCGGCGAGCCGGCTTTCGCTAACCCCCGGAACGCTGCCGCCGGGTCCATCCGGCAACTCGACCCCCGGGTGACGGCCGCGCGCCGTCTGGGCAGTTTCATGTACGATGTGCTGGAGATGGGGGGGGCGGGCCTGCCCGCGCGCTGGGCGCAGGCGGGCGCCGACCACCAGTACGAGATGCTGAAGTCGCTCCGCGAATGGGGGTTTCGCGTCAACCCTCATTACCGGGAGTGCGGGGATATTGAGGCGGTTATGGAATATTGCCGGGAATGGTCCACCCGGTACCGGGAGTTGCCTTACGATACCGATGGGGTAGTGGTCAAGGTGGACAGGCGGGACGCCCGGCGGCAACTCGGTTACCGGGCGCGAAGCCCTCGCTGGGCCATAGCCTTTAAATTCGCCGCCGATGCCCGGTTGACGATAGTGCGGGGGATAACGGTCCAGGTCGGTCGCACGGGGGTACTGACCCCGGTGGCGGATCTCGAGCCGGTCCACTTGGCCGGTTCCACCGTGAGCCGCGCCACCCTGCACAATGAAGACATCCTGCGCGAGAAGGATGTACGGGTGGGCGATACCGTCCTCGTGCGCAAGGCGGGGGGCGTCATCCCCGAGGTCGTGGAGGTACTTCGCGAGCGGAGGCCCCCAGCCGCGGCGCCGGCAGTGTTGCCCGCATCCTGTCCCGCGTGCGGTACCCTGACCGTACGGCGGGAGGGCGAGGCCGCCCGCCGCTGCCCCAACGCCCTGGGCTGTCCGGCGCAGCGCCAGCAGGCGGTGATCCACTTCGCGGGTCGCGGCGCGATGGACATACGGGGTCTCGGTCCTGCCATCGTCGCCCAGCTATTCGAGGCGGAACTGATCGGCGACATCGCCGACCTCTATGCCCTGTCCGCCGACCGCCTGGCGGAACTGCCCCGGCTTGGCGCCCGTTCCGCGGCGCAGCTGGTGCAGGCAATCGAGGGGAGCAAGGGCGCCCCCCTGCACCGGCTCGTTTACGGACTGGGCATTCGCCATGTCGGAGAGCAGGTGGCCGTCCTGCTCGCGGACCACTTTCCCGACCTCGACCGGCTGCTGGAGGCCGAAGAGGCCCAACTCGAGGCCATCCCCGGGGTCGGCCCGGAGATCGCCTGCGCGGTGGCGGACTTCTTCGGGGAACCGGCCAACCGCCGGCTGATCCAGCGTCTCCGGGCGGCGGGGGTGACGGGCGGGGTCGCCAGGCCCATCTCGCGGCCCACGCTTGAAGGGAAGCAGTTCGTATTCACGGGGACGCTGCCCGGACTCAGCCGACATGCCGCAAGCGAAGCGGTGACAGCCCTGGGGGGACGAGTGGGAGGGGACGTGTCGATTCATACCGATTACGTGGTGGCGGGAGAAAAGGCCGGATCGAAACTGCAACGGGCCAGGGAACTCGGGATCACCGTGATCGACCAGGCGGAATTCCTCCGCCTGGTCGGCGGCGAAGGGGGGCGGGAAGGTTGAGGGTAGCGCGGGAGCAGGTCGGGCGCATCGCCGAACTGGCCTGCCTGGCACTGGACGAGACAGAGCGGGAGACGATGGCCTGCACCCTGAACGCCATCCTGGATTACGTGGAACTCCTCGAGCGCGTGGACACCTCCGACGTGCCGGCGATGGCCCATGTCCTGCCCCCCTGGGATGCCATGCGCGAGGATGAACCCGGGCCGACCCTGTCGCCCGAGGAGTGGCTCGACCACGTCCCCTCCCGGACGGGACCGTTCCCCATGGTGCCCCGGTTCGTCGAGGAGTGAAGGCTGTGCAGCTTCGGGATGGTGTCCTCTGTCTGGCCGAGGGCATGCGTCGCGGGGAATGCAGCGCCGTCGAGCTGGCGAAAGCAGCGCTTGAGCGCATCGCCCTCCTCGACGATGCCCTCGGGTGCTTTCTCACCGTCACCCCCGAAACGGCCCTCGCCCAGGCGGAAGCGGTCGACCGGGCCCGGGCGCGACGCGAGGACCTGACGGTCCTGGCGGGGATCCCCATGGCCCTGAAGGACAACCTGTGCACCCGCGGCATCGCCACCACCTGCGCGTCACGCGTCCTGGAAGGCTATGCTCCCCCTTACGACGCCACCGCCTGGACCCGACTGCGCTCAGCCGGAGCGGTGCTGGTGGGCAAGAACAACATGGACGAGTTCGCCATGGGTTCATCCACCGAGAACTCCGCCTTCGGGCCTGTCGCCAATCCCTGGGATCTCGAGCGGGTACCCGGCGGCTCCAGCGGCGGTTCGGCCGCGGCCGTGGCCGCGGGCGAGGTTGTATACGCCCTGGGTTCGGATACGGGAGGATCGGTGCGCCAGCCGGCCGCCTTTACCGGGGTGGTGGGGCTGAAGCCAACCTATGGGCGGGTGTCTCGTCACGGCCTGGTCGCCTTCGCTTCGTCCCTCGATCAGGTCGGGCCCATAGCGCGCACCGTGGCCGATTGCGCCCTGATCTTGCAGGTCATCGCCGGGCGCGATCCGCTCGACGCCAGTTCAGTTCCGGTGGATGTGCCCGACTACCGGGCGATGCTCGAGGCGGGCGTTCGCGGCCTGCGGATAGGCGTGCCCCGGGAGTACTTCGGACCGGGCGTGGACCCCGGGGTGGCCGACTGCGTCCGCGAAGCCCTGGACGTGCTGGTGGGCCAGGGCGCTACTGCCGAGGAGTGCTCGCTGCCGCATACCGGGTATGGCCTGGCCGCTTACTACTTGCTGGCGCCGGCAGAGGCGTCTTCAAACCTGGCACGGTATGACGGCGTCCGTTACGGCCGGCGGGCCGATGGCCGGCACACGCCACGCGAACTCTACGCCTTGAGCCGGGGGCAAGGCTTCGGGCCGGAAGTCAAGAGGAGGCTCATGCTCGGAACCTATGCGCTGTCCAGCGGCTATTACGAGGCTTATTATCTCAAGGCGCAGAAGGTCAGGACCCTGGTCAGCCGCGACTTCCAGGCCGCCTTCGAGCGGTTTGACCTGGTGGCCGGCCCAACCACGCCCGACGTCGCTTTCCGCCGGGGCGAGTGCTCGGGCGATCCCCTGAAGCTGTATATGGCCGATGCCCTCACCATACCCGCCAACCTGGCGGGCCTGCCGGCGATCTCTGTGCCGTGTGGGTTCAGCCGCAGCCTGCCCGTCGGGCTGCAGCTCGTCGGTCGCGCTTTCGACGAGGGCACGCTATTGCGGGCCGGCCATGCTTCCCAGCAAGCCGCGAGCCAGTGGCGCCGCTCTCCGCCGGTGGCGGCAGGGGGGAAGGGGGCGGCGACATGAGCGGCGGGAGTCAATATGCAGCCACCATCGGCCTCGAG
>DBBB01000148.1 GCA_002291985.1 Firmicutes bacterium UBA995
GAGAAGGTTGATGGTAGGGATGGCCGCCCGGATGCGGGTATCGTCCGCCGGCGACCCGTCTTCGCCGAGCGGTACGTTGAAGTCCACCCGCAACAGCACGCGTTTGCCCTCGAGCGGGTAATCCCTGATGCCGGCCAGTTTCATGCGCGTAGTCCTTTCTCGGCCAGGAAGCGGGTCAGATCGACCAGGCGGCGGGCGTAAGCGGCCTCATTATCGTACCAGGCCACGGCCTTGACCATGGGGCCGACGACCATCGTCGATGGCGCGTCCAGGACGGCCGACGCGAGGGTGCCCCGGAAATCGACGGACACCAGCGGGAGATCGCTGACGACCAGGTAGGGGTGCAGGTAACCGGCGGCAGCCTGGCGGAAGGCGCCGTTGACCTCCTCCAGCGACGCGGGCCTCTCCAGGTCGACGACCAGGTCAAGTACGGACACGGTGGAAGTCGGCACCCTTAAGGCAAAGCCGTTGAGCTTGCCGGCCAGCCCGGGCAACACCTTGCCGATGGCCGCCGCAGCGCCCGTGCTGGTCGGCACAATGCTCAAGGCGGCGGCCCGCGCCCGCCGCAAGTCCCGATGGGGAGCGTCGAGCAACACCTGGTCGGAGGTGTAAGCGTGAACGGTGGTCATGAGGCCGCGCACGATGCCGAAGGTTTCGTCCAGCACCCTGGCGACGGGCGCCAGGCAATTCGTCGTGCAGGATGCCATGGAGATCACGTGATGCCGGGACGGATCGTAGGCGCCCTCGTTTGCGCCCAACACGAGGGTAACGTCCTCTCCCTTGGCCGGCGCCCCCACGATGACTTTGGTCGCGCCTCCCTGAGAGCGGTGGCGCAAGGCATGTTCGCCCGAGGTGAACTTGCCCGTCACTTCGATGACGACTTCCACGTCGAAGTCGCGCCAGGGGATGCGCCCGGGGTCGCGCTCGCTGAGCACGCGGCAGGAAGCGCCGCCCACGATGAGCCGGTCGTCGGCGGACCGCACATCAGCGGGGAGTGGCCCGTAGTTCGAGTCATACTGCAGGAGATGAGCAAGGGTGGCTGCGTCGGTGAGGTCGTTGACCGCCACGACCTCCATATCGGCGAATTCCCGAGCGGCACGGAAGTACTGACGGCCGATGCGGCCGAAACCGTTGATCCCCACACGGGTCATTATTGAACGCCTCCTGCCGAGTCAGTTTGCCGTCGAGAACCGCCTGCGGATGGCCGAGGGAGCAAGGCCCATCTCCTGGCGGTACTTGGTCACGGTGCGTCGGGCCACCCGTACCCCCCTGGACTGAAGAATGGCCGCCAACTGCCGGTCGCTCAGGGGTTGGAAACGGTCTTCTCCTTGCGCCAGGTCCCGTATCATGCGCTTCACGCTGCGAGCGGACACGGGTTCTCCGCCGTGGCATCCGAGGCCGCTGGAGAAAAAGAAGCGCAACGCGACCATCCCATGCGATGTGGCGGCGTGCTTGTTGGCGATGACGCGACTCACCGTCGACTCATGCACTCCCACCAGGTCCGCCACCTCCCGCATGGTCATCGGCCGCAGATAGCGGACGCCCCGGAGGAAAAAGTCAGGTTGCCGGTCGAGGATTGCCTGGCCGACCCGGTAAAGGGTCAGCCGTCGCCGTTCCAAGCACCGCAGCATCCAGACCGCCGCGTTAAGTCGCTCTTCAAGGTAGTGGCGGACTTCGGCGTCGCCCTCCCCCGCTCCTTCCAGCCACCGGCGATACGGCGGACTGATTCGAACCCGGGGAGCGGGTTCCTCTACCAGGACGGCATACTGAGAACCCCTGCGCTCAAAGCGAATATCGGGTACGATGGGCGAAGGTGGAGGACCACCGTCCCAGGGTCTCCCCGGACGGGGATCGAGTCCTCGGATGCGCTCGGCCGCGCTTGCCACCTCTCCCACCCCGACGCCGAGTTTCGCCGCCACCCGCGTCAGGCGACCCGCCGCCAGGTCGTCCAGATGGCGCGCGACTATTGCTCTGGCCAGGGCATCGCCTTCTCCAAGCTGCAGAGAGAGGCACTCGCGAAGATCCCTGGCCCCCATGCCGGGCTGAAGGGCTTGTATCGCCGCCAGCGCCTCTCGCACCCGTTCGCATCCGATGCCGAGAGCAACAGCGGCTTCTTCCAGCGACACTCCCAGATATCCATCATCATCGATATTTCCCGCCAGGTACGTGGCGGCCCGGCGCAACTCCTGGTCCGACAGTTCCAGGCACAACTCCGTCGCCAGCCGTTCGGCAAGGCCGGGAGCCCGCGCCGGCGGTTCCGGACGATCTTCCCCGTCGTCTCCTTCGAGCAGCCGCTCCCGCGAGGGAGGTTCCGTCTCTGCCGGCCGGGCCTCCTCGACCAACTCCAGCATCGGATTCGCCTCTATCTGAGCCTGCACGTGGGCGGACAACTCCAGGATGTTCAGTTGCAGGGCAGCGATGGCCTGTCGCAGTTGGGGGGTCATCGCCAGGCGTTGAGTCGGCCGGATGGTCAGCTCTTGAGCGAGTCGCATCCTCGATCCAGTCCACTATTCCCCCGGAGAGTATGAGATGGGAGTTCGTCCTCCTCGAGGAGTTCTCCTTGTCGGCCACGAGGCCGGGCGGCGAAGGGGAACGGGCCGGCCGTCAAGAAAGAAAAGAATGGTGAGGTGACTTCCGTTGCGACTTCCGTTCCCGGTTCCCTTGGCTCCGCTGGTAGTGGCCGCCGCTTACGGTACCGGATCCATACTGTTCGGCGTGGTGCTCGGTCGAGTGTTGTTCGGAGATGACCTGCGCAACCGGGATAACCCCGGCGGCTCGGGGAGTTTTCGCCAGTACGGTGCAGCGGTCGGGATCGCGGTAGGTGTACTTGACTTCGCAAAAGGCCTGGCGGCCGTGGTCGTGGCCCAGGGTCTGGGACTGGATGGTTACTACCTCGCGCTGTGCGCGGCGGCAGTGGTTGCCGGGCACAATTGGCCTCTGTGGCACGGCTTCCGGCGAGGAGGCGGAGGGCTGGCCCCGGGGGTAGGGGTGATGGCCCCGCTGGCGCCGGGACCGCTGGCGTGGGCGCTCGCCGTGGCCCTGGCGGCCGCCCTCGTCTATCGCTTGACCGGGTTGCGCCGGCGGCTCAAGATTGCCGCCCTGCCGGCCGGGGCGGTGCTCGCCTTGCCCGTGCTGGTAGTCCTCGTCTGGCAAGACGCAAATGCGGTCGGTCTCCAGGCCGCAGCCACAATTGCCCTGCTCATCGGCGTACGGGGGCTGGAGATGGCGAGAGAGGGCCCCCGCAACAAAGGAAAGCCCTGACGTGAAGTGCGTGCCTTCTCCTTTCCGCAGGACCTGTGGAGGTGGCTGCCATTCGTGTTGACTACCACATTCATACCCGCTTCAGTGTGGACAGTAGGTCCCTTCCGGCCGCGTGCCGATCGGCGGCCCGGGAGGCCGGAGTCGACGAGATGTGTTTCACCGATCACCTCGATGTGCACCCGGTAGACCCGGGGTTCGGCTACTTCGACCCGGAGGGGTACATCCAGGCGGTGGAGGCGTTGGCCGGTTCCCCGGGGGTACGCGTGCGTCGGGGAGTCGAAATCGGTTTCGACCGGCGCAGCCAGTGCGACTTGCTCGCGTACTTGCGGACTCATCCTCTCCCCCTCGACTTCGTCCTGGGTTCGGTGCACGTGGTGGAAGATCGCCCCCTGGACACGCAGTTGCTGTCCGGCAACGATGCCTCGACCGTCATCAACGCTTATTTCGATGAGGTGGAGGCAGCGGTGCGGGCGGCGTCCGATCACCGGCTATTCGACGTGCTGGGTCACCTCGACGTGTTCAAGCGCTACCTGCCCGGCAGCCGCAAGCGCTGGGAACCGGCGGATTTCCGCGATCGCATGGACTTCATCCTCGGACTCGCGGCAGCGGGCGGTGTGGGTCTGGAGATCAACACTTCCGGCTTGCGCAACGGGCTGGGAGAGACGTTGCCGGGCCTTGATATCGTTCGCCGCTTCCGGGAACGGGGCGGGGAGATCCTGACCGTGGGTTCGGATGCCCACCGGGAGGGGGACGTGGGCGCCGATATCGATGGCGCCGTGGCCGTCGCCAAGGCCGCGGGCTTTCGGGCGTTCACCATCTTCAGACAGCGAAAGCCGGTGTGGGTGGACATCACCTGACCGGTAACGGCCTCAGGGATCGAATTCGACCCGCTCGCCGGCAACCGCTTCGACCGGCCGACGCGTCGCTGCTGGCCAGAACCCCGTCCACAGCCAGAACCCCATCCCCTTGCCGATTGCTCCCGGGAGTGCTAGTATGAAGGACAAAGCCAATGATCGGACCAGGGACCGCGCCCTCAGCGACCCGGCGGACAGTGCGAAGCCGGGATGCGGCCCCATCCAACCGGGAGGACCCGGCGACGAGTCGGGCG
>DBBB01000172.1:0-3814 GCA_002291985.1 Firmicutes bacterium UBA995
GGAGGCGTACCGCGTGTCCGAGGTTTCATCGACCGAGTGGGTCCGCGAGACCTATTGGGTTTGGGTGCTTGTCCTGGAGGGTTTCGACGAGGACGGTGAACCCGTTTGGGAACGGGAACAAGAGGAACGCGAGTGGTGGTGGGAACGGTGCACCGCCGTGAGGCTGCATGCCGTCGTAGCCGAGACTCCCGCCCGGGCGGCGGCCCGCGGGGTGTTTGACGCGAACGCGGTCATGCTGGCAGGCCGGGACGTGCACGCCGAGCTGGCCGGGGCGCGTGTTGTAAGTTCCAGTCCCGGGACGCGGTGGATCAGGGAAGGGGAGGTAGGCGAGGACGTCACTGGCCGGTCCTATGCTCCCTTCGTGGCCCAAGACGAACTCGAACTGGAAGCCCGGGTGACGGTGCGGTTCATGTTGGCCGGCCGCCTGCTCGCGGCTCTGGGGGATCCGGGCCGCGGCGAGCTGGTTATGCTTCTGCGCTCGCGGGCCAGGGCACAAGTGCGGTAGCGTCCCACAGATAGCCTGCGGGTGCGGCCGGGGCCCGCTCGGACCGGACAAATGGCGGTTTGGAGCCCAGAGGGAGGAGGGGTTGATAAAAAGATGCGCAGGCTGACCAAGGCGGCCGCCGTAGCGGCTCTCGCCCTGGCGCTGGCTTCCGGCCAAGCGGCGGCCGCGTGCCCGTCCGGCTGGGGCGCCTACGGGGGTTTTTCTGACGTGCCTGAAACCCAGTGGAGCTTTGAATACATACGGCAGGTGGCCTCGAGTTCTATTGCGTGGCAGTCGGGGCAGGCGGTCTGGACCCGCGTTTGGAACGGGCTATGGTGGGAGTGGGCGTGGGTTCACTTCTACTACCCTACCTCGGCCCTCCAAAACGATCACTGGCGGGGCGGCGTCAAACGCGCTTTCGCCGTGAGCCTCCCCTGTGTTCCTGCTGGCGGTTCGGTCACCCGTGCGAACGCAGCATCCGAGCTGATCCGGGCCGCGGGTCTGGGCTGGGTCGCCGACCAGATGACCTGGACGGAAGCGCAAACCATCCTCTCCTCCTTTCCGGACCACGCGGCGACGCCCGCCGGAGTGTATCGGGACGTGGCCGTGGCGGTCTGGTACGGCATCGTGCAGGGTGTGTGGACTCCTTCCGGGGTATTCCTCCAGCCCAACAATACCCTGACCCGGGAACAGGGCGCTGCCCTGCTCGCGCGCGCCGGCCTTGCGCGGGTTCGCACCGACAAAACGAGTTACTTCCGCACTGAATCCATCCAGGTTTTCGGCGCCCCGCGGACCATCGACACCATCGTTTCAGAGACCGCTGGACTCCACCGTGATGACCACACGCTGCTGAGTTCCTGGACAGGGCGGAACCACACCACCGGGGCCTCCGGGCTGCAGCCCGGCCGTTATTTCGTGGTCTACACGTTCCAGACCGCAAGACAGGTTCTCAGGTGGTGTCCATGGACAGGCTTCTGGTGGCAGACTATTACGAACACCTGGCGGAGTACGCCCGCGGTTTTCAATGTGGTGAACCGGACCCCTGCTGTAACCATGCTGGCCCCTCAAGGGGACCAGACGGACCGGCAACCTCCGATCCGTCTGCGCGCGACCGACGCTGACGGTGACACGATCCGCCAGCTGCAGGTCCAAGTGGCTACGGACACCGGCTTCGTTTCCCTGGCGTGGTCCGGGACCTTCAACGTGACCCTGGCGAGCGGCGGGGAGTGGTCGGTTCAGCCCAGCCCCTTGCCGGCGGAGCAAGCCCTGCATGTACGCGCCGGCGCCTGGGACGGCTTGAACTGGGGCTCCTGGAGCGCTCCGCTGTCGTTCGCGATCCGGTTCCCCGTCCCGCCCACGGCGCGCTGGCTCGCCCCGTCGGACGGTGCGCGTGTCTTCTACGAAGGGTCGCTGGAGATCTCGTTCGACGGGACGGCGCAGACCGGCGCCCAACTTGCGGAATACGAGCTGCAAGCGGCCGCGAGTTCTGGTTTCAGTCCCCTGCTCGCTCATCATCTGGCGGCTTATAGCGGCGGGACTGCCCGCGTGACGCTGACCGGCCTGCCGGGTGGGGGAGTATGTCTCCGCATCCGTGTGCGGGACAACCGCGGCCTGTGGTCTTCCTGGGCGGCCACTCAGATTACGCTGGTCGGGGCTGTGTCGCCCGGCGCCGTTCCGCCGCCCGCATGGCCCGGGGACGGTACGGGCCCAGGAGATCCGCAAAACGCCACCGAGCGCACCCGGCTGACCCGGTGAATTCAGCCTGTTATCGCGGGAGGAGGAGGAAAGTGAAACCGTTCGGGCTGAGCATAGCGTGTTGGGGGGCAGTGATGTTCGTCATAGTGGCCGCTGGGTTTAGTGCCTCCCTCCGGGCCGCGCCGGGTCCTATCTTGGGGGACGTTGTCGGCCACTGGTCTCAGGACCTGGTGCGGTCGGCGGTGGAGGCGGGTTACGTGCACGGCTATCCCGACGGCACGTTCCGTCCCGACGGGCCGGTAACGCGGGCCGAAGCGCTGAAACTGATCGCGGCGGGGCTCGGCGTCGGTCCGGTTCCCGGCGTCTGGCAGCCGTTTGCGGATCTGGATGGCCACTGGCTTGCCGGGCACGGCTGGATCCAGGCGGCGGTGCAGGCCGGTATTTTCCCTGCAGAAAAGGCTTCCGGACGCTTCGAGCCGGACTCCCCGGCGGCCCGGGAGGATCTGGCCAAGTGGGCAGTGCGGGTACTGCGGGGCGGGACTGCGGCGCGGACATGGTCGGGTGTACTCGGGTTTCGGGACGCTGCAGCGGTTTCGCGCGTACCGTACGTCGGCCTTGCCGCGGACCGGGGAATCATTGTCGGCTACCCGGACGGCACGTTTCGGCCGCAAGGCGGAGCTACGCGGGCGGAAGCCGTCGCCGTGGTGGAACGGGCCCGGCGCCAGCCGCCGTTTGACTTCGGAAGGGTGCCGGACGGCAGTGTCCCGGCTCCACCGGGCAGCCCGGACTGGAGAGGGCGCGTTCTGCCCAATCGGACGTTCCGCCAGGGCGATGCGTTGTCGCTCCGCCTGCTCGTGTTGCGCGGGCCCCGGGAGGGAGTAGCAGATCGGCTGGCCGAAGGAACTGCGGCCGTTCGTGTTGTCGCGGCAGACGCTGCGGGCGCGGTGTTGGAAGCGGCGTTCACGGGCTTGTGCGGGTCTCCAGACCACGTCGTCTCTGCATCCCAGGTCCGCTACTGGTACGCCGCCGGCGCCTGGGAGGTTGTGCTTGCGGCGTTGGACCCCGAGAAAGCCGGGTTCGGCGACCGGGACTTCTGGGCGCTGGTCTTCTTCCCCGGCCCGGTCGGTCCGGAGGTCCTGTCGGGCATGGGCGAAACCGCTTCCGTGAACGTCCTGTTGCCCGGTGAACCTGGGCGGGCGGAAGCGGTTTTGGAAGTTGCGGGTTACGGTGTCGACGACGGCGTACCCGTGGCGGTCTGGGCTGTTCGCGTACCCCCTATGGGCGTGCAGGGCGTTGTGCGGGTGGACGCGGAACGCCCGTGGACGCGGACGGGGACGCTGGAACGGCTCCAAGCGGACCGGTGGGAGAAGCGGCACTGGCATGTGGTGACAGCGCCGTAGGCGACTCGGCGTCAGAGGCGGCGGGTGTGTTTCCGCCGCCTCTCCGGCCTGCCTTCAGGCCGTTTGCCGGCGTTCTTGGGAAGGAGGCCGTTATGGTTCAGGTTCTTCGCTCTCGATGGGCTCGCAGTGCCGCCGCGATCCAAGAAGAGCGCGGCGCGGTTCTGCTTACCTTCGTTCTGTTTCTGACCGCCCTGCTCCTGGTGGCGTCTTTGGTTGTGGATCTGGGCCGGGTGCA
>DBBB01000172.1:4153-5857 GCA_002291985.1 Firmicutes bacterium UBA995
CTGGCGCGGGCGCAGGTCCAGGGCATGCTGGACGCTGCGGCGCTGGCCGGCGCTCAGGAGGTATTGGTTCGCGAGTGGCGGATCGGAGGGCGGCTGGTTTGCGCCTTGGTGGAGATAGACCCTGTCCGCGGACCGCAGATTGCTCGACAGACGTGGGACGACAACCTTACGCTGTCCGGGGCGGGGCTGGAAACCGTTGCGTGGCAGGTGGAACTGGAACCGGCGCCTCATCCTCGGCTCTTGCGGGTGCGGGTGCAAGTGCGGCTGCAAATCGGGGCGTGGGGGATCATTGGCCGGCCCTGGTTATCCTGGACTGCGTTGGCGGAAGCCGAGCCGCGCCAGCGGAGCGACAACCCGTTTACCGGTCCCGTATTCGCCCAGCCGTTGCGCCCCAGCCCCGGAGGTTGGCCGGCGCCGGCGGCGCAGTGGATTTGGAACTTCCCCCGCGCGGACACGACCGCGCCGGCCGGTTGGCCCGTGACGTTCGTCCGGGTGTTCGACCTGTCCCGGCCAATGCGGGTCACCTTTCATGTGTCCGGGGACGACGACTTCATTTTGTGGGTGGCGGGGGACAGAGTTACTCAGGGGTCGTGGCCCCAAATGCGGGCGGCGGCTCTTGACCTTTGGCGGGGGCAGCACGTTGTGGCGGTGCAGGTTACTAACCGGGCAGGAGCGGGCCAACCAGCGGCCAACCCGGCAGGGGTGATTCTCGCCGCCTACGATGACCAGGGGCATCTTCTATTCCATAGCCAGGGCAATCCACTATCGGTTGCCGGTCGGCCGCTGGACCCCACTAGGGATTGGAGCAGTTACAGTCCTCCCCATCCCGATTGGGCGGTCTACAGCGACCCCGGCTTTGCCGGCAGTTGGTCACAGAACCCGTCCGCGTTAGCGGCCTACTTTCAGGACACGGGCATTGCCCCGGTTGGCGGTGCGGCTCTTGGCGGGTGGTTGCAGGAGCGGGCGGTCCCCGAACGCGGGCCGCGAAGCCTGCTCGTTATCGCCCAGGATGTTGTGCCCGAAAGCGCCGCGTCTGCGCCCAACCCGACTGCTCCCGTGCGCCGATTCCTCGACGCGGGCGGGAGTGTTCTATGGCTCGGGGATGTGCCGTTCTTCTATATGGGTCGTCCCGGCGGGGATCTCGTGACGTGGGGACAGCCGGGTTTGCAGGGTGTGCTGGGCGTACTGGACGACGGGAGCCGCTGGACGACCCCGGGGCAGACGGTGCATCCGGCGGCGGCGGGGACCGGTTACGGGTTGGGAGTTGCGCCTTGGTGGCAGACGCCGGCAAGCTGGCGGGCCTTGCATGGGGACTCGTGGGCTCAGCCTCTGGCTACGGCGCCTAACGGGGGGCTGCCCGGCTGGCGCATAAGTTTCTGGCCGAACCCCCCCGATCCGGCGCTGGGCAGCGGTTACATTGCAGCCGCCTGGCGTCTCAACGCGCCCGGGTTCGTCCGCATCCACGACGCTTCCGTCAATCTTGCGGACCCGGGACTGCAAGCGGCGGTGTTGTTAGTGGCCGGCCAGATGCTGGGATGGCACACCGGGCAGGCGCCTTAGTGAGTGCTCGTCGTATACGCAGGCCGGCCGCGGTGCAGGCGGGTTACGCGCCAGGGCGGGGGGAAGCGGGGCGGTCTGCGCGGGTCCTCTTGAGGGTGTCCCACTCAGGTTGGATACGAAGGGAGACGGTGCTGGAGATGATTG
>DBBB01000099.1 GCA_002291985.1 Firmicutes bacterium UBA995
GAGAGGCGGGAGGGGGCGGGGGAGGTGGTACAACCGGGGGCGACTCTCGGCGCTCGCCGGCCAGTTCCTCTACAAGCACCTCATAGGCTTTGCCATCCACGGTGACTCTGAACTTCCTCAAGACCTGTTCGGACCTCCTCTGTCCCGCAAATCCTGCCGCCAGGCGTTCATCAATTCCATCCTGCCGGCCAGCGCCCATGCTCCGGCAAGCGCCGCCCCGCGTACGTCCGGGCGGACGTCCACGATCCGCAGTCGCTCCGGCTCCAGGTCCATGGCAGCCGCCACCGCGGCGGCGATCGCCGCCACTACTCCGAGTTCCCCGGGTGCCGGCTTGCGCTTGCTCATGACTACATCCTCCCGATCACAGCGGTAGACTGCCGTGCTTCCGCGCGGGCCGGGTCTCGCGCTTCGAGGCGAGCGCCTGCAGTCCCCGGATCAAGGCCGGCCTGGTCTCGGCCGGATCGATGACCGCGTCCAGGTACCCCCGGCCCGCCGCCACGTAAGGGTTCGCGAAGCGAAGGCGGTAGTCTTCCACTCGCTCCCGCCGGGCCTCGGCCGGATCGGGTGCGCCCGCGATCTCATCCCGGAAGATGATGTTGGCCGCCCCTTCCGGTCCCAGTACCGCGATCTCGGCGCCCGGCCAGCCGAGTGCCAGGTCTGCCCCGAGTGACCGCGAACTCATGGCGATATACGCTCCCCCGTAGGCCTTGCGCAGGATGAGCTGGATCTTGGGAACGGTCGCTTCCGAGTAAGCATAGAGCACCTTGGCCCCATGACGTATGATGCCGCCGTACTCCTGGGCAGTACCGGGAAGATAGCCGGGCGTGTCCACGACCGTCACGATGGGGAAGTTGAAAGCATCGCAGAAACGGACAAAACGGGCCGCCTTGTCGGAGGCGTCGATGTCGATACAGCCCGCTAACTCGCGGGCCTGGTTGGCGACGATCCCCACCGGGCGTCCCCCGAGTGCGGCGAAGCCCGTTACCATGTTCGCCGCCCAGTACGCGTGAACTTCCATGAACTCACCGTCGTCGACCACGGCCCGCAGCACATCGCGGACGTCATAGGGGCGGTTGGATTCCTCGGGGACCAGGTCGCGCAGTCCCTCTTCGATGCGCTCGGCGGGATCGGACGTCGGTCGGAAAGGCGGGTCCTCGAGGTTATTGGCCGGAAGGTAACTGAGCAGCCGGCGAATGTCTTGAAGGCAGGCGCGGTCGTCCGCGGAGTAGAAGTGGGCCACCCCGCTCACCTGGCTGTGCGTCGCCGCGCCTCCCAGTTGCTCCAGGGTGACTTCTTCTCCGGTGACCGCCTTGATGACCTGGGGGCCGGTGATGAACATCTGCGCCGTTCCCGCGACCATGAACACGAAGTCGGTGAGGGCAGGCGAGTACACGGCGCCGCCGGCACAGGGTCCCATGATTGCCGCTACCTGGGGAATGACCCCCGAGGCCAGCGTGTTCCGGAAGAATATCTGACCGTAACCGTCGAGGGCATCCACGCCCTCGTGGATCCGCGCTCCGGCGGAGTCGTTGAGCCCCACGACCGGCAAGCCCGACTTCAGGGCGAGATCCATGAGTCGCGCGATCTTCGCGGCGTGGGCCTGCCCCAGCGAACCTCCGACCACCGTGAAGTCCTGCGCGAAAGCCATGACCGGCCGGCCGTCGACCCGGCCGTGGCCCGTGACCACCCCATCACCCGGCGCTTCCATGTCCGCCATGCCGAAGTCGGTGCACCGATGCTGGACCAGGGTGCCGATCTCCCCGAAGGTGTCCGGGTCGAACAGCATCTCCAGTCGTTCCCGCGCCGTGAGCTTGCCGGCCTTGTGCTGCTTCTCCACTTTCTCCGGCCCACCGCCGGCCCGGGCGGCCTCGATCCGCGCGCGCAGCCCCTCAAGTCCTTCGGCGGCTATCAGTGATCTTCACCTGCCCGTTCTACCAGCTCCACCAGTGCCCCGTGCAGAGAGCGCGGGTGCAGGAAACCAATGCGGGAGCCACCCGCTCCCCGCCGCGGCTGCTCGTCGATGAGCACGAGACCTCGTTCGGCAGCGGCCCGCAGACCGCCCGCGGCATCGGTAACCCGCAGCGCCAGGTGATGAATGCCCTCCCCCCGTGCCTGCAGGAAGCGGCCGACGGGCGTGTCGGCGTCGGTGGTTTCCAGGAGTTCGATCCGGCTCTCGCCCACCTGAAAAAAGGCCAGGCGCAACTTTTGCCCCGGGAGTTCCTCGATTTCCCCCCCGTCGAGGCCCAGCGCGCGAAACGCATTGATCGCGGATGCCAGGTCGCGAACGGCTATCCCGATGTGGTCTATGGCCAACACCTCACCCACACTGCTCCCCCTTCCCCGTGCGCTGCCGGATGAACGTGACGATGGCCTGCAGGCTGGCCCCCGGCGTGAAGACCGCCTCCACGCCGGCTTCCTTGAGGGTGGGAATGTCCTCTTCGGGGATGATCCCCCCGCCCAGGACCACCACGTGCTCGCGGCCGACCTCGCGGAGAGCCCGGGTCACCCTTGGAAACAGGTGTCCGTGAGCACCGGATAGGCTCGATAGCCCGACGACATCCACGTCTTCCTGAAGCGCCGCTCGCGCAATTTGTTCCGGCGTCTGGCGAATGCCGGTGTAGATGACTTCCATGCCCGCATCGCGGAGGGCACGAGTGACCACCAGCGCCCCCCGGTCATGCCCATCCAGGCCGGGTTTGGCGACTAGCACGCGGATGGGCGGCGGGGCTGCCTTTTCCTTTCCCTGGTCAGCCGGCGACGGACGGTTCATGCTCTCCGAATACCTCCCGCAGTGTGTCGCAGATCTCGCCCAGCGTGGTCCGGCAGCGGACCGCCTGCAGGATGGGCGAGAAGAGGTCGGCTGCCGGCTCCCGGGCGGCGGCCGCCAGCACTTCCCGGGTGCGCGTCACCGCGCCGATATCGCGACTCCGGCGCAGTGCCGCCAGCCGGCGCCTTTGCTCGTCCTCCACCATCGGGTCCGGCCGGATGCCCATGGCCTTCCCCGGCGACGACGGAGATTCGCCATCGCGAAAGCAGTTGACGCCTACCACCTGGCGCTTGCCTTCTTCGAGCTGGAGTTGCGCCTGGTAGGCACTGCGATGGATCTCGTCCTGCATGAACCCGCGCTCGATAGCCGGCACCGCCCCCCCCAGGGCATCGATGCGTTCGATATAGGCCAGGGCGCCCTCTTCGACCATGCGCGTCAGGTTCTCGACCAGGTAAGATCCACCGAGGGGGTCGGCGCTGGCCGCCACACCGCTCTCGAGGGAGATGATCTGCTGGGTGCGAAGGGCAATGCGGACCGACTCCTCGCTGGGCAAGGCCAGCGCCTCGTCCCGGGAGTT
>DBBB01000053.1:0-678 GCA_002291985.1 Firmicutes bacterium UBA995
GCTCCCCCGCGATCCCCCTCCCCCCGGGATGATCGGATTCGGACGAAGAAAACCCTACCTATACCCGAAACCGTGCTTACACCCGCGGGCACCGTGTCTGCCCGACGGGCATCCGCCGCTGGAAAACGCTCCTGATTTCGGCACCGCCTGCCGGATCTCCTCCCCGGACAGCACATAATATGCGAGGCGGTGCAGGACAAGTCGCCGGGAGGCCTGTCGGGACTCCTGCGCCGCCGGATGGGGGGAGGTCAGCGCGCAAGGCCGAGTATCTTGCGCGCCTCGTCGGGGGTTGCCGGAGGCCGCTCCAGCTCCCGCCCGATCCTCGCCATCCTGGCCACGAGTTGGGCGTTGCCGGTGGCCAACTCCCCCTTGCGGTAGTATATATTATCCTCGAACCCGACCCGAACGTGTCCCCCCATGGCGATGGCCATGGCGCCGAGCGTGAGTTCGTGGCGCCCCATCCCCGCCACCGTCCAGGTGCTGCCCGGAGGAAGCGCCCCCGCCAGGTGGACCAGCTGCGCCGGGGAGGCGGGAATGCCGCCCGGCACCCCCATCACGAAGTCGAAGTGCAGGGGGGGGTCCAGGAGCCCCCGCTTCACGAGGTCCAGGGCACTTGCGATCATGCCCACCTCGAACACCTCGATCTCCGGCTTGATCCCCAACTCCTGCATGGTGCGG
>DBBB01000053.1:990-3750 GCA_002291985.1 Firmicutes bacterium UBA995
CCCAACTCCTGCATGGTGCGGGCGAAGTGCTCGATCACGCGGGGCGGGTTCAGGAAGACGTCATCCCCGAAGTTGACCGAACCGCAGGTCAGGGTGGCCATCTCCGGCCGCAACGCCAGCGGCTGGGCCCGTTCCTCGGCGGTCATGCCCACCGCCCCGCCCGTCGATACCTGGACGATCAGGTCGGTGCGGGCGCGGATGAGGTCGATGGTCCGGGCGAACACCCCCCGGTCCTGAGTGGGGCGGCCTGCCTCGTCGCGCACGTGCAGGTGCACTATGGCCGCCCCCGCCTGGCGCGCCCGCGCGGCCTCCTCGGCGATTTCCTCGGGAGTGACGGGCAGGTGCGGCTGCTGTTCCCGGGTTACCTCCGCGCCTACCAGGGCCGCCGTGATCCACAGCTTATCCACCCGTTTCCCTCCGTTTCCGCTGGCGCGGTACAGGCACCACGCAAGTGCCCGAGGCGCGGGCGACCAGCACGGGGGGATCGACTGCATCCGCCGCCGACTCCCGTTCCCCTCCGGCCGCGACACTGATGAATTTGAGGGCCTCGAAAACCATGCCCCGCGAGGTGTTGCCTGCCCGGGTGATACGTCCCCGTATTTCGAGGAAGTCGCCGGCATGCACCGGCGCCAGGAACTCGACCCGGTCGTAGGCCACGAACAGCCCCTCATCGCCATCATGCATGATGCACAGCGCCGTTGCGGCGTCGCCGAACCACTGCATGACGCGCCCTCCCGCCACCAGGTCGCCCGCGTAATGGGCGTCGGCCGGACCCGCCCGGAAACGCAACACGACTTGCTCCCCGTCCATCGTTCACCCCTCCTGGCTAACCGGGCGGAGCTGCCGGCGCCGGTCGAGTTCCTGGACTATGAAGGAGGCGACCATTGAGGGCCCCGTGCCCGGGCCGAATCCCGCATCGTAGCCTAGCTCCACCGCCAGTTCGTGCGAGATGCGAGGGCCGCCGCATATCAGCACCACCCGATCACGGATGCCCTCCGCCTCGAGCATCTCCGCCAGGCGGCTGAGATTGGCCAGGTGCACGTCGCGCATGGTGACCACCTGCGATACCAGGATGGCATCGGCTGCCTCTTCGACCGCCCGCCCGGCCAGCGTTTCGTTGGGTACCTGGCTGCCCAGGTTGATCACCCGGAACTCGGGGTAGCGCTCGAGCCCGTAGTCGCCGGCAAATCCTTTCATGCTGAGGATGGCGTCCAGCCCCAGGGTGTGGGCGTCGCTGCCCGTGCAAGCGCCCACCACCACCACCTTGCGGCCCAGGCGCTCGCGGGCGAAACGGTTGACGGCCTTGAAGTCCATCACCTCGGCATTCACGCCGGTCACCCGCACCGCGGCGAGATCCACGACGTGCCGGCACCGGCCGTAGCCCACCACGAAAGTGAAGTCGCCCCCCAGGTCGCGGGCGAACACCACTTGCGGCGCCTCGAGGCCCATCTGGCGCATCAGCATGCGGGCGGCCTCGCGCGCCCGTTCGCCATCGCCCACCGGCAAGGTGAAGCTGACCTGAACCGCCCCGTCGTCCCGCCGGTCCCCATAGGGACGCACCTCTTCAGCCATGGCCGCCGCCTCCCTCCAACTCGTCCAGGAAGGGGTTGAAGTAGTCGGCCTCCCGCAGGACCACCCCTTCGCGCCCCTTGCCACCTTCGCGGTCGCGGCGAATCCCGGCAAAGCAGCCTTGCTCCAGCGCTTCCCACAGCCCCATGTGCCGGATTTCGCCGAGCAAACCGGCCGCCCGCTCCAGCACCTCGCCTGCCCGCCGCCGGATGCGGCTGCCAGGCCGCAAGGCCAGCTCCTGCCCGAGGGTGCGCGCACTGTTCATCACGTGGCGGGCATTCTCGAGAGCCAGGTAGCGGTCGCCGACAAAGGGGGTGTGCAGGGCTTCCGTCGGCATCCCGAGAAGCTGGATGCCCTGCCCGGTGATCGCCCCCACCAGGTTGAACATGGCGTCTTGAAGGTGGGCCCGGAAGATATTGCCCGTCTTGTACTTGGTGGGCGGCATGAACTTGATGGGACACCGGGGAAATAGCGCCCGGACCAGGGCGGCCTGGGCGATCTCCGCGAGCAGGCCGCCGGTCATCTCGGGGTCTACCTGGAAGGCGTGGCCGAGCCCGATCTGCTCCGGCGCCAGGCCGGCCGATAGCGCGAACTGCTCGTTGATGAACTGGGAGCCGATCACCGTGTGGGCCGCTTCGTACGCGTCATCGGTGGTGAGGTAGTTGTCTTCGCCCGTGTTGATCACATGACCCGCCCGCGCGCTGATGCGGCGTGACAGGTACTGGTCGATCAGCGTCCGGCGGGGGTTGATGTCCCGGAACAGTATGCCGTACATGGCATCGTTGAGCATCATGTCCAGCCGCTCGAGCGCGCCCATCGCCGCGATCTCCGGCATGCACAGGCCGGAAGCGTAGTTGACTTGCCGGATGTACCTGCCTGCTTCCTGGGACACGGCGTCCAGCGCCTCGCGCATCACCCGGAAGTTGGCCTGGGTGGCGTAGGTGCCCGCATATCCCTCGACCGTCGGGCCGTAGGGGACGTAATCCAGCAAGCTCTGCCCGGTCGAGCGGATGACGGCGATGACGTCCGCCCCCATGCGCGCCGCCGAACGCGCCTGGACGGCGTCCTCATAGATGTTGCCGGTAGCCACGATGACATACAGCCAGGGTGACGGGGGATCCCCCAGCCGCCCCACGAGCGCGTCCCGCTCCTGGCGCCGGCCGTCGATGACGGCCATCGCCGCCCGGGCCG
>DBBB01000145.1:0-247 GCA_002291985.1 Firmicutes bacterium UBA995
ACCAGGCCCTAGAAATGGCTGCTGTGTTCTATGAAGAGGAGGTGCTGTCGGACGCGGCAGCAATCGCCCGGCAGTACCTGAGTCGCCGTGGAGTTGAGGCCGACACCATCCGGCGCTTTCGCCTGGGCTACTCGCTGCCGGGATGGACGCGGCTCCTCGACGAACTCGGGCGTCGCGGGTTCTCGGCCTCCGAACTGGAGAGGGCGGGCCTGGTGGTGGCCGCCGACCCCCGCCGCTACGACCGGTT
>DBBB01000145.1:558-3509 GCA_002291985.1 Firmicutes bacterium UBA995
GGGGGGGCCCCCCGCCCCCCGCCGCTACGACCGGTTTCGCAACCGGTTGATGTTCCCCATCACCAACCCTTCGGACAAGGTCGTCGGTTTCGGCGCCAGGGCCCTGGAGGCCGAGGAGCCCAAGTACCTGAACTCCCCGGAAACCCCCGTATTCAGCAAGGGGCGACTGCTGTACGGATACCGACTGGCCCGGGAGGGAATCCGCGCCCGGGGCCAGGTTTTGCTGGTCGAAGGCTATATGGATGTGATCGCCTGCCATCAGGCCGGACTCACTCATGCCGTGGCCTCGCTGGGCACAGCTTTCACGCGGGATCAGGCCCGGCTACTCATCCAAGTCGCCGGCACGGCGGTGTTGGCTTACGATGCGGATGCGGCCGGGACCGGCGCCACCCTGCGGGGACTGGCCATCCTCCGGGAGGCGGGTTGTGGCGTACGGGTGGCCATGCTCCCCGAGGGACGCGACCCCGACGACTGCCTGCGGGAACTGGGCAGAGACCGGTTCGAACTGGTTGTCGGTCAGGCCCTGCCCTTGCCCGAATATCACTTCCACTTGGCTCGACGCGACGTGGATCTCAACACGGTGGAGGGGAAGGTAAGCGTGGCGCGAGCCATCCTGCCGGTGTTGGCCGCACTGGAGAATGAAGTCGAGCGCGAAGCATATCTCGACCGCTTTGCCCGGGAGCTGGGCGTGGAGATCGGGGCCTTGACGGAGGACCTGGTGCGGTACCAGCGTCAGGGACTACGGGCTGGGGATAAGTATTCAGCCGTGGGAGATGCTACTGGAAGGGAAAGACAGCAAGCCGACCACGGACCACAGCGGGCCGCCGAAGAACTGCTGCGGGCAATGGCAACCGATCCGACACTGGCCCGCCGGGTAAGCGCGGAACTGGGGGACGAACTGCTGCCCGATCCCGCCTACCGGGAGATTGCGGCCGGACTGGTGAAGGCGGCGGAAGGCCCAGGGTTAACACCCGCCCAACTGATCGAAACCCTGGAAGATCCCCGGGCACGGGCGTTGGCCGCGGGCTTGTTGTTGTCCGACCGTCCCGTCTCCCTGGCAGAGCGGGTGGCGGATGACTGTCTGCACAAGCTGAGGCACCACCGGTTACGCCGGAGACTCGAGCACCTGCAAGGCGAAATTAGGGAATGCGAAGCGAAGAGGGAAGGAATAAGGCCGGGCTTACTGGAAGAATACCTGGCTCTTGTCAAGGAAGTCAAGGAACACCCGACCGGTCCGGGGAGCCAGTACATTGGTGAGCAACGAGCGGGAAGCGAGAAGCGAGGCGGCCAGGCAACTCATCCAGCGGGGTAAAGAGCATGGGCGTCTCACCTGTGCCGAGATCGCGGATACGTTGCAGCGCGAAGAAGTCACCCTTACCGCTGACCAGATCGATGAACTCTATGAGAAGCTTGCCGAAGAAGGCATCGACGTGGTGAGCGAGCCGGTGGTGCACCCTCCGCGCCCTCTGCGGCCTCGACCGGATGGTGAGGTCGAGGATCCCGGTGGCTTGAGCGTGCCCGAGGGCGTGGCCATCGACGACCCCGTCCGCATGTATCTGAAGGAAATCGGAGGTTGGAGACTGCTCGACTCGCACGAGGAGGTCGAGCTGGCCCGGCGCATCGAGCGGGGAGACGAGGAGGCCAAGCGCAATCTCGTCGAGGCGAACTTGCGCCTGGTAGTGTCCATCGCCAAGCGATATGCAGGACGGGGCATGCTCTTCCTGGATCTCATCCAGGAGGGCAACCTCGGCTTGATCAAGGCCGTGGAGAAGTTCGACTACCGCAAGGGATACAAGTTCAGCACTTACGCCACCTGGTGGATCCGCCAGGCGATCACGCGGGCCATTGCCGACCAGGCCCGCACCATCCGCATCCCCGTGCACATGGTCGAGACCATCAACAAACTCCTCCGCGTGTCGCGCCAACTCCTGCAGGAACTCGGCAGGGAGCCCACTCCCGAGGAGATCGCCGAAGAGATGGGTACACCTGTGGAGAAGGTGCGGGAGATCCAGAAGATCGCCCAGGAGCCCGTATCGCTGGAGACGCCGATCGGCGAGGAGGAGGATAGCCACCTCGGCGATTTCATCGAAGATCAGGATGCCCCGGCTCCCGCGGAGACCGCCTCATTCATGCTGCTCAAACGGCAGCTCGAGGAGGCGCTCGAGACCCTGACTCCCCGGGAGGAAAAGGTCCTCCGCCTGCGCTTTGGCCTGGATGACGGCCGGGCTCGCACCCTCGAGGAAGTCGGCTACGAGTTCGGCGTGACCCGGGAGCGCATCCGGCAGATTGAGGCAAAGGCCTTGCGCAAGCTACGCCATCCCAGCCGTTCCCGAAAGCTCAAGGACTACCTTGACTGAGTCCGCAGGGTTGCGTCGCCGGGCCACCGCCAACACCGGGTAGTCTGCCGGGGACATGGTGATAGCCCGTGTCAACTCACGTAAGAATGTTGCCGAACGGCACCGAACGGCGATGAGTTTGACCCCGAACGAGACTTGGCTTATAATGTGTTTGCCTTGCGGAGTAGCTCAATGGTAGAGCAGCCGGCTGTTAACCGGAAGGTTCTGAGGGTTCGAGTCCCTCCTCCGCAGCCAGAGTCAATCCGAGGCCGTGCCGCAGCCTCTTGAACTCAGGCCGCAAGTGCGTCCGTAGCTCAGCGGTAAGAGCAGCCGGCTCATAACCGGCTGGTCGCAGGTTCGAATCCTGCCGGGCGCACCAGCAGTTGCTACAGGTCATCACGCAAGTCGATAATGACATTGATACCGGGGGCTATGGTCTAGGGGCCTAGGACACCACCCTTTCAAGGTGGTAACACGGGTTCGAGTCCCGTTAGCCCCACCAATTTGGCGTATGGGCGGTTGGCTCAGAGGCAGAGCGCCTGACTCACATTCAGGAGGTCACTGGTTCAACTCCAGTACCGCCCACCATGAAACAGGAGCTTCAGGCGTCGCGTC
>DBBB01000010.1 GCA_002291985.1 Firmicutes bacterium UBA995
ACCAGCAACCGCGACGCCTTTGGCGTGCCCCACGTCCACGCTGCGCGCCGGGAAGACGCCGTCTTCGTTCAGGGTTATCTCCACGCTCAAGATCGGCTGTTCCAGATGGACCTGAGCCGCCGAGCGGCCGGCGGTCGCCTGGCCGAGATCTTCGGCGCCGACTTCGTGGACGCCGACCGCTTCCTCCGCGCGGTGGGCATGCTGCGAGCCGCCCGCGAGACGGAGGCGGCGCTGTCTCCCGAACACCGGAGCGTCCTCGAGGCCTATGCCGCCGGCGTCAACGCCTTCATTGCCGGGGCCCGTGGGCGTTTGCCCCTGGAGTTCACCCTGCTCGGCTACTCGCCTGACCCCTGGCGACCCGTCGATTCGCTGGCCATCGGCAAGTACATGGCATGGGATCTGGGCCGCAACATGTCCACGGAGGTCTTCTTCTGGCGGCTTGCCCAGCGGGTGGGCCCGGAAAAGGCCGCCACCCTGTTCCCGAACTACCCCGAGGATGGACCCGTCATCGTCGCCCGCTTGCGGGACCTCCCCGTTCACGCGGAGCTGGCCGCGGGACTGGCCCGGCTGCAGGAGACGATCGCGAAAGCTTCGCTTGCCGGCGCCGACCGATCCCTGGGCTCCAACAACTGGGTTGTGGCCGGGGCCAAAACCGCCTCCGGCCTGCCAATACTGGCCAACGACATGCACCTGGGCATCGGGGCGCCCGGCATCTGGTACCAGAACCACCTGGCGGTTGCGGGCCGCTTCGAGGTCACCGGCGTCATCTTCCCCGGCGTGCCCGGAGTGATCGTTGGCCATAACGGGCACATCGCCTGGGGGGTGACGAACGTCGGCGCCGACGTCCAGGATCTGTACCTGGAACGGCGAGACCCCGACGACCCGGCGCGCTTTGAATACGAGGGAGAGTGGTACCGGGCGGCGGTCGAACGGCACGAGATCAAGGTGAAGGGTCAGGCGGATCCGGTGCCCTTTGACGTCTATCTCACCCGCCACGGGCCGCTGATCAGCGAAGTGATAGCCGGTCTGGATGTCCCGGCCAGCCTGCGCTGGACGGCCCTGGGGCCCACGGGCGAGCTGGCAGCGGTGCTGGCCCTCGCCGACGCCCGGGACTGGGACGACTTCCGCCGGGCGCTCGAGACCTTCCTGGCCCCGGCCCAGAATTTCGTATATGCCGATCGGGCAGGCAACATCGGCTACCGGGCCAACGGCCTCTTCCCCATCCGCCGGGCCGGCGACGGCCTGATGCCGGTGCCCGGCTGGGATGATCGGCACGAGTGGGTGGGTTTCGTCCCGATGGATGAGGTCCCCCAGCTATATAACCCCGCGGAGGGCTTCATCGTCACCGCGAACCACCGGGTGGCCGGGCCGGACTACCCGCACTTCCTGTCCCACCAGTGGGCGCCCCCTTACCGGGCCCAGGCCATCATCAAAGCCCTGGAGGACAAGCAGGACTTGACCCTCGAAGACATGATCCCCATACAGAACAGCGCGGTCAACCTGCAGGCGCATCGCCTGGGACCGATCCTCCTGCGAGAGCTTGCCGGGGCAGACCTGAGCGACACGGAGCGAGCGGCACGGGAGCAACTCGCGCGCTGGCTGCAAGATCCACGGGACGACCCCGCAGAGGCCGGGCCGGCTATCTTCCACTCCCTCTATGTCAACATGTTGGAGGCAGCCTTCCTCGACGAGCTGGGTGAGGACTTGTATGCTTCATTTGTACGACACGGGGATGCGATCAATATCTTTGACCGCATGCTCGGCGAAGGCAGTTCCCGGTGGTTCGGGACCACCGGCAAGTTGGTACGGGCCGGTTTCGCGACTACGGTGAGCAACCTGGTGGCGGCCATGGGGAACGATCCCGCCCACTGGGAGTGGGGGCATATCCATACCGTCAGCTTCGAGCATCCGCTGGGTGGCCAGCGGCCGCTGCACCTGATCTTCAACCGCGGTCCGTTCCCCCAGGGCGGCAGCCATGTCACCCCCGTGGCCACGGCCTTCAGCCCGGTCAGCCCGTTCCGCGTCACGTCCGCCGCCCCGTGGCGGTTCCTGGTAGACCTGGCGGACCTGCGAGGGCTGGACGTGGCGGCCATCGGCGTGTCCGGGCACCCGCTCAGCCCGCACTACGACGACCAGATGGAACTCTGGCTCAAAGGCGCGTACAAGCCCCTGCTGTATGGAGATCAGGTGAGGGAACGCGCGGTCGCCACCACCGTGTTCCGACCCCGTCAGGTCACGGAGGAGTAGTCCGGGTCGGGTCAAACGTAGCTGCTTGCCTGGCGCGTGAACATGGTGTGGTAGAGCCCTCTCATTGCCATCAACTCATCGTGCGTGCCTTCCTCAACTATTCGGCCGCCATCAAGGACGACAATTCGATCTGAAGCGCGCGCCAACGACAGACGATGGCTCACGACGAGGGCCATTTTCCCCTGGGCCATGGTACGGAGGACCTCAAACACTTTGTGCTCGCTTTGCGGGTCTATGGCCGCCGTAGGTTCATCTAGCACCACGAGTTCGGCCTTGGGCTGGCGGAGGAGCGCACGGGCGATGGCGAATCGTTGCCACTGTCCACCCGACAGATCCGTCCCCCCTTCGAGCATCGTGCCCAGCGGTGTGTCCAATCCATGCGGAAGTTCCTCGATGGTCTTCTCCAGGCCGACTTCCCGCGCTACCCCGAGCAGCGCTCCATCGTCATCAAGCTGCGAGAGATCGCCAAACCCGATGTTCTCGCGAGCGGTCACAGGAAAGCGAGAATAGTCCTGGACCACCACCGCTATGCGCTCGCGGAGTTCGTGAATGTCGAGGCTCCGCAAGTTGCGCCCATCCCAGGTGATGTCCCCTGCATCGGGGTCATAGAGGCGGCAGAGCAGCTTGGTAAGCGTGGTCTTGCCGGCGCCGTTCTCACCCACGAGCACTACTATTTCCCCGGGTTTAACCTTCAGGTCGATTCCGTCGAGAGCGGGCCTGTCGCCGCCTGGATAGCTAAAGCGCACCCGTGAGAACTGTATGCCGGATCCCAGGGGACCTGGGCTGACGGTTACGCCGGGCACCGAGGACAGCTGGGAGGTGAAGTCTAGCACCTGAAAGACGGGGCTGACGGAGAGCGCCGCCTGATGCACCTCAGCCCCTTCGTACACCATCAGTTGAAGGCTGCGGCGCGCCTGGAAGACAAGACCCGCGTACAGTGCCAGATCTCCTGGCGTGTAGTGGCCACCGACCGCCCCAAACACGACGTACGCATACGGAACGAAGGCTCCAAGCGCGCCAGGTACGGAAGACCCGATGATCGTCCACGCACCCCGCGTGCGTGCAGTGCGCTGGGCCCTTAGTTTAGTTTGCAGGCGGGAATGCCAGCGATGAAGCAGCAAATCCTGTAGCCGGAAGAGCCGCACTTCTTTGGCGTAGATCTCACTCAAGACCATCCGTTCGATCAGGTTCATATGTCGTACGTTGCCGGCCTGAGCCTTCTCGACTTCATAGCTTCGGTCTTCGACTTGCCCATGGAGCACTACACTCGGCAAGGCCGTCAGGAAGAGTACGAGCGGCACCCACCATGCTATCCCGGCAGTCAGCGCGAGCGCGGGCACAAAAGCGAACAGACCTACCGTGACCCGCCCCATGCTAGTGGCAAGACTCCACAATTTGCCCGCCCCCTCGTCAGCGAGCTGGAGGGAGTTCAGGTTTTCTGGACTCTCGAAAAGAGAGAGATCCTCCACGCCGGCAACCGCAATCAGCAAACGCCGGCGGGCTTCTCCGGTGGTCCGATCGCGAAGGTTATCTATCGCCAAAGCGCGCAGTGACTCGACGGCGTCGAGGACGAAGATGAGGGCCACGAATGCCCCCATCGCCCACGGCAGTCTCGATGCGGCAACCTGCTCCCAAAGCCCCTGGGAACCACCTCCCGCCAGCCGGGTCACCTCGTCAATCACTACCTTGCCCACCAGCAGGAGCAGTACCGGTCCTGCTCCGTAGAACAGGTTCAGGGGAACGAGGGTCAGAATCTCCTGGGGGGCGGCTTGCCAAACCAACCTCAGCGCACGCTTCACTCCGTCTGCCGTCCCTATGGTCTGCCTCCGTCGCTTGAGAGAGTAGCAATCATGATGATTCCTGGCCACCCGCCGTCCACGGCGGTCAGGGCGGCCGCAATGTATTCCACCCCGAAGCGGGCCAGCCGGTTGAGCGGTCGCGGGCGTCGCCTGCTCAGGCTCGACCCGATTTCACCGACCACCTCGCTCTGCTCATAGCCCTTGCCGGCTGCGAACGCCCGTAGCCGTTCTCTGACTGCCCGACCAGGTCCTCCTTCTGGTCCGAAGATTCAAACCGGGCGTAAAGCACCGTACGCATCGCCTCCGTAGTTGAGGGGACGCCCTCAATAACTCGTCCAAGAACCGGCCGCGACGAGGGCGAAGACCATACCGGAGCGGGAGAGCACATTGCGTTCCTTCATTCTGACGGTGTGGCGCCAGCTACTACTCAACTGAGATATCCGAGGTGTTGCCGGCCTTGCCGATCACGACCGAGGCGCCAAAACCACGCCGTTTCCGCCGATCGTCCGCTTGGGTGGCCGTGCTCCTGTCGCCGAAAGACCAGACTCAGCAGCCGGGGCCCCGTGCTGTGCCATGATATCACGAAAAGCCATAATGCGGCCCCGATCTGCTACAGCGACCGGTTAGCCGCTGCCCGCTCCAGATGCCGGAACGCCCAATTCTGCCAGGGCGGCCTGAACCTTGGTGCGGATGAGGTCGCGGACCGCGCGGAACTCGTCAGACGGCAGATCCCTGGGATCGGGGATGGCCCAATCCGCGCGCCGCTTGGCTCGGACCAGCGGGCAAGCGTCGCCGCAACCCATCGTGGCCACGAAATCGAACTCTACGGCCGGCAACTCATCGAGCGATTTGGAACCGTGCACCGACAGATCGTAGCCGAATTCCCGCATGGCGGCGACTGCCTTTGGATTGATGACTCCCGAAGGCCGGGACCCGGCGCTGTACGCCTCGACCGCATCGCCGCCCAGCATCCGAGCGAACGCCTCGGCCATCTGGCTGCGGTTGGCGTTCTCGACGCACACGAACAGCATCCGCTTGACTGCATTCATATAGTTTCCCCCGCAGGAGCCGAGCAGCAACCTGTCTCCCGCACGCACCGGCAAGCAAGAACGGCCAACACAGCGCCGGCGACGGGGGCGGTGAGGTAGAGCCACACCGATTCCAACTGCCAGGAGACGAGCGCCGGTCCGAGGGAGCGGGCCGGATTCATGGACGCGCCAGAGACCGGGCCGGCAAAGAGTGCCGCCACGCCGACCACCGCGCCGATGGCGAGGCCCGCCGTGACGCCTTTCTCGCTCGCCCCGGTGGACACGCCCAGGATGACAAACATCAGGCCAGTTCACCTGCGACCACCAGGAAGTCCATCCCGGGCAGGTGCTTGCGTTCTTGGGAAATCACGGGGTTCTGCTCTGAATCAGGGATTCGGCCCAGCGAACGACCTGCTCGGCCAAGGATACGGCTGCCTCGTACTCATGCTCGGTAACGGGCTCCGCCAATCCCGGATAACGAAACTCATGGGCGTATGCATTCAGAGCGACGGCCTGTTGGGCGTGAAAGCACAGGTCTTCGTACAGCCCTCCGGCAGGCAAGGGCGCTTTGGCAAGGGCCAAGTCGGCCTTGGCCCGGGTAAGCCAGTCGCCGGGGGAACCTGGGATGGAACTAGTCCGGCGCAATGTAAACCTCCTTTCCCTCCCGCAGGGCCGGGTACAGAACAAGCGATGGCTCGTCGCCGAAGTCGCGCACGTCACTTTCGGTCACAACCACGATGTCCTTCCCGACGCCTACGGCGGGAAGTTGCTGGTAGAGGGTTTGCGCTGTTTTCCGCCGATGGGTTCCGTCCGGCATGATCACCAGGAGGTCAAGGTCGCTGTTCGGTCCCACCTCGCCACGGGCAGCCGAGCCAAAGAGGATAATCCTCCTGGGTCGAACCGCATCGGCGATGTTGCGAACTATTTCCATGATCGTGCCTTCCGAAACAGCTTTTGTTGTTGGCATCGGCATCCTCCTTTGCTGAACATCCCGTAACCATGGACGGCAAGTAGCGGTCGCGCCGGTCTTGCTCCGCTCGATGCTTGTTGGATGTGAAGAAGAAAGCTCCAGGACGCGACGCCTGAAGCTCCT
>DBBB01000177.1 GCA_002291985.1 Firmicutes bacterium UBA995
CTGGCGAACCGCTTTCGCGACGCCGGGGACCCGCTCAAGCTCGTGCTCGTGCGCGACATGTGGCTCACCGGCTTCGACGCGCCGAGCCTGCACACGATGTACATGGACAAACCCATGCGGGGCCACGGCCTGATGCAGGCCATCGCGCGCGTGAACCGCGTGTTCAAGGACAAGCCGGGCGGGCTCGTCGTGGATTACCTCGGGCTGGCTCACGAGTTGAAGGCTGCTCTCGCCACCTATACGGAGAGCGGCGGAACGGGCAGAACGGCCATCGACCAGGACGAGGCCGTGGCGGTGATGCTGGAGAAGTACGAGATCTGCTGCGGGCTCTTCCACGGTTTCGAGTGGTCGAAGTGGATGGCGGGCGCGCCGCAGGAGCGGCTCGCCCTGCTGCCCGCGGCGCAGGAACACATCCTCGCCCAGGAAAACGGGAAGGACCGCTTCGTGCGCGCCGGGCGCGAGCTGTCGCAGGCCTTCGCGCTGGCGGCGCCGCATGATGAGGCGCTGCGCATCCGCGACGACGTGGCCTTCTTCCAGGCCGTTCAGTCCGTGCTCGCCAAGCGTGCCCCGGGCGATGCGCGGCCGGAGGAAGAACTCGACCACGCCGTGCGGCAGATCATCTCGCGGGCGGTGGCGTCCGAAGGCATGGTGGATATCTTCGCCGCCGCGGGACTGCGGCAGCCGGACATCTCCATCTTGTCGGAGGAGTTCCTGGCGGAGGTGCGCGGGATGCCCGAACGCAACCTCGCCGTCGAACTATTGCAGAAACTGCTCAAGGGCGAGTTGCGAGCCCGCCGGCGCAAGAACGTGGTACAGGCGCGCTCGTTCGCCGAAATGCTGGAGCAGACCATCCGGCGCTATCAAAACCGGGCCATCGAGGCGGCCCAGGTGATCGAGGAGCTGATCGCGCTCGCCAGGGAGATGCGCGAAGCCGGCGCGCGCGGCGAGCGGCTCGGACTGACGGAGGACGAACTGGCCTTCTACGACGCACTCGAAACCAACGACAGCGCGGTCAAGGTGCTCGGCGATGCGACGCTCCGGACGATCGCCCGCGAGTTGGTCGCGACCGTCCGCGACAACGTCGCCATCGACTGGACGCTGCGCGAAAACGTCCGCGCGCAGTTGCGGGTGCTCGTGAGACGCCTCCTGCGCAGGCACGGATACCCTCCCGACAAGCAGGAGAGGGCGACGCACACCGTACTTGAGCAAGCCGAAGTCCTTTCAGCGGAGTGGGCGACCCGATAGGTCTTTGTTCAGGATGCGCGACGCCGCCAGGAGGTCGCCCCCGTCTATGGCAGGCATCTCGGACCGAAGCCGCTTGAGGGTCGCCAGGGCCTGAATGCGGTCGGCCCAGACCTTCGAGAGAGGCCGCCCGTCCTGCGATTTGTGAGCAGCCGCCGCTCGCGAGATGGCGCACTCAAGCCCCGCCCCGGCGACTCTGAAAGCATCGGCGGCAGTCTTTCCCTTGATTCCCCCATGCGCGCCGGAGCTTAGAATCAACCTTTGACCGTCGAGGACGACATCGATCTCCTCGCCTTCCTTCATCCCGGCCGCCTCCCGCAGGAGCTTGGGGATGACCACCTGTCCCCGGCTCGACATCTTCGTTCGCCCGCTCACTACCGCCAAGGCGCAGAACTCCTTTCCAAGCTGTTCTTACTCCAGTTCTACTCCATGCTTACCTGGCGGTCAAGGGGTCCTCATGCGGAGTCCGTGCCAGCGCATTGCATGTTGCTGCTAACGTTCTTTGGCGCGTTTGCAGGGAGATGTAGTCACGCTCGGTGAGAAGGCGTAGGAGCAGGGTTTGTGGAACCGGAGTCAGGTGACGAGGGTTTCCGTCATTGGCGGAGAAATAGCGGGTGGGGGTGACTGCGTTGTACCTGATCCTGGGACTAGTTTTCGCGCTGGTGGTGGCCATCTTCGCGGTGCAGAACGCCCAGGTAGTGCCCATAAGCTTCTTCAACTGGACTTTCGGCGCCCCGCTGTCCCTGGTCATCCTGGGGATGGCGGCGGCCGGGGCCGTCCTGGCCGGCCTGGCCGGGCTGATCAAGCAGGTGGGCCTCGGCTTCCGGCTGAGGAACATCCGGGCGGAGCAAGCGCGGACCGAGGGGGAACGGAAACGGCTGGAGGAACAGGTCAAGGCCCTGCAGGCCGAGGTGACGGGCTTACGGGCGCGTAACGGGCAGCTTGAGGAGGGGATCAAGCCTCCTGCGGAAGAGGCGGGGCAGGCGGGGTTGTGAGCCTGCCCCGGCCGGCTCTTCCCGGCCCAGCAGGTAGCGGTCGTGGGTGACCGGGTTCACGGTGCCGGGGTAACCGGCTACCGCGTCGGTCAAGGCCTGACGGGCCGGCAGTGCCAGTTCTTGCTCCCCTAAACTCGACCGGACGACTCCCAGGGGTGCAGAAGCAAATCTTGATTGCAATTCCCCGGCGCCCAGCAGGAAATTCCCCCATGGCGATGAATATCATCAACCATATGGATAGGGGAGGGATCCCACTCACTGCTGGGCGCTAACAGCCAGAATAAAGGGCAGCCCCATCCCCCCATAGTAGTTGGCTTGCGAGAAGCCCCAGAAAAGGAGCGAACAGCGTGCACGAGGGAGATCACCCCGATCTGTTGGGCCAGGTTGACGGCAAGGGCCGCGCCGGCAAGGGGAAGCGGCAACACGCTTCAAAGGCGTCGGCGCACGATCATGGACACGACCATGATCACGACCATGATCACGACCACGACCATGATCACGATCATGAGCATGACCATCATGACCATCCCCGGAAGGCCACGCGCAGGACTACCGGATCGGCGCTGACTTTCTTGCTCGAGGATGCCAGGGACTACGCCATGCCCGGCATCATCCTGCTCACCTTGATTTTGAGCTGGCAGGGCGCCGCGAACCGGCTGCTGGGCTTCGACGTATCACTGCTCGGCGCGGCCCTGGGAGCGCTGGTGATCATGAGGTCTACCGCCATCGTAACCTGGCAGAAGCGAAGGATCACCTCGGGCATCCTGGTGAGCATCGCCCTGGTCGCGACGGTAATCGTGGAAGACTTCCGCGCCGCCGCCATCGTGGCGCTCATGATGCTATTCGGCGAGGCCCTCGAGAATCGGACCTTGCGCCGGACCAGGCGGGCCATCGAGGGTCTCCTGGAGCTGGCGCCGGAAACCGCCTTGCTCAAGGTGGGCGATGCTTACCGCGAGGTGCCGATCGAGTCGGTGCGGGTTGGAGACATCATCCTCGTCAAACCCGGGGCCAGAGTTCCCGTGGACGGCAAGGTGGTAGATGGGTTTGCCTCTCTCGATCAGTCTTCCATAACCGGTGAATCCATGCCGGTCGACAAGGTCGAGGGCGATCCCGTGTTCACGGGGACCATCAGCATGCACGGGGCAATCGAAGTGGTGGCTGAAAGGGTGGGTTCAAGCACCTCCCTGGCCCAGATCATCCGCATCGTCCGCGAAGCCCAGGAGAACAAAGGCGAAGGCCAGAAGGCCGCCGACCGCTTCGCCACTTGGTTCACCCCCCTCGTGCTGGTCATTGCCGCCATCGTGTGGCCGCTGACCGGCGACGTTATCCGGGCGGTTTCCATTCTGGTGGTCGCATGTCCGTGCGCGCTGGTGTTGGCCACTCCCACCGCGGTGGTCGCCTCCATCGGCAGCGCCGCCCGCCAGGGTGTCCTGGTCAAGGGAGGCATGACCATCGAGGGCGCGGGGAAGGCCAACGCCATCATCCTCGACAAGACGGGAACCCTGACTCTGGGCAAACCCCGGGTGGAAGAGGTGGCCGCGTTCGACGGCAAGGGCTTCTCGGCCGACGACGTGCTGATGGCGGCGGCGACGGCGGAGAGTCGTTCCGAGCACCCCATCGCGCGGGCCATCGGCGTCCATGCAGCCAGTCGAGGGCTGAATGTGCCCTCGACCGCTACCTTCGAGCAAGTGCCGGGGATGGGCGTGCGGGCGGCATTCAATGGGCGCACGCTGATGGTCGGCAACCGGAGAGCACTGGCCGATCTCCCGAAGGCGGCCGCGGCTTCGGCCGAGGAATGGCTCACCAGCCGGGAGGAACAGGGGTTCACCGCGCTGGTAGTCATCGCTGATGGGGTGCCGATGGGGGGCATCGCTATCTGCGATACGATCCGTCCGGAAGCGGCCGGCTTCATCCAGGAACTGAAGCGGACCGGTTTCAAGCGGGTCATGATGCTCACGGGGGACAACATGCGGGCCGCCCGGGGCGTGTCCGCCCGGCTAGGCGTGGACGATTTCCGGGCGGAGGTCCTGCCGGCCGACAAGGCAGCCGTGGTAAGTGAGTTGAAGGCCCAGGGTTACCAGGTGGCGATGATCGGCGACGGCGTGAATGACGCGCCGGCGCTGGCGAGCGCCGATGTTGGCATCGCCATGGGCGTGGCCGGCACCGATGTGGCCATCGAGGCCGCGGACATCGCCCTGATGTCCGACGATCTGACGGCCGTCCCCGGGGTTTTCCGGCTGAGCCGCAAGGCGTACGGCATCATTCGCCAGAACATCATCGTCTTTGCCCTGCTGGTCAACGCTGTCGGCATGGTGTTCGCAGCTCGGGGCCAGCTTACGCCCATCGGCGCGGCGGTCGTCCACAACGTTGCGTCGGTACTTGTCATCGTCAACTCCGCCCGGCTCATCAACTTCAAGATCGGCCGGTCCAAGCGCGCGGTCAAGGGCAGTCTTGCATGCGGCTGCGGCACCCCGGACGCCGGGTCATGCAAGAGCTGCTGAGCTGCTAGCGACGGAAAAATTCACGGGGAGGCGGCAAGACGGGGAGGAAACCCCGTTGGAGTAGCGAAGTGGCGGAGCTATTTATAACCGCTGGAGGGACGCTGAGGCCCGGGGCCGTGCGCCCCGGGTCCGCATACATGAGGAAGCCAGCAGCGAGCACGGGTGACGGACTGAGGCCAGACTGGGGAGGAACGCGGATTGGACAAGAACGATCTGCTGTTGATCGCGAACTACGGTTCGGAACTGGTGGCCACCGCCGGCGCCTTGGCCAGTAATGTGGCCGCGGATGGGCGGACTCACGCCCTGATTCTGCTCGCACGCCCCAAGGCGCGGCCGGATCTCGAGCGCGCCGCGGGCGTCATCGGCTGCGGGATCGAGTTCGCCGACCTGCCCAACGGGGGCATAAGCCTGGCTTACGAGCAGAAGCGTCGCCTGGTCAAGACCGTACGGGAGTTCCAGCCGAACATCGTCCTCATGCAGGATCCGGAGCACGTATGGCACGACCTGGATCCGGACCGCCGCATGGGGATGATGCTCACCCTTGAGGCTCTGGCGCTGGCGGGACGGGACTTTGCCCAGGAAGACCTGCCCGGGCTGAAACCGTGCCCTGTCCCGACGATCTACTACCTGTGGCCGGAGCATCCCAACTGCGTGCTCGATATCTCTCCCGTGTGGGACATCAAGGTCAAGGCAGGCGAGTGCATCTCCTACCAACACGAGTTCACGGCACAGATCCTCGAGGGGACTTTCACCGCGGCGAGCCTGGAGGCGGCCGTGCCTGGCTACGGCAAGCTATCCGGCAACCTGGAGCGGGGCCTGGCTTTGCATCGGGCACGCGAACGGGCCAATGCCCTCCACTATGGACTGGGAGGACACGGGCACTTCGCCATGGCGGAGGCCTATCGGCGGGAAGGAGACTTCCAGTTACGCCGGCTGGTTCCCTGACGGGTAATCGGAAGAAAGGGGGACGGAACATGGGAAAGACCGTACTGATGCTCGCGACGTTTGCCATGGAGATCGTGGAGTGCGGGGGAGCGCTGTACAAGAACGCGCGGTCCGGAGGGCGTTCCCACGCCGCGGTGCTGCTCTGCCGTGAAGCGAATCGGGAGGGAACGGTGAAGGCCGGCGAAGTGCTGGGTACCACGGTGGAGTTCCTGAATTTCGAACAGGGCCATGTCGCGCCCGATGTGCCCGGCAAGAAGAAGCTTGTAGAGTTGATCCGGAGAATTCGTCCCGACATCTGCATCATGCAAGATCCGGTTCATTCCTTCCCCGATCTCGATCCCGACCGGCGCCCGGCCATGATCCTCTACCTGGAGGCGCTGGCCCTGGCGTCGCGGGATTTTGCCGTAAACGACATCCCGGGTCTCAAGCCTTGCCCAGTGCCGACGATCTACTACATGACCCCTGAGCATGCCAACTGCGTGATCGATGTGGCGGACATCTGGGAAGTCAAGGAGAAAGCCATGAACTGCCTGGCCGGACAGCAGGAGTTCACGGGCAAGGTGTTGCGCGAGCGGCTCAGCCCCGCTGCGCTCCGTAACCTGGTGGGCGCGGACAAGACCCAGGCTTCAGACCTCGAACTGGGGCGGGCACTGCACTCGGTCCTGGACCGGTCCTTCCACGTGTATCACGGGTACCCTTCCCATGCTCACGTGGCGATGGGAGAACCGTACCGACGGGAAGGGCCGTTCGAGCTGGAGGAGCTCACCGTCTAGGAAGGCGGAGACAACAGACAAGGGGGGTTCGCAATGCTGGGAAGGGGAAGGGGCAGGCGTTTGGTGGGGCTCGTGACTTCTGTGATCCTGCTGGTCGGGATCGGGACAGCAGTCCTTGCCGCCGAGGCTCCCGGGCTTCGGATCGGGATGCACACCGAGGAGGGGGGAATCACCCCCTACTCATACGTCACCGGTTATCCCGGCTTGCCGATGGTGAGGATGATCTACGATACGCTTTTCATCATGAATGCCGATCGGACGCCGATCCCCTGGATGGTCCGGGAGTACTCCGTTTCGGATGACGGACTTACCTGGACGCTGAAGCTGCACGAGGGCATCTATTTCCATGACGGCGTCCCGCTGACTTCGGCCGACGTCGCTTTCAGCTACACGTTCATGACTCAGCACGGCCACGGCCCCTGGCAGCGCTCGCTGCGGGGCATCAAGAGCGTCGAGACTCCCGACGAGCATACGGTGGTCATCCATCTCGAACGAGTACTGCCGTTGTTTCTGCAAGTGCCGTTGGCGGAAGTGGTGATCATCCCCGCCCACATCTGGCAGGGCGTCACCGAGCCTGCGACCATCACCAACGCGACGGGGAGCGGCCCCTACCGCCTGGCCGAGTACCAGCCGGGGCATTTCTACCGGCTCGAGGCACATCCCAACTACTTTCACCCGGAAAAGCGGCCGTCGGTCGCGTCCATCATCGTACCCATAATCCCCGATGCCACCACCATGTTCATGGCCCTGAAGGCCGGCGAGATCGACATGGGCACCCGGGACGTCCCGCCGGAAATGGTAGAGGAACTGGCGGGGACGGAGGGTCTGACCGTGGTCACCGGGCCCTCCTATGTGTCGACGCTGTTGGTGATCAACAACGAACGGCCGCCCTTCAACCAGGTTGACTTCCGCCGGGCGCTGGAACTGGCGGTCGATGCGCAGTACCTCGTGGACATCATCCGGCTGGGCCAGGCCACGGCGGGCAGCCCCGGGTTCGTTCATCCCATGGCGCCCTGGGTGCAGGCAGTGCCAGGGCCGGTAAAGCAGGACCTGCCTGGAGCCTCGCGCCTGCTGGAGGGCCTGGGCTTCGTCGATCGTAACGCCGATGGCCGTCGCGAAGATCCGCAGGGCAATAGCTTCCGGCAGACGATCATCACCTCGGCGGAGCGCCCCGAGCGGGTGCGCGCTGCTCAGATTATCGCCGACTGGTTCAAGCAAGTCGGCCTGGACACCGTGGTTCAGGCGATAGAACACACCACGGTCGCGGCGCGGGTGTGGCCGGAATTCGACGTCACCAAGGGTAGGAACTTCGACCTGGCGGTGTGGGGCTGGTCGGCGGGCGTGCAGGAGAATCCCCTCAATCTCTGGGAAGTCCTGCATACCAGGGGGACGCTGAACGTCGGGGCCTTCTCTGATCCGGCGGTCGATGCCGTTGCCGATCGCCTCAGGGAAGTCACCGCCCGCGATGGCTTCCGGCCGGTTGTCGAGGAGCTGGCTCGGACAGTGGCGGGCAAGGTGCCCTTCCTTACCCTCTGGTACCCTGACAACGCCTATGCCTATCGAGAGGAAGCCCACGCGGGATGGGTGTATGTGCGCGGTCATGGCATCCTGGACAAGCTCTCACTGCTCGGTCCGGCAGTGGCGCCCGGCGGACAGGGAGGACTCGCCGGCCGCGGCGCGCTGCCCTGGGTCATCCTCGCGGTCGTGCTCGCGGGAGCCGGGGTGATGGTGGCGCGCCGGAAGCGTCGTAGCTGAAGTGACCGGGGAGGGGGCCTGGCGCCCCCTCCCCGGTCAGGAAAGGGGGGAGGGACGATGAGAGGTCGAATCGGCAGTCAGCTAGTGCAGTATTTGGCGCTCATCTTCCTCACGATAGCACTGAACTTCTTCCTGCCGCGGGCCATGCCCGGCAGTCCGCTGGCCCGTCTGGCGGGGGAGGATATCGCCATGATGTCCCCCGAGATGCGACAGGAAATCATGGTACGGCATGGGCTGGACCGGCCGGTGTACGTTCAGTTCGGCCTGTATCTCCGCCAACTCGCGCGGGGCGATCTCGGCCACTCCTTCCAGCGCAGCGCCCCGGTAGCCAGCATCATTGCCGAGAGGCTCCCCTGGACGCTGCTACTCACGACGACCGCCCTGGCCCTGCAGACCGCACTGGGAGTGGCCCTGGGGGGGTGGGCAGCGTGGCGGCGGGGGGGCTCGGCCGACTACGGGACGATGGCACTGGTCATGTTGTGCCGTTCCATGCCCTCGTTCTGGATCGCGATGATCCTCCTGGCCGTCTTCGGCGCCGGCCTGGGGTGGTTCCCCATGTTCGGCGCGTTCAAGCCCTGGCTGGTTGGCGGAGACACCTTGGCCGCAATTGTCGATGTCTTACGCCACATGGTATTGCCCGTCACCAGCATGGTGGTGCTGGGGACGGCCGAGACGTTTATGACCATGCGCTACTCGATGCTGGATGTGCTGGGAGAGGACTACGTGCGCACCGCGCGAGCCAAGGGGCTGCGCGAGGCGGTCGTGCTATACAAGCACGCCGGCCGGAACGCCCTGCTGCCGGTGGCGACAGTTTTCATGTTGAGCCTGGGGTTCGCGGTGAGCGGCGCCACGGTGATCGAGACCGTCTTTGCCTATCCGGGCATGGGCCGCCTGATGTATGAGGCGGTGCTGGGGCGCGACTACCCCTTGCTGCAAGGCTGTTTCCTGGTCATAACCCTGGCGGTGATCGCCGCCAACATCTTCGCCGACCTGCTATATCCGCTGGTGGATCCAAGGGTGAGGCTGACATGATCCCTTCGGCGCAAGGAAAGCGGCCGATGTCCCTGAAGGTCTTGTTCGACAACCCGCCGGGTCTGATCGGCGTCGTGCTGCTGGTGATGCTGCTGGGGATCGCCGTCTTTGCCCCCCAGCTCAGCCCCTATAACCCCGATGAGCGGGTGGGCCGTCCCTTCCAGCGCCCAGGGGAAGGGCACCTGCTGGGCACCAATGATATAGGGCAGGACATCCTGTCGGAGATCATCTGGGGGACCAGGGCTTCGTTGACCATCGGCGTGGTGACGGGCATGCTGGTTACCGTCGCCGGCACAACCGTCGGCCTCGTTGCGGGGTGCACGGGGGGCACAGTCGACAGCCTGCTGATGCGCTTCACCGATCTGGTGCTCATCATCCCCTTCCTCCCCCTGATGATCCTGCTGGCAGCTTTCCTCGGCCCCAGCTTCTACAACCTCATGCTGGTCATTGCCGTCCTCATGTGGGCGAGACCCGCCCGGATCATTCGCTCCCAGGTGCTGACCTTGCGGTGCCGCACCTACGTGGAGGCGGCGCGGGCGGCGGGGGCGTCCTCCGGTCGCATCATGGTCCGGCACATTCTTCCCGGTGTGTTGCCCCTGGCGGTCGCGCAGTTCGTGATGAGCGCCAGCATGGCCATACTCATCGAGGCATCGCTGAGTTTTTTGGGCCTGGGCGACCCGGTGCAGAAGAGTTGGGGTTCGATCCTCTATTATGCGCAGGCCCGCGGCGCCTTCCTCACGGGCGCCTGGTTATGGTGGGTTCTGCCGCCGGGTCTGCTGATCACCCTGACAGTGATGGGCTTCGCCATGACCGGTTTCGCCCTCGACCGGTATGTCAATCCCCGTCTCAATCGCCGCCAGGTTTGCGGCTGATGGTTGCCGCCCCCTTGCTGCCGGTTACCGGGTCAGCCAGGCAGGAGAACCGGCCGGCCGAAGGGGAATGAATACGCTGCAGCCCATGTTTGGGCCAGACCAGCGTGAACGGATGAGGAGCGAGGCCCCTTGCTTCAGCATCACCCGGAAGCTAGCGTCCGCCGCCTGACGGCCCGACTGGCCAAGATCGAAGGTCACACCCGGGCGACCATCGAGATGATCAAGGCCGATCGCGACTGCACCGAGGTCCTGCATCAGATCCGCAGCATCATCGGCGCCTGGCAGCAAGTATCAGCGCTGATCCTCGATGAGCATCTGAAGTCCTGCATTCAGGAAGCGGTGACCAACGGGCGGGCGGAAGAGGCCATCGATAACTTGAGGCAGGCGCTGCTCCGCCGGACACCGACCCTCTGAACGCGAGACACCTCGTTCGGCACGACCCGGTCGTCTGTCAAGCAAGTGCGAGCGGAAGTGCCGCCGGCGACTCGATGACTCTGGTGGGACTTTGGAGGGACGACATCTTGCGACTAGCCCAGATCGACCCGGAGATCCACGAAGCGATCCGGCAGGAAACCAGGCGCCAGCACGAACACATCGAACTCATCGCCTCCGAGAACTTCGTATCCCCGGCGGTGCTCGAGGCCGCCGGGTCGACCCTGACCAACAAGTATGCCGAGGGTTATCCCGGCGCCCGCTATTATGGGGGATGCGAGTTCGTCGATGTGGTGGAGAACCTGGCGCGCGAGCGGGCCAAGCGGCTCTTCGGGGCGGAGCACGTCAATGTCCAGCCCCACTCGGGGACTCAGGCCAATGTCGCGGTGTACATGGCGCTGCTGAAGCCGGGAGATACCGTGCTGGGGATGGACCTGGCCCACGGCGGCCACCTGACCCACGGGCACCCGCTGAACTTCTCCGGCATCTACTTCAAGTTTGTGCCCTACGGGGTTGACCGCAAGACGGAGACCATCGACTACGAGGCGCTGGAGCAATCGGCCGTCGAGCATCGCCCCAAACTGCTGGTGGCGGGGGCCAGCGCGTATCCCCGCATCATAGACTTCCCTCGCCTCCGGCGCATAGCCGACCGTGCGGGCGCCTTGTTGATGGTGGATATGGCCCACATCGCCGGCCTGGTGGCGGCAGATCTGCACCCCAGCCCGGTCCCCCATGCGCAGGTGGTCACGACGACCACCCACAAGACCCTCCGGGGGCCGCGGGGGGGCATGATCTTGTGCACCAAAGATCTGGCGGCCGCTATCGACAGGGCCGTCTTCCCCGGCAGTCAGGGGGGGCCGCTGATGCACATCATCGCAGCCAAGGCGGTATGTTTCCTGGAGGCGGCGGCCCCCGGCTTCAAGACCTACCAGCAGGAGGTACTGGCCAATGCCCGTGCCCTGGCCGAGGGGCTGGCGCAGCGGGGGCTCAGGCCGGTTTCCCGGGGGACGGATAACCACCTGGTGCTGGTAGACCTGCAGTCGCTCGACATTACCGGCGCCCGCGCCGAGGTGGTGCTGGATAGCGTGGGCATCACCGTGAACAAGAACGCCATCCCCTTCGATGCCCGGCCGCCGCGGGTCACTTCGGGCATTCGCCTGGGTAGCCCGGCCGTGACCACCCGGGGTTTCACTCCCGCCGACATGTACCGGGTGGCGGACATCATCGTCCGGGTGCTACGCGCTCCCGGGGAAGAAGCGGTGCTGGAAGAAGCACGCTCGGAGGTGCGGGCGCTGGTCAACCGCTACCCGCTGTATGCGGAACGGCAGTGACCTGGCGACTCGCCCGCCTTCCGCAAGAGCCAGACTCCCGGGGTACTAGCCCGGGAGTCTGGTCCTTTCCGGTCGGGCGAAGGAACCAGCCCTATCCCCGACCGGCGAAGCGCCGGCGGCGCCACTGGTCGAATACCACCACGCTCACCACGACCAATCCCATGGCTACCTGCTGCCAGAAGGGGGAGACTGCCAACAGGTTCAAGCCATTGGCCAGCACAGACAGCGTGGTTCCACCGATCAGCGTGCCGCCGAGCGAACCTTCACCGCCGAAGAGGTTGGTACCGCCCATGACCACCGAAGCGATGGCATTGAGTTCTGCTCCCGTGCCCATGTGGGCGTTGGCAGAGTTGAGGCGACCGGCCAGCACCAGTCCGGCTACGGCCGCCAGGAGCCCGGAAGCCGTGTAGGCGGCGAGCTTGGCGTGGTCAACATTGATGCCTGAAACCCGCGCGGCTTCGCGATTGCCCCCCACCGCGTACAGGTGGCGGCCGGTCCGGGTGTGCTGGGAGAGGAACCAGGTGAGGAAAACCACCACCAGCGCGATGAAGAAGGGGGCGGGAATGCCCAGCACCTCGCCCGCGCCCAGGGCGATGATCTGCCGGGGCATGTAAGCCCTGACTGCCACATAGTGCGAGGGCACCGGCATACCATCCGTCACCAGGAGGGCCAACCCCCGGGCGGCGGATAGCATGCCCAGCGTGACGATGAAGTCGGGCACCTTGCCCTTGGTGATGATCAGCCCGTTGACGAAGCCGCAGGCGGCCCCCACCAAAAGGCACACCAGAATCCCGAGCCACAGGTGAAGTCCATGATGGGTGATGGCGACGACGGCGGTGGAGGCGGCCAGGGCCATCACCGAACCCACGGACAGGTCGATGCCGCCGGTGAAGATGACCAACGATTGGCCCGCCGCCAGGATGATGTTGGTTGCGGCCTGCCGGGAGACGTTCAACAGGTTGAGGCGCGTCAGGAAGTGCGGCGAGGCGATGGCCAACATGGTGATGAGCAGCAGCAGGCCCGTTGCGGGGCCCGCGAGGGTTGCGAACACCGACCGCCCTTGTCGGCGGTAGGCCATCGGAGTTGCCGGAACCTGACCGGTACCGGTTGCCAGACCGGATTTACTCATGACGATATACCTCCTGGACCATTGGTGCTTCCTCCCGCAGCGTATGCCATGATATCGTCGGAAGTGGACTCGCCGCCGTTGAAGGTCGCCACCAGTTCGCCCTGGGCCATGACCAGGATGCGGTCGCTGATGCTCATCACTTCCGGTAGTTCGGAACTGAAGAACAGCACTCCGGCGCCCTCCCGGGCCTGCTCGGAGAGGAACCGGTAAACCTCGACCTTGGCGCCCACATCGATGCCCCGGGTGGGTTCGTCCATGATCAGTACGCGGGCCCTCGCGCACAGCCATCTGGCCAGAGCCACCTTTTGCTGACTACCGCCGCTGAGAAACTCCACGAGCTGGTGAACGTGCGGGGTGACGATGCGCAGGCGCTCGACGAGGCCGAGGGCGGCCTGACGCTCCTTCGCGTGATCGATGAGTCCGTAGCGCAGCATGCTGCCCAGCGACGCGAAGGTCATGTTGGGTGCCACACCCATGCGCAAGACCAGGCCGAGCTTACGCTCCTCCGTGATGTATCCCAGCCCAGCCCGGATCGCATCCACCGGACTGCGGATGTCGGTAAGGCGTCCCTGGACGCGAATCGTGCCCCCGTCGCGCGGTTCGAGCCCAAAGAGGGATCTCGCCAGGGAAGTCCGCCCGGACCCTCTTAGCCCGAATACGCCGACGACCTCCCCCTCGCGGACGGAAAAGCTCACATTGCGCACCCGCCGTCCCAGCGATAGCTTCTCCACCTCAAGGGCGGGCTTGCCGATAGGGACTATCTCCTTGGGATAGCGGTCCGTGACCTCGCGGCCGACCATCATGCGAATCAGGGTGGCCTCAGAGGCATCATTCACCGGCAGCGTTCCCACTTTCTCGCCGTCGCGCAGGACGGTCACCCGATGGGCGAGCCGGGACACTTCGGCCAGCTTGTGCGAGACGTAGATGATGGCTATGCCGCGCCCGAGGAGATCGGCGATGATGCTGAAGAGCCGCTCCACCTCGTGCACCGACAGCGCCGAGGTCGGCTCGTCCAGGAGGAGGACCCGCGCCTTGCGCGATATGGCCTTGCCGATCTCGATGAGTTGGCTGGCGCCCACGCCCAGGTCCTGTGCGAGAGTGGTAGTGGAGATGTCGAGGCCCACCCCCTTGAGGATCTCCCGGCACTCGGCGTGGACGCGACGCCAGTCGACCGTGCCCGTGAGATTCCTGCGGGGCAAGCGGCCTGCCATGATGTTCTCGGCGATGGACAGGGCGGGGAACAAACTGAGTTCTTGATAGACCATGGCCACGCCATGGCGATCGGCATCGCGGGGGCTGGTAATAGCGATCTCTCGGCCATCGAGCAAGATTGTCCCGCTATCCTTCTGTACCGACCCACTGAGGATCTTCATGAGCGTCGATTTGCCCGCCCCGTTCTCCCCCAGCAGGAAGTGCAGTTCTCCGGGATACAGGTCAAAGTCCACTTTCTTCAGGGCCTGCACTCCGGGATACGTTTTTTTGATGTCCTTGAGTTCAAGTAGTGGCTGTCTCATCGTTTCGAGCATCCGACCTCCCGGCTGCCAGGTGTTGAAGGGTTACTGGGCGGTGTAACCGCCGTCTATGGAGAGGATGGCCCCCGTTGCGTAGCCCACCTCGTCATCGGCGAGGAATACGATGGCCCGGGCGATTTCTTGCGGCTTGCCGAGTCGACCCAGAGGCCGTGAGACCTCGAGGGCTTTGCGCGCGGCGATGGGGTCGGGGGACCGGCCGATCGCGGCCAGCACCAGCGGCGTCTCGGTCGTCCCCGGACACACGCAATTGACACGAATGGCGGGGGCGCCATCCACGGCCATGCTTCGCGTGAGTGCCAGCATTCCCGACTTGGATACATTGTAGGCTACCTGCCCCCGGATGCCGGCGAGGGCCGCCTCGGAGGCCACGTTGACTATCACCCCGCCCCGTTCGCCCATCGTGCGGACGGCCTCGCGACTGCAAAGGAATGCGCCGGTGAGGTTGACGGCAAGCAGGCGGTTCCAATCGGCAAGGGGCGTCGACAGCGCATCGCCCTGAAAGTACACGCCGGCGTTGTTGACCAGCACGTCAAGGCCTGACCAGCGACC
>DBBB01000051.1:0-1274 GCA_002291985.1 Firmicutes bacterium UBA995
CGGTGGCAATCAGGGCAGACCCAAAGTGTCGGGCCGGCCTGCGGCACCCGGGCGCCCAAGGGCGGAGGGTGGTCCGGGAAGGCGCACCGCTAAGGCCGAGGCGCCGGGGCTTTGCCGCCCACCTTTTCCCTCGTTGCCGCGGTAATGCTTGCTCTTCCCAAAGCATGGACGCTGCCGCGGGAGGGACCGCAGGAATCCGGTGCCGGTTGGCGAATTCCCGCCGAGGGCACCGGGCCAGGTGAGTGGGGAGCCACGGCTGGTAGGCAACCGCCGGTGTTCCCGGTGCCTTCGACCGGTGAAGGCCAGCCGGGTAGGCGTGGAAGGCGTCCTGGCAGCGGTGGGTGGAATGGGAAAGCGGGAGGTGATGGCAGGGATAGACTGACCGCGAGGAAACTTTGGTGTTAGCATCTCTGCTCCGAACCTGAACGCCTGCCGGTTTTGACACTGTGGCTTCAGGTCGTGTGCACCTTTAGTGCACAAACGGTGGTACGGGAAACTGTATCGCCCCCCATGGTGGAAAGGAGCGCCAAGAGTTGTGGTATTGGCGCGTTTCCATCCGGGGCGTCAATACTTTGCTTTTGGGGGTTATGTCTCAATGAGAAGGCTGGTTATGGCCCTCCTGATGGTCATGGTCTTGGCCGGATGCACCCATGAGCCGAGAGTGCTGGTCCTTGCCAGCACGACCAGTACCGTCGACAGCGGAATTCTCGACGTCCTCAACGCTGAGTTTCAAAGGCGCAACCCGCGTGTTACCGTCCGGACCGTGGGCGTGGGCACGGGAGAAGCCCTCGCCATGGGCGAGCGCCGTGACGCCGATATACTGCTGGTACATGATCGTAGACGTGAGGATGCGTTCATGGCGGGTGGCTTCGGTGTGCTCAGGAAAGACGTCATGTATAACGACTTCGTCCTGCTAGGACCCAGGGATGATCCGGCCGGAATCAGGGGTTTGGGCTCCCTCAATGAGGCTATGCAACGCCTGCAGGCCGGTCCCGCACTGTTCGTATCGCGAGGGGACAACTCTGGAACGCACTCACGGGAGAGGAGCCTGTGGCAACAGGCAGGCGTTACACCGGGAGGTGCCAACTACATCGAGACCGGTCAGGGTATGGGAGCGACGCTGCGCATAGCCAGCGAACGGCGCGGATACACGCTGTCCGACCGGGGGACTTTTCTGGCCACCGCCGCACTCGAGCTCATGGTGGTATTTGAAGGCAGTCCGGCTCTACTCAATCCTTACGGGGTCATTACGGTGCGTGGGGCCAGGAATCCCA
>DBBB01000051.1:1676-2995 GCA_002291985.1 Firmicutes bacterium UBA995
GGACCGCTTCGGTCAACCACTGTTCTTCAGGCATCCCGGTATAGGCAGGTAACTGCGGCCGGCGGCGGCTCCGTCCCGGCATGATGGTGCTGACTCCCCCCGGCTGTCAGGCCCGGCCGGGGTGTGCAGGGACCGGCTCGCCCGGGGTGTGGCTTCATTGGCCTTCCCGAAGAGCGAGCTCTGCGCTCTCGGTAATGGGAACCTTGCCCGCCTCCAACAGTATGAATTGACGAGAGGCCGTGAATGTCGGTTGCCGCTCGGCTTCGACGGGGGGCAACGTTGCCGGGGAGGCGCGCTGGACCAACGGTCATGGTGCGCCTCCTTTCGTCGTCTGTATCCGTAGCATGACGAGATCGTCGTCCAACCCGTGGCGAAGGATGTCGAGTCTCGATGAGGCAGCCACAAGGCGTTTCGCGTGGAGCGGCTTGATCCGAAACGGAAAGAGGCTCGGGCTATCGATCAAATCTTTCAGCGGGGCAGAGCCGTTGGCGCGGGCATGGAGGGACGCCTCGGTTAGCCATGCGATCAGTCGGGAATCCTCAACAGCCAGCGTTATCCCGGCGGAGTAAATACCCTTTGTGCCGGTCTCCTGAAGCACGCCCCAGTCCAGATACGAACGCAGAACGCGGCGGGCGGCTCGGGAAACGGTCTGCCGCTCGCCGTATTGCTCGCGGACCCGGCGCTGGACATGAGCCGCGGCAGCGGAACCCTGAAGCCTCAGGAGGCGACCGGTCTGGGTGGCTACGCCCGACCAGAACGGGTAGACGGCCATGACCATCCCCCAGTGGATGGCCAGATGACCATGTCGAGGAACACGTTTGAGAAGTTCCAGGCCTTCGATGCGCAACGACTCGAGTCCGCTCGGACCCCTCACCCACGTTTTTAGGAGAATCGTGATGATCTTCTCGCGGTTGCCGCGCTCGGCCTGGCCGCCAACGGACACCTTGTCCTTCAGCAGCTCCTGCAAGGCATCGTTGACCGCAGCTTTGTCATTTCCTGCCAGGGCCAGGTTGGCTGTCTGCTCAAGCCATTCTAGACGCACTCGCTGACTGAACCCGATCTGGTCGGTCCGCCTACTCATTCGCCCCTCCTCTCAATCTGGACCAGAGGAACGATGAGCTCCTCGACAGAAATGCCGCCATGGCTCACGGTGCGCTGCTTTTCTTGGACAAACGCCCGCCGAGCCGGGGCCAGCAGGGCAAGGTAGTCCTCCGGGAGACCAGCGGTGCCCCATTCCAGCGCGGCGGGGAAGCGTTCTTTCACTTTGCCGCGAAGGGACGCATCGGGATAGATGCGGACTCGTTCACCGCGCAGGTCCG
>DBBB01000184.1:0-251 GCA_002291985.1 Firmicutes bacterium UBA995
TAACGGGGCGCACCCTCTTTGGGAGCGTCGAGCCGCAATTGCACACCGCAAATGCCCCCGCCGCTGTCGCGCACAGGAACGAGAAGCCCAGGAGGACCGACCACGGTCCAACCCCCGCGCGTCCGGGCCAGCCCTGGTACGCGGCTTCCCCCGTAAGCCCCGACCGATCGGGCAGCTGCGTTTCCGGCATCCTCCCGCAACTCAGGCGTTGCGGGCAGGCTCCGGTACAAGCCGCGCTCGATGAGATCGGC
>DBBB01000184.1:545-3831 GCA_002291985.1 Firmicutes bacterium UBA995
GGATGGGTATGCCCGCCCACGGCCGCGCTCGATGAGATCGGCGCTGAACCCGCGCACATCGACCAGATGCGCGCGGTGATGCGGGAGCAGCAGCAGACGGGCAAGCAGGGCCCGGTACGCCCTGTCAAGCCCGTCGTCGGGGAGGGGCCGAGGCCCGCCGTCACCGGCAGGCCTCGGGGTGGACCGAACAACAACCGGGGACGCCCCTGTCTCGGCTAGGCGGCCTGCACGACCGCAACGAAAGCAGTGGAACACGCCCCGGTCCCGGTTCACGTACAGGTGCCGGCGGCGGTCCCCGCAATACGGGCAGTTCGCCCGGTACTCGCCGCCGCCGGCCGGTCTCAGGTCCAGCATGTCGGCGTTCAGGCTCTGGTTTTCCACCGGAGCAGAGCCCCCTTCCGTCAGACGGCGGTTTCAGCGTCCTCCGCCGCAAGCTCCGTCACCGCCAGGTGGCCGGCGCGCGCAGTCAGGGTACCGCCGGCAGTCACCCGGGCGCCTTTTTTGAGCGCTAGAATTTGCCCGCGGACGGCGTGGTCCCCCAAGCGGCTCCAGAGGACACACCGTTCCCCTTCACCCAAGGTCCCCCCGTTAACCGCGTACGCCTGGACCCGAGCGGTTTTGCCCCGCGGGTCCGAACGCTCTTCGGGCGCGGCGGACACCGCGAAGGTGCCCGTAAAAGGCGTGCCGGACCGACCCGCCACGGCCCGCGACGAAGACCCGGACGGAGCCGGGCATCCAGCCGACCCTCCCGGGGAACCGGACGGGGCCGGCGAATCGGGAGGTGCGCAGGGAGAACCGGACGGGGCCCGGCGCCTGGTGGAGCCCTTGGGAGGGTCGGACGGAACCGGAGACCCGCCCGCTTCCTCGACAGGAGGCCCGGAGGGGACCGGAGACCCACCCGCTCCCTCGACAGGAGACCCGGAAGGGGGGACCCCAAACCCGATCGCTTCCGCGGGGAAAATCCCCAGCTCCTCGACGCTCGTCATTGCAACGGCGTAGGCAAGCCGGATGACGCGGTTCACGGCCCGGGTCCGGGCCATCGCTCTTACATCTTTCCAGGTGGGCCGTTTCAGGCCGACATCGTCGAAGCTCGCCTCGCCGAACTCGACGAAACCGCCACAAGTGGGCGACTTTTTGAGTTCGGCTTTCCAGCAGGACTGGCCGGTCCCGGGCTGTACCCGGGGCCGGTATACAAGTCCCTCCTGCACCCACTGGATGCGCCCTTGCGCGTCCAGCAGGTACTCCGGCGCCACCTCCTCGTGCAAACCGAGGTGGATCCCGTGGGTTTGGCGGTCTTCCGCGAGCCGGCGGAGACCTCCAGAACACACGTAGGGCTTGCCTCCAAGGACTGTTAGATCCCCCAGGAAGGGGTCGAGCCCGTACGCGAGCGCCGCGTACGCGAGCCGACGCTGTTCTTCCAGGGTCATGTCCTTGGGCCAGAGGGCCAGCCGCGTCCCGCGACTCACAAGTTCGCGAACCTGGGCCTCCGGAACAGTCGGGGCCTGGGGTTCTTTGCCCGAGACAGCCAAGGCTTTCACCTCCTGGCGGCACCAAAACGCTGCCGTCCAGCACCATACTCCGCCCCGGTATGCAAAGGGGCGCGCCTAGCAACCCAACCGACCAACGGCATGCAGCTGGAAGTAAAGAGGGGGTGGGGCCGCGGACGCGACCCCGCCCCACAGGTTCAGTCGATAGGCCGGATGCGCCGGGCCCCGTCGGGGTCCATCCCGGCCACGTGGCGGGCCATCTCGGCCGGATCGTCGAAGTTGATCCGGGCGGCGTCCCGCACGATCTGGATCAGCATCTCGTCGCACAACAGAAAGCCCCTGCGCTGGAACTTGAAGGCCCGGCGCAGAGAACTCAGCGAGAACTCTGACCCGGTGTAAACGAGGTTCTTGCACGCGAGGTGCTCGAAAAAATCCGGGTGCAGGCGGAAGCTTTCCGTCACACAGTCGTACCCGGCCTGACAGATCGTAAAATCGAAGGCCTCGAGGATGCCCTCCAGGCCGCCGAGCAGGGGGCGCTTCGACATGATTACCTGCAAGGGCGTGCCTGTAGGGGCGCGGTAGGTCACCGTCCGCCAGACGTCGGTTTCCGTCTCGAAAACCTGGGAGAGCCCGAGTTCCGACAGCGCGGCGTGCACCCCGGCAGCCACGAACTCGTCATGCACAAAGACATCCACGTCGCTGGGCTGTTCCCCGAGGAAATAACCTCGGATCGCGCCCCCGCAAACGTAGACTCCGGGAGCCCGGGCACTGATTTTCTCGGCAACCTCCGTCCCCAGAACCCTGGCAAGATAGTTATGCCAGGAGAGAGGGGCCCGCCGAATCTCAAACATCGAGTTCATCGAGTTCTCTCCTTCATGCGTGCAGCACACACATCCCGCGCAAAGTCCACGTTCGCGACCGGCGCGGGTCAGGGACCGGACATCTCCTGGTAGCGACCAGGGGCGTCAAGCAGTTCCTGCCGGCACGTGCACCCCTCGACCGCTTCGCCGTAGTCCCAACGGGCCGTATCGGCGGAGAAGCCAGGCTGGTAGCCAATTGAATGGCAGGACCAGCCGGATGACACCGTCAGCCCAATAAAACGGACAGGAGTCCGGTCCCGGGACAAACTCGGCCGGGTCTTCGGCGTGGAGGACCACGGGCTTGCCGGCTACAAGCGCAGCGCCAAATTCCGTGTGGGTGCCGCGAAGACCGGGCAACAGCACAACGACCAGGTCAGCGCTCAGGACGCCGAACAGCTCGTTCTCGGCAATCTGAGCGAGACTTTGCGCGCCCGAATCCTCAAACCGACCGACAGTCCAATCGTAAGTGTGCCGCCAGCCGTGGGAGGTCAAGACCCGGGCCAGCTCGGCAACGCGAGAAGCGTTACCGTACCCGGACGCGATATAAAGCTTCGGCCCGGCTTTTGGCGCGCTTTCCCCTGCCCCGGCTTTCGGGGGCGCCGGGGCGACCGAATAGATATCCAGCACAGAACACCTCCGCTTTACGCACGGAAAACACCGCCCCGGCAAGAAACCGGGGCGCACAAAAAACCATACTGAACAACCGCACAAAGCTAGCGCCGGGGGCGGGGCGCACATGCACTGCCTCACCCCCGGCGCTCACGGGATCTACTCGCCCGTAGTAGTCACGGGGAGGATGACGTAGAGAAACGCCGCACTTTTCCCATCATCGGCCGCCCGCAGACAGGCGGCCTCCCCGGGACCTCTGAAAGAGAACTTTACTTCTTCGGCGGTCAGGGCGTCCAACACGCGCAAAGCCTGTCCGTGTCAACCCATTGT
>DBBB01000178.1 GCA_002291985.1 Firmicutes bacterium UBA995
GGCGAGCCAGCCCCCTCCCCCCCCGCCGAGAAGGGCGCCACCCAAGACGGCCGCTTCCACGTCCGCACGGGTCAACGCGCGCAATCGGCGACCGCCCCCTCCTGGGCAAGCATGGCGATTGCCGCCCCCCCGGCGGCCAACACCGGGTCGACTATCGGCACGGCAAGTTCCCGGCGTAAGCGGCTGGTCACCCCGGCGGTGGACATGCCCGTGCACGCCACCAGGATCACCCCGGCGCCCGCCGCCCTCAACTCGCGGGCTGCCCTGATACAGGACTCCATGGCGTCCGCCTTCATGAGGTCCAAGGTGGTCTGCACGCCCGGGGGTGCGACCGACCCGCACAAAGCCCGACCCAGCACCCGGCTGACGGCCGGCGGAACCTCGGCGGTCAGGCCCAACACCCCTACCGGTTCCCCGACCAGCAAGGCGATGGCGGCAGACGCGCTGCCGGCGCCGATGATGGGCACATCGACCCCGGTCCGGCAAAGGTCCACCCCGGGATCGGCACAACAACTGATGATGACGGCGCGGGCGCCGGCTCGGGCCAGCTCTCCCGCCAAACGGGCTACTTTCGGCGCGGCCGTGGCTTCCGAGACCGGATCATGAACCCCGTAAGGCTGGTCGGGAATGCAGGCCGTCCTCACCTCGATCCACGGATACCCGAGGCGCAGCAAGCGCTCGTGCGCGCCCAGCACCACCGGATCATCCGTGGTCAACACCCGGATAAGCCCGATCCAGGGCCGGGCCAAATCTTTCACCGCCTCCCTTTCGGACGGCGACGGGGGGCCCCGGTCCGGCCCGATCGAGGACCGGGCCAGGCCCCCCCAAAGCCCATCTATTTAGCGTAGCCGGACGCGAACGATGGCGTTGAAGAACCCGAACAGCGCATCGCCGGCAATCGTCCCGGCGCCGAAGATGTTCAGGTAGGACTGGGAGGCCGCCCCATACAGCTTCCTGGCGATTAGCCGGATGGCGATGGCCGTCAGCACGGCCCAGCCACCCAGGGGGCTCGGGATCAGGAGGCCGGTTGCGAGCAGGATGCCGAGTTGCCGGGCCGGGCCGCCAACGGCCTGCAGGACAGCGCCCGGGATGGCCCACAGCATGATGTTGCGCAGCACACCCGGATCGATGCCCGCGGCGATGGTAGCCGCATATACGCGGACCACCGGGGGCAGCAGGTCTCGCTCGAAGTAGCCCCGCCAGAACAGGATGACCATCACCAGGGCGACCAGCAGCCCCAGCATTTCCGCGCGGAATTGCTCCTTGCGCCCTTCCAGCTCGAACCGCCGGTTCTTACCCTGGCCCCGCAGTATCCAGCCGGCCTTGAAGTCGTAGCCGGTGTCGGCAAAGGCCGGGCTCACCGAGGCCACGTAGCCTACGAGGAACGCGCTGGCCAGCGGGGGGAAACCCATCAGGATGCTCAGGATCAGGAAAACGAGGGCCACGGCGAAGGCGGGAAACCAGCCGGAGTGCATGGCCGCCAAGCCGACAATCTGCTGCCCGATGATGGCGGCTGCCCCGGCGAAGATTATCCAGCCGATGAATTGCCCTGTCGGCATCTCTCCCACCAGTCCGGCCAGGATGGCCATGAGGACCGCCCCACCCACGAACACGCCGGAGCCAATTCCAAACGAGCGCCTGAGCTGCCGCTCGCTTACCGTGGGTTCCTCACCACCCGCATGACCGGACGCGGCCCGCTTGCCCTGAAAGAGGATCATGCCGATCTGCACGAGGGCGACGAGGCCCGCGCCGACCATCATACCATGCGGCAAGAAGTGCGCCATGACATTGATGCCCGCTACCGGCACGCTGTAGCCGCGGATGAGCAGGCCGATGCCGAACATGCTCAGCGCCCAGATGTTACCGATGAAGCCAACGCCGAAGGCAGACATGGGGATGCGCAGGTAGGCGCCAATGGCTCCCAGCAGCGTCCCCCCCAGCAGGACGAGTGCCCGGCGGCCGCCGCGGTCACCCGCGATGATCGCTTCCGCCGTGGCGATTCCCGGCGGCCAGATGCCCTTGGCCGGGAAGGTTCTGGAATCAAACTGCAAGTACAGCATGGTTGTCCCGAAGAACATGCCGACGGCCGCCCCGATCAACATGGGGGTTATCAATTCGGGCCTGCCCATGACGAACGGTATGCCGATGGGAATCAAGAGGCAGTTAGCGGCCCCGAAAGTGGCCGAGGATATGGTGCTCTGGATCAGATTCTGCTGCTGTACCGACTTGAACGGCAAGATCGCAGCCAGCGGCATGCGGGCAATGGCGATGGCCACCAACGCGCCCAGAATCGATGTGTTGGTGGATATGCCCAAGGTGGTGATGAGGTGCATGCCCACGATGGCGCCCACTGCGGCGAGCGCCACATTCAGGATTAACGGGAACGTCTGAAGAAGCGATGGGTGCCGATCGGGGATCTCCGGCACATAGTCGGGTAAACCTTCGCCTTGTCTAACTTCCTCGATCTCCACGCTTGATTCCCCCTCTCCGTCATCACTTCATCCTTACCCCCAACTTCGCGGTCTCCTGACCCATGACCCGGGCATCTTCCCGCCCCACCATTGGCGGGCTGCGAACACCTCCCTTACTGGAATTTTGCGGCATGCCGCGAGGGCCGGCAATGGCCGGGACGCACGAAAGTTGGCGCCCTGACGTGTGCTACCGGCACAAACCATGGCCGGGACGGTCGTACCGGCGGACTGCTGGAGCCGGGTGGAGCCGGCAACCGGATCAAGACGTTGCCGGGTCATTGGGGCAAGGTGCACATGAACCCGCCACGCGGTTTGGACTCGCTGCCCGTACCGGCAGTCCCAGCGCCGGACTACAATGAGACTGTAGCCGGGCGGGTTCAGGGAGGGAAGGCGCGTGGCAATGCGACAAGTGTTGGATGCCTGGGATATGCTGGACAGCCCGCGGGCTAGCGGTGGTCTCGTTGCCGCCCGACTCTCGGCCCGGGGGCTCAGAGAGGTCACCACCTTGCGTCTCGGCACGGAGGCAGTCGGCACCGACTTCCTCAAGATCGTGATCCCCGGCGCCAATGGGCGGAAGGGAGGCGGGGCGGCGCCCACCCTGGGGATAATCGGCCGGCTGGGCGGCGTGGGCGCACGCCCGGGCCTGTTAGGGCTGGTATCCGATGCCGACGGCGCCGTGGTCGCACTGGCGTCAGCCTTCAAACTTGCGGACATGGCGGCTGACGGCGATGTGCTGCCCGGCGACGTGATCATCGCCACCCATATCTGCCCCAATGCCCCGACCCTCCCCCGACACCCGGTGCCGTTCATGGGATCGCCCGTGGACGCGCAGACGCTGGTGCAACACGAAGTCGACCCGGCTATGGATGCCATCCTGTCCGTCGACACCACCCGCGGTAACCGGATCGTCAATCGACGGGGATTCGCCATCACCCCCACGGTCAAGGAAGGTTTCATCCTGCCCCCTGCTGACGACCTCTTGGACCTCATGCAACACGTCTCCGGGCAGTTGCCTGCGGTATGCCCGATAGCAACCCAGGACATCACCCCGTATGGCAACGGCCTCCGTCACATCAACAGCATCCTGCAACCCGCCACCGCTTGCCACATTCCCGTGGTCGGGGTAGCCCTCACTACCGAGGTAGCCGTTCCCGGTCCGGCCACCGGCGCCAGCCAGGTCCTGGACATTGAAGCCGCAACGAGGTTCTGTCTCGAAGTGGCCAAGGCATTCACCGCCGGCCGGTGCCGCTTCTACGACGAGAGCGAGTTCCAGCACATGCTGGCTCTATACGGCAGCATGGCTCACCTCAGCTCGCCGGGCCGACCCAACTCGTAGTGGCCGAGGCCGTCGATCCGCCAGAGGGCCGCATAGCAGTTCGGGCTGCGGCATGCGGGTACCAGCCCGACCCGGCGCATTCACCGTAGTACGTCGGCCCCGGCCGCGACGAGGACCAGGCCCGACAACACCTGTAGATATCGCCGCGCTCGGCCCGCCCCCATCAGGCCGCCCGCTGCGCCCGCCAGGCCACCGATCGCCAGCAGGGCCAGCAGGTTGCCGGCGGCAAAGGCCAGACCGAACCGCGTCCCCTGCCACCATCCCCCTCCCGTCATGGCGATGAAGGCCAGCGCTCCCAGGTGGGGCGCGCAGGGCAGGACGGCCATCATCGTGCCCAGCGCGGCGAGGTCCCATGGCCGGCCGGGACGAAGTCGCCACCGGGCGGCCCCGCCGGGGTGAGGCAGACAAGGCTGCCATCCGGCAATGCACGCCGCACCCAGACCCATCAATACTAGGGCGCCGACTGCGCTGGCGGCCCAGTCCCACCGGCCGACCAGTTCCATGAGCAGCCGACCGGCTGAACCGGCCACGCCCCCGAGGATCGCGAAACTGCCCGTCCGCCAGCTACCGATGACGGCCGCCGCCCGCAGGCCGCCACGCCAGTCACGCTCGCGGGCCGCGAGGTAAGAGCCAACGATGGGCAGGCACGAGAGGGAACAGGCTGCGAACGACGTTGCCAGGCCCAGGAGGAACAGCTTCGCCTCTTCGGACATGGCAGATCACCTCCTCTTCCCCGGGCAGGGATGAAGTCTGGTGGCCGCCGGTCAGTTCGGCGGCAGGACGATGGTCAATCGTACCCGCGTCCCCGGGCGCGGAAGGGCCCCGGTCCGCAGTTCATATCCGGAGCGGCCATCTCGACGGACAAACCGTTGTCTGAGCACGGCCTGTTCCAACGGGAACACAGGACACAACGAGCAAGGAGGCCCCCCCGCTCGCAAGGCCACGGCGTCGAAGTAAGGACTGCCGGGGAACAAGAGGTGGCGAAAGCCGATGGTTTGCGCCTCTAGCGCCAAGAACTCCTCTGGCGCCAGGAACTCCCCGGGGGTCCAGGCGCGATCCCCGTATGCTATGTCCACCCGTATCCCCGGCACATCGGCGCCCTGGGCCCATAGTCGGTCCCAGAGCCGCCAGTCGAGGGAAGCCAGCGCGAGCTGCAACTGGCGCAAGTCGACCTCTGTTTCGATGGCGCTCTCGTCCCTCAACCATTCGTAGCCAGGCGCGTAGAGCAAGAACTGCACCCAGCCGCGATCTCGCAGCACCCGCCCGTCAAAGCTTACTATCCGTCGGTCGGGACACAGTTCCAGTTCCGCCGCATGGCGGGGAGGGGATGAGGGAGAGGGCGGTTGGCCGTCTGCTCCTACAACGATGACGGCCAAGGTCGCGGCTGCTAGCAACCCCCACCCGGCGATGGCCCGCAATCGCCTATCCACTTCCCGTGACCTCCCCCACCGGGAGCATACGGCCCCAGGTCACGAGGCAGGCCGAGCCCAGCTTGACCCCCGCCAGCAACAGGGCCGTGCCGGGAAAGCCCAGCACGGGAATCAGAACCGTGCCCGCCAGGAGACCGCCAAGGCAGCCGCCAACGAGATCGGCCCCGTACAAAGCGGCGGCCACGCCGGCGGAATCCCGTTCTCCGGCCAGCCAGCCGAGACCCAGAACGAACTGCGCTCCCACTGCCAGCCCGAGCGCAGCGCAGGCGAGGGAGAAGACCGCCGGCAGCACGCCGGTCATGGGCGCCACTGCGCGGGCAAGCAAGAAACCGGGGACCAGGAGCAAGGTGAAGGCAACCAGCGCCCATTCCAGCCTGCGGAAGAGCCGTCCGGCCGAGTCACGGTGGCGGGAAACGCAGCGCGCGCCGGCAGCGGCGCCCCCCATGAAGGCGGCGAGCAAGACGCCGATAAGCTGGTACACGTGCCCATGGAGCGATTGAAACGCCAGGATGAGGAGCACTTCCCCGACCATGCCCACCATACCGGTGGTGAACACGGCGCCCGATACCCGACGGCGCGGAGAGCGCAGGGCAAGCCATGATGTCACGAAAACCAGCAGGGGGACGGCCAGGATCCAGACCGGGCCTACCGCGTCCGCCGCTCCCAGCAAGCGTGCCAGTCCCGGCGTGAACATGGCCCCCCAGTATCGCAGCGAATGGAAGACGGCGACGGGATACAGGTCGGCGTTAGGACGGGCGAGGAGATCGCCTGCGATCTCCCGTTCCCCCTTGTTCCACAGGGCAGGGTTCAACCGGTAATTCAGGTATGCTTCCGATACGACGGCGGCTTCGCGACCGCGCTCGCCCCAGCGTCTTGCCAGATCGGCGCCCGAACTACGCACGAGTTCCCCCTCATCGGAAGCGAGAAAGAGCACTCGATCGCCGGGCAACACGCGGACATACTTGAAGGCAGCATCGAGGGTAGCGAACAGACACTGCAGGAGTTGCCGCAGTTCGGGTCCAAGGTAGGCGCGATGGCCCGGCGCCGCAAAGGCGAGCACCCCTCCGGGCGCCAGCACCTGATTCACCAGCCGGAAGAACTCCCGCGTATACAGCCGGTTGACTTGCAGCGTTCCTGGAAGTCCCGCTCCCAGGATGACCGCGTCGTAGCGGGAAAGAGTTTGCTGAAGGTAACGGCGGGCATCGCCCTGGACCATCTTGAGTCGGGGATCGCCCAGTTCGGCGTCGACGTCCGGCGACGCGACCGCCCGCAGCGCCTCGAGCAGGGCGGGGTCAAGCTCAACGTAGGTAATGCGGCGAACGGGGTGCTGCTGGATCTCTGCCAGCAGGCCGCCGGCCCCCCCGGCGAGGACGAGCACTGCCTGGGGGTTGGGATGAAACAGCAGGGGGAGGTGGGCCAGCGTCTCCAGCAATTCCATGTCGGGGACGGGTATGGTTGCCGCCAGCAGCCCTCCATAGTGCACGGCAAGCTGCTGTCCCGTCCGCACGACGGCCACGTTGCCGTGCGGGGAATCCTCATGGAAGACGATGTCCTGGCCTGACCATTGCCAACTGATAGACCGGGCGTCGACGTGCCGCAGCAAGGACATGCCAACCAACCATGCCAATATCACGATCATGGCGCCAGCCAACCATCGACGGCGTAAGCTCCCGCCCATCCCGGCGGACCCGGTCCGGAGGCTGCCGAGCCCCACGACGACTAACACCGTCGCCAGGATGCTCGATGTCCGCCAGCCCATCGCCAGGAGTAGCGTGACCGCGGCCGCGCCGATCAGGGTCCCCACCGTCTCGTGAACGTAAATCCCCGCCGGAACTTCCGCGCCCATCCAAGGAGACTAG
>DBBB01000057.1:0-7202 GCA_002291985.1 Firmicutes bacterium UBA995
TAGGGCAAAGGCGTGGGGATGACCGCGACGACGAGGGCGGCGGTGGCTGCGCCCAGGAGTGACCCCAGCGAGACATAGCGGGTGATCAGGGTGACGAGTCCCATGACCGCCACGCTCGCGGCGACGACGGCGGGCATCAAGTACAGCGCCACCCCGGCGGCGGTGGCCACTCCCTTGCCCCCGCGGAAAGCGAGGGCCCAGGACCAGGTATGGCCGATCACGGCTGCCAGACCGGCCAGGCTGGCCCCCCAGGGGCGAAGCTCCGGCGCAGCGACGTGGGCCAGGAAGGCGGCGGCAATGCCCTTGCCTGCATCGGCGAGCAGGACCATCATGCCGGGGCCGGGGCCGAGCACCCGGAACACGTTGGTGGCGCCGACGTTGCCGCTTCCCAGGCGGCGGACATCAACTTTCCGGAGGCGTCCCACCCAGTAGCCGAAAGGCAGTCCCCCGATCAGGTAGCCGGCCATGCAGACTGCGAAAAGCGGTAACATCCTGTCTATCTCCCTCCCCTCCTCGTCCTTGCGGTGCGCCGTGCGCGGAAGCTGAGGCGCAGCGGCGTCCCCGTGAAGTCGAAGGCTTCCCGGAGGCGGTGTTCCAGGAAGCGCCGATAAGCCGTGGGCACGCCCACCGGGTCGTTGACGAAGAAGAGGAAGTGGGGCGGCCTGATCCCCACCTGTGACCCGAAGCTGATCTTCAGATCGGCGCCGGGGGGATGGATGGAAAGGGCCTCATGGACGACGTCATTGACGAAGCGGGTCGACACGCGGCTCCCGTGGCGCTCGGCCGCAGCCAGGGCGGCAGGCAGGACGTTACCCAGCCCTTCTCCCGTGAGCGCGGATACCGTGAGCACGGGAACGTAGTCCATGAAGGGGAGCTCCCGCCGGATTCCGGTCACGAAAAGCTGGTTTTTCGGGTAGAGTTCCCCCGCCAGGTCCCACTTGTTGCCGAGCAGCACGCAGGCACGACCCGACTCGTGGACGAAAGCGGCAATTCGCTGGTCCTGCTCGGTGAGGGGCTCGGCCGCGTCCACCACCACCAGGGCGACCCACGCGCGCTGGACGGCGCGGGTGGTCCGCATGACGCTGTACTGCTCCAAAGACGGCCCGCGGCGTGCCCGGCGCCGGAGACCTGCCGTGTCAATCAAGGTCACCGGCTGCCCCTCCCAGGTCAGATTGACATCCACCGCATCGCGCGTGGTACCGGGCCGGCCGTGAACGATCATCCTGTCCTCGCCCAGGATGGCATTGAGCAGGGAAGACTTGCCCACATTGGGCTTACCCACTATCGCCACGGGCACTCCGGAGGTCTCCGGTTCGCCGGGCGTATCGGGAGGAAGCTGGAGGATGATGCGATCCAAAAGGTCTCCCGTACCCAGGCCGTGCAGGGCCGATACTCCCACCGGGTCGCCGAATCCGAGTTCGAGGAAGTCCCACAGGGATGCGGTATCGTCCGGACGATCCAGCTTGCTCACTACCACGATGGTAGGTTTGCCGCTCCGCCGGAATACTTCCGCCGCATCGCGGTCGGCGGGCGTCAGTCCTTCCCTGCCGTCCACGACGAACAGGAGCAAGTCCGCTTCGGCCATCGCCTGTCGGGCCTGTTGCCCTACCATTGCGGTCAGATCGCTCGAGGCATCAGTGTCCAGACCGCCGGTGTCGACCAGCGTGAACTCGCGGCCGGCCCAGTCGGCCAGGGCATAGATACGGTCTCGCGTTACCCCCGGCTGTGCCTCCACTATGCTGCGTCGCTGCTGGAGGATGCGATTGAACAGGGCAGACTTTCCCACGTTCGGCCGGCCGACGATGGCAACCAGCGGCTTCATCGAACATTCCCCTCTTCCAGGGCGGCGAGGAGTCCATCGGGGCCGTCTCCCCCGGCCCGTACGGGGATGCCGAGGGCACTCTGCAGCTCCCCGGGGGTCATGCCGTCCAGGAACTCGGGAGGATCGCCGCCCAGTGCCGCCGAGGGGACGATGACGAGGTCGGCGGGCGCCCGCGCCAGTTCGGCGCGGGCGGTCTCCCGGAGGTCGCGACCGGTGAGCAGGCCGGCAACCGTCACCATATCCCCGAAGAAGCGGTTGGTGACGGGGGCGATTCGGATCTGGCCGGGCGCCGGCCAGGAAAGAGAACCTACAAGCCGCTCGATAAGGGGGCGGGCCAGCCATCCCGTGAGTACGAGGTACCGGCGTTGGCCGGCAGGCACGCGGCGCCGGCGAACGGCCCGGGGGATACGGTCAAGGAACAGGCGGGCGAGGCCGACGCCGTTTTCGAGCTGGGGGAAGTCATCGTAGGCGACAGCGGGCGGCAGGGGTATCCCCGCCGACAAGTACAACTCGTCGGCCGCGTGTACGAGAGAGTGGCCCCGTTCGCGGGCGAAGCGCCGCTGCCATGCTCCGACCCGGTCGAGCACCGCTTCGCTATCGCCTCGCGTCATCAGTTCGAGGCGCGGCAATCCCTCCCGGTGGCGCGTGAGCCCCACCGCTACCAGGCCGATGGACAGGACGGCCGGGCCCAGGGTGGCCAGGTCCTCGAGGGTCTCCTCCAGCACCTTGCCGTCGTTAAGTCCAGGACACAGCACTATCTGCGCATGCACGCCCACCGCCGCGCGGGCCAGGCGCTTGAGTGCCGGCATTATGGGCTCGGGACGGGCGGTTCCCAGCAGCGCGCCCCTCCGTTCGGGGTCGGTGGCGTGAACGGAGACGTACAGCGGACTCAAGCGGTACTCCTCGATGCGGCGGAAGTCCTCCCCTTCGAGGTTGGTCAGGGTCACGAAGTTCCCCTGAAGGAAGGACAGGCGATAGTCGTCATCGCGCACGTACAGGCCGGGCCTAAGGCCCGGAGGCAACTGGTCCAGGAAACAGAAGACGCAACGATTGCGGCAGGTCATCACCCTGTCGAACACGGGGGAGGTGAAGGTGAGTCCCAGTTCTTCCTCTGCCGGTTTCTGGATGTCACAGCACACCACGTCCTGGGAATCCCGGCCGACGCTGAGCCTCACCCGGTCGCTCGTCAGCGCCCACTTGTAATCCAGCAAATCGCGGGGCGGCCTTCCGTTGATGGCAACCACCCGGTCGCCTGCCCGCAAGCCGAGGGCGGCGGCGATGCCGGCCGGCTGCACGCCCGCGATCCAGGCTCCCCGGCTCGTTCCTTCCGCCTCCGTTGCGGCTCGCCTCCTCACTTCAGAAGAAAATGTCCTTCTGCCAGGCACCGGGCAGTTCCTGCTGACCGCCGCGCCAGTCCAGATGCCAAAGCGCCGGATGGCGAACTCAGTGGCGAGTTGGTGTCCAGGTTCTCCCGGCGCGGGGAATTTAGTCCGGCCGCCTGACCCGGCGGGCGGGGAACTGGAAGGTGACTCGACCATCGGCGTCGAGCACCAGGTAAGCGGCGAAAGGGCGGCCGGTGCGGGCGCGAAAGCCCCGCAGCAGTCCCGTCCTGCCCCGGGACAACAACTGGGCCAGCTGGCGGGCCGTGAGGTGGCGTCCGGCGATCACGCGCGGGAGGCGGAAGGCGCATGACCGATCCCGGCTGCGGTTGCAGTGGTAACCTCGCGAGCTGCCGATGACGGGTGAGCCGCAGCGCCGGCAGTGGCCTATACCTCCGCCGGGGAAGTCGGCGGAGGCGGTCGGGGAGAGCCCGCAAATCTGCTCGACCATTGCGGCAGTGAAACGGCGCATGTCCTCCATGAAGCGGTCGCGGTCGCAAGCGCCTTCCTCGATCTGGCGGAGACGTCGCTCCCACTGACCGGTGAGGGCGACCGACCTCAACTCCTGCACCGGCAGGAGGTCGATGAGCGCCATCCCCTTGCCGGTAGGCACGAGAGCCCGCCCTTGCCGCGATATGTAGCCCACCTCCAGCAAGCGTTCGATGATGGCGGCCCTGGTGGCGGGCGTGCCGATGCCTTCCTCCCGCATGACTTCCGCCAGCTCTTCATCGCTCACGAGCGACCCGGCGGTCTCCATGGCCCGGAGCAAGCCCGCTTCCGTGTAAGGGGATGGCGGGCGGGTGGCGCTCTCCTCCACCGTCACGGCCGAGACCCTCACCCGGGTCCCCGTCTCGAGGTCGGGCAGGGGCCGGTCCGTCTCTCCTTCGGGGTACAGGATCCGCCACCCGGCCTCGAGCAATACCCGGGCCTCGCTGCGAAAACGGTCGTCGCCGAGCCGGGTCACGAGGAGGGTGGTCCCGGTGACGCAGGCCGGGAGGAAAACCGCCACGAAGCGGCGGACTATTGCCTGGTAAACCAGTCCCTTGTCTCCCCGGAGCCTGTCGGGCAAGACGGTATTGCCGGTGGGGATGATGGCATGGTGGTCCTTCACTTTGCGGGCGTCCACGATCCTCCCGGAGAGGGGCAGCCGGGGTAAAGCGGCCAGGGCTGCTGCCTCGTGGGCGCCCGGGAGTCCTTCCGAGTCGGCGATGGCCGCCAGCACCCGCTTCAGGCCGGGGATCATGTCGGGAGGTAGATGGCGACTGCCGGTACGGGGATAGGTGATCAGCTTGTCCCGCTCGTACAGTTCCTGGGCCAGCTTGAGTGTCTTGGCGGCGCTGAATCCCCGGGTGCGGTTCAGCTCCCGCTGGAGGTCGGTGAGGTCGGGCAGCAGGTAAGGAGGCTGGGTTCGGCGGTTGCGCTCGACACTTTCAACCTCTCCTGCGGCGCCCTCAACCCGCCGCGCTACCTCGCGGGCGTCTTCATGGGACCACAAGCGATCGTCGTCCTCGTGGAACCAGCGGCCGGAGTACGTTTCCTCGCCGGCGGCGAAGGTGGCAACCACCTGCCAGAAAGGGCGGGGCACGAAGCCGGCAATGGCTCGTTCCCGCTCGACAAGCAGGGCCAGCGTGGGGGTTTGCACGCGTCCCACCGGCAGGAGAGTGCCGGCCACCCGGGTCATCCCCCGGGTGGCATTGATGCCGACGAGCCAGTCACTTTCGCTACGACAGCGGGCGGCTGCCGCCAGCCGGTCAAACTCGCCGCCCGGCTGCAAGTTCTCAAACCCCTGCCTTATCGCCTCCCGGGTGAGCGACGATATCCACAGGCGCGTCACCGGCCGGTCGCAACCCGCGAGTTCATACAGGTAGCGAAAGATCAGTTCCCCTTCTCGCCCGGCGTCGCAGGCATTGACCACCCGGGCCACGTCCGGGCGCCCCAGCATTTCCACGACCCGGTCGAGATGCTCGCGGGTACGGCTGACCGGGCGGAGCCTGAAGGTCTCCGGCAGGATGGGAAGACTGGCCAGGGTCCAGCGCCGCCAGGTCGAACGGTAATCCTCGGGTTCAGCCAACTCGACCAGGTGGCCCATCGCCCAGGTGATGAGCACCGTGTCGCGGCTGAGCACTCCCCGCCCGGAACGGAAACCACCCAGAACCCGCGCCAGGTCGCGGGCGACCGATGGCTTCTCGGCAACCACCAGGACCTTCTGCCCCGGGTCGAGTCCGGCGGTAAGAGGGAAGAGGCCCTCCTTCCCCGGCTCAGTCGGGCTCCCGGGTCTTCGGGGTGTCCGTCGGCGGGGCGGACTCGCCGCCATCGGCCTTCGCTCCCTCCCGGCCGTTGAAGAGGTCGCCGAACACTTCCCCCAGGGTCACTCGCTCGGTTTGCTTCTGTTGCGCCATGTACTTGCGCAAGGCGGCGCGTTCGATCTCCTGATCCGCTTCCTTACGGCTGAGACTCAGCCGTTTCTGGGCGCGGTTCACCTTCAGGACCTTCACCCGCAGTCGATCACCTACCGCTACCACCTGGTCCGCCCGTTCCCCGCGACGATCGGACAGCTCTGACAGGTGCACGAGTCCCTCGACGCCCTGTTCGAGCTGAACGAATGCCCCGAAGGAGGCAAGGCTGACGACCACCCCCTCGACAATAGAGCCGACAGGGTACCGGTTGTCTACATCCTGCCAGGGATCGCCTTCCAGTTGTTTGAGACCGAGGGAGATCCGTTTGCGTTCGGGGTCCAGGCGAAGGATCTTGCACTTGATTTCCTGGCCTTCCTGGACGACATCGCGGGGGTGGGTTACCCGGGTCCAACTCAGTTCGGACACGTGTAGCAGGCCGTCAACGCCCCCGATGTCCACGAAAGCCCCGAAGTCCGTCAGCCGTTTGACGGTCCCCGGTATGATCTCCCCCTCCTTGAGTTTCCCCCAGATCTCCGCATCTCGCCTGGACTGCTCTTCCTCGAGCACGGCCCGGGCGGACAGGATGACCCTGCGTTCCGCCCGATCCAGCTCGATGAGCCTGAGTTGAAGGGTGCGGCCCACATACGGCTTGAGGTCGCGAACGAAACCCAGGGCAACCTGCGACGAGGGGATGAATCCCCTCACGCCGACATCGGCCACGAGTCCCCCCTTGACCTGGGCGGTGATCGGGGCGTCAATGATGCTGCCCTCCTGAAAGGCGCACTCGAGGCGTTGCCAGGCCAGCTCCACATCGGCCAGCCGTTTCGACAGGTGCAGGATGCCGTCCTTCTCGTCGGTACCCAGCACGACCGCGCCGATCATGTCGCCTACGCTCACGATAGACGAGGGATCGGCAATGGGCCGTCCGGCCAACTCGGAGGAAGTGATCACTCCTTCCGACTTGCCCCCGACATCGACCAGCACGTCCGTCCCGTTTATGGCCATCACCCGGCCCTGGACGAATTGGCCCCGCTCGAACATGGGCACTGCGTCTTGCCCTGATGTTACCTGCTCAGCGGCGGGCTGCTGGTCCGGCTGCTCCCCGCCGTCGGCCAGGCGGGATTCGCCCGACGTCGCCTGCACCTCACCCGCTTGCTCCCGTGCCTGGTTCTCCGCCGCTTCCTCGATCTGCCTCATCCTGCCCAATACCTCCTCGATCGCCCAATGCGGAGTGGACGCTCCCGCCGTCACCCCGATCCGGTTTGCGCCATCCAGCCACCGCGGATCCAGATCGGAGGCGCCTTCGATGGCGTGAGCGGGAACCCTCACCTCGCGGACTACCTCGACCAGCCTTCGCGTGTTCGCGCTATCCCGGCCACCGACCACCAGTACCAGATCGACGTTCTTCGCCAGTTCCCGCGCTTCCTGCTGGCGCTGCCTGGTGATCGGGCACAACGTGTCCTCCAGTTTCACTTCCCGGCGCGCTTCCCTGAGGCGTCCCGCCACCCCCTCGACAAGCTCCGAGCGCTGGGTGGTCTGAGCGACGATACCCACCGGCCCCGTGCCGGGGATGGCGGGCACTTCCGACTCGTCCCGCACCACCAC
>DBBB01000057.1:7522-7964 GCA_002291985.1 Firmicutes bacterium UBA995
CGTCCCGCACCACCACCGCTCGCCCGCCGGTCCACGCGGCGATCGCCACCACCTCGGCGTGACCGCGGTCGCCCACTATCGCCACCTGGTAGCCCGCCTCGTCCAGGCGCCGCGCCGCCGCCTGAGCGGCGGCTACGAGGGGGCAGGTCGCGTCGATGACCCTGACGCCGCGACCTTCGAGACCTCCGGCCGTATCCGGCGGACTGCCATGGGACGGCAACACCAGCGTGCCGCCCGTCACCTCGCTCGGGTCCTGCACCATGCGCACTCCCCGGGCCTCAAGCGAGCTTGTGACCTGGCGATTGTGGATCAGCGAACCCAGGACCTGGACGGGCCAGGGACCTTCGCTGAGGCTGCGCTCCACCATCGCCACCGCCTGGCTGACGCCCAGGCAGAACCCGATATCCCCCGCCACCACCACCTTCATCCGGCCGCCTCCCCG
>DBBB01000187.1 GCA_002291985.1 Firmicutes bacterium UBA995
CAGACTCCACCTCGCGGTGGATGCCCTTGCCGTCCGGCTAACGGTTCCCCCTGCCGGGTCCGTAGGGGACTTCCACCCCCAAGTCAACACACCATGCCGGGCGCACCAAAAGGCACAGCGGCGGGTTGCCCCGCCGCTGCCTGCACGAAAGCCTCAGTTGTGGTAGTCCAGGAAGACCAGAGCGAAGCGTTCCGGGTGTTCCCGAACTGCCTGCAGCGTTGCCGGACTGATCCTGGGGCTGGCGTCCGGCACACTGTAGAAGCCCGATTCCGAACGGTAGTCGCCGGCGACCAGCCGCAGGGCCAGAGTGATTGTATAGGCCTGTCTCTGGTGGGCGATGTCGGCGGCGGCGTTCAGGCTCCTCACCAGATCCTTGAGCGACCCCGGCCAAGGTACCGGGCGGGCAGACCAGAACAGCCCGTTCTGGCCGTTTTCGGGGTTGTCGAATATCTGAAAGCCTCCCGACTCGATGTCTTGCAAGGACCGCCAACCCCAGTCCTCGCCGGATGCCCGCTCAGCCCAGAACAAGGCTCTCGCAAACGGTAGCTGCCGGTACTGGTCCAGTAACTGCAAGAACTGGTCCGGCTCCGCAACGCCAAGCACCACGCCCCGCCGGGGGAACTCGTCCGCCCAGCGACCAGCGTCGTTCGTACGCCAGTCAAAGACGTCGCTCTCCCCGTAACACTCTGTGGCGTCCAGCGCCGCTTGGCGCGCATCCTCGGCCAGAACGTCCGGGTCGAGGTCCGGCTCGAGATCGAGCTGAGCTAGAACCGCGTGCAGGTAGTGCATCCTAACGCTCCCTCCCACGACCTCCAGACAACCTCGGGGGCCGAGCACTACGGCCCGGCCCCCGCAACCAGAAACGGCCTACAACCCGCTCCCACAAAACCGGAGCATGCAGCGTGCGGTGGCCGCCAGAGCCATCAATCAGGCGTACGGGTTCCCGATCCCAGAGCGTCGTCGACGGCGTTTTCCACCCGAGTGATTTCCGCATCGTCGCCAACGGCAATCTGGCCGATAGACTCGCCGGTCATGTCCAACACATCTACCGTCGGGCCACCGTGCCAAACGAAAATCTTTACCCCGGGATCGATGATCCGGACATAGCGGGCATCTTCCAGGTGCAGTGCCCGGCTCAACGTTTCCATCGCGCCAGCCCACCGTTCGGGCAGGTCGTGGCAGACCCCCGCGAGGCCATCCCCTTCCCACGGGCTTTCTCCCGACACAAAAGAGGGCCGGGGAAACCCGCCCTCCGCAACACCCGCCTTCGGCGCACGAACAGCCAAGGCAGTCACGGGCCCAACACACCAAGCAAACAGAAAGACGAGCTGCCCGCAGTCCGGGGGAGCAACGGGGCTGGCTAGACCCCCGCGAAGTACCGACGGACAATATCCTCCAGGAGTTCGTACCTCTCCGCCTTCCGCACCAGAACGCGCGCGCCGAGGTGGCCGGTAATGTAACCGGGATCGCCGGACAGCAGGTAACCAACGATCTGGTTGATGGGATTGTAGCCCCTCTGGTTGAGGGCGGCATAAACCTCGAGCAGCACGTCACGAACCCAACGCATGGTTCTCTCCTCCCTTTGGCTGCGGATGGGGGCACCCGTCACCCTGGCAGGGTCTCCCCTTGGCCGGGGTCTTCCCCACAACGTCCTCCTGCTCGCCTCCAGACGCGCCCGGGGCGAGAGCCCCGGGCGGGCGTCGCTGACGAGGGAGTCATTCAGGTCTTGACTGTCGTGGGGTGGGTGGGGAGTTCCCACCCGCCACCGGTCCACCGAAAAATTTCTCCGAACAGGGGAGGCTCCCTCGGCGGGAGGAGGTCTTCCCAGTCCTCCTCCAGGCAGTGGCTGCGGGAGGACCAGAAAGAGAACTGCCGCAACACGAACGCCGGGAGCCCACTGACGGCAAACAGCGTGTAGACGTACACGCTGACGCCGCCAGGGCTCGAACGATCTTCCTGCCGCCACCTAGCGGTGGGCTTTGGCCGCCCTGCGAAGGGGCCAAGCTCGTTGCCCTGGACACTGTGAGTGGTGCTGCCAAGGGTAACGAACCCGCCCGCCGCGCGGGCGAACCACTCGCCGTTCATCTTGGAAGTAGTCACGTCGTCTTCCTCCCCTTTCCCAGCACACAAGTGGGGGGGCATGTGCTCCATGCCCCCCGCCAACACCGCTACACGCCGTCTTCTGCCCGCCGATGACCGAAGTACTCCTCCTGACGCTTGTCGGCAATGCCGTCCGCGCGGAGGCGGTCCCCCAGCCCCGGCACACGGGCGGTGAGCTGCCGGATCTTTTTGTTGACCACCGAGAAGTACTCCCCGGGGTCCTCGTCCAAGGCGCGGAGGGTTTGCTCCAAACCCCCCGCGTCTTTGACCGCCCAGCGGTCGTACGTCCAGAAATTCCAGACGACGCCCGCCGCCTCAATCGGACCTTCCTCGCGGACGCGGGCCTTGAGAGCGGTCCGCAGCCGCTCCGTGGCCTGCTCCAGCCGCAGGAGCACCAGCTCCGGGGGTTCATCCTGCAGAGCCAGGCATTCGACCGGATAGGAGCACCAGTCGCAGCGGTTGGAAGGTGTCGCGGGGAAGCCGACCTCCTCGGGGAGGTCCATCGCCCCGCGTATCTCCTCCACCTGCCGCCGGGCCCAGTCGAGAGCCTCGGCCTCGAGGTCGAGGCTGCTGTGGAAGCTGGAACAGGGGCTCCGGCTATAGCGGAGGAACCAGAGGCGGGCCTCCACGGAGCCGGCGGCCCAACGCTGCCGAGCGCCCGCAGAGTACAAGAGCAGCTGCCGGTTCCCGGCAGCTTCGAACCGGCCCCAGTTCGTCTTGAAGTCGGTGACGGCCACGGAAGTCAGGCCGTCCTCCTCCTGAACCTCGGCGAGGTCCAGGCGCATCCGGAGCGATTCGCCGCCCCCGAGAGCCAGCTCCAGCGGCTCCTCGACAAAAAGGGTGCTGGATGGGGACGGCCGCCACCGCGACGCAAAGGCGGCCAGCGCACGCTCCATCTCCTCTCCCTCTTCAGGATCGGGAGCCAGAGCGACGTGCCGGCGCATCACGTCCTGGGCGGGTTCGCCCTGAACCATGGCCTGGACCGTCTCGGCCACGGCCTCGTGCCACCGCTTACCGCGCTCGGCGGCCGGCGAGGGCATCTCCGGCAGTCTCTGGACGTACCGGAAATACCACATGCGGGGGCACCAGCCCCACTGTTCGATCTTCGAAAAACTCAAGGGGCTGTTGCTCATGGGGACCACCCCCAGCCGGGAAGACACCTTGCCGGAGCCCGAGAGAACCCGGGCCCCGGCAAGGAACGAATCAGAACGGCAACCCGTCATCATCGTCCGGAGCGTCCTGCGCCCCGGCAGACGGGGAGATCCGAACGATCTCCTCGACGAGCACCCCCGGAACCTCGACCCAGCCCGACCCCGCAGGGGCGCGCTGGCGCACGGAAGTCAGCGACCCGGCCACAAACACCGAATCGCCCTCTTTCAGCCCGAGGGTGGCACACTGGTCCGCCCGCTGATAAAACGCTACGGCGGGCAGCCGCAAGGGTATGCCGCGAGCGGTAACGCGCGCAGGGACCTCGAGCGTCACGCGAAAAACCTGCATGGGCTCGCGGTCCTCGCGGGCCACCGTCTGGGACTCGGGCGCGGAAGCAACCCGGACCCAGCCTACCATCTTCAACATTGAACCTTCCTCCTTCGTCAGGAGCGCCCTCCAGGCGAAGGGCGCCATAACAACCGGACGGCCGCCGGCACGCAAGAGGTCGTCAAGACCCTTGCCGCGCTCCGGCGGCCATACGGCCACGGTAACCCGCACACCCCGGCGCTCCAGCGCCTCGACTAACTGCAAGGCGCACCGGCGGACCTGGGGGTTTTCGTAGAGGTCGGCATCAAACGCCACAACCACCGACGCCTGCCCGACCACGGCCCCCAATCCCGGCCGCCGGCAGGCCGTAACGCCGGGAACGGCCACGCAGGGTATGCCGAGCCGCCAGGCCGCATAGTCGGCCTTCAGCGGCCCTTCGGTGATCCAGAGATCCTCCGCTGGATCGGAGCCCGGGGGGATAGCCCAGTGCAGCCGCGCGACCGCGGGAGCGCCGCCCCGCCGGCGGCTGGATAGCCACACGTAACGGGGCGCACCCTCTTTGGGAGCGTCGAGCCGCAATTGCACACCGCAAATGCCCCCGCCGCTGTCGCGCACAGGAACGAGAAGCCCAGGAGGACCGACCACGGTC
>DBBB01000189.1 GCA_002291985.1 Firmicutes bacterium UBA995
GCCGCCGCCGGTTCCGACCGCACCAGGCGCCAGGTCGGCCGCGACCTCCCTTGCGGCGGGCGGGGGAACAGATCGCGGGCGACGGCGTCGACCTGCTGCCGGGCTTCGTCGGCAGTGAGCGGCCGAGGGTAGTTGTATGGTTCCCGCCCCGGGCGCTCGTTGTAGTAAGGCCGATTGCAGTCGGGACAGCCGCTGGTCCGAAAGGCCTTGCCGTCGGCCAGGAACTCCCTCAACCCGGCTTCGTCCAGCCCCGGGGCAACCAGTTGCCCGAAGTGGAAGCCGAGGTCCTGTCCTTTCACGCGTCCTTTCCGGAGGAGGAAAAACCCGGCCTGCACCCGCCGGTACGAGGCCAGGTCGGGCGGGGAACGGTCGGCCAGCCGCGTGCCGGGGACAGGAGTGAAGGCAAACAGCCCCACCGCCACACCTTCCCGGATCAGGGAAGCGATGGTCGCCAGCATCTCTTTTTCCGTCTCGCCCAGCCCCGCCACCAGGTGCGTGCCGACCCGGCCGGGCGCCCCGGCCGCAAGTCGACGCAAGCTTTCCCGGGTATGGGCCCACCCCGACCCTCCCTTTACCTCGGCGTAGATTTCCGGCGTTGCCGCGTCGAGGGGCAGGACCACGCGGTCGGCGCCGGCGTCGAGCAACCGGGCGGCGGACTCGGCATTGAGCCCCGTGCAGGAAATGCAGACGGGTACAGGCAGGGGTCGCTCAAGCAGACGCAAGGCTTCGGCCCAGGCATCGGCGCTATCGGTGAGCTGTATGCATGCTCTGCGAACCGCGGACCCGCCGAGGGCGGCACGAGCCGCCTCTGCATCCACCTCCGGCCAGGTCACGCGCGACAGCAGATCGGCCCGGGATGAACTGGAGTGCGACTGGGGACAGAACCCGCACTCCCTGCGGCAACGCCCGCCCGCCAGGAAGTAGGCGGCGGTCGGCGGTACGTCTCCTCGAGGCAAGTCGGCCAACCCGAGCACGGCCGCCGTCCCCGCTGAAGCCCTCAGGCGAGATTCACGAGTGGAGGACACAGCACTCTCCCCCCCGGACCACGGTCAAACCGCAGTCTGCCGCCGCTTCCTCTGCGGCAGGGGTCGGGATGGCCACACCGTTGATGCCGATGCGGACCGCCATATCATCGAGCCGCGCCCGGTATCCGCCTCGCGGCCGCATGCAGCCGAGGGTCAGAGGCGTGACGGGGAACTGTCGCCTCGACCAGGCCAAAAGGTCGATCACCTCTCCGAGGGCCGGCGGCATCCGGTCCTGGTAGGCCGTCCCCGGTGTGGGACAGAAGACGAGAAACACGATTTCCTCCGGACCTTCTTGTCGCAATGCTTCCAGGACCGCCCGTTCTCCCCGGAGTTCGCCCCCGTGTAAGCCCAGACAAAGGTGAGGGATGACCCGGGCATGGCGAGAAAGCAGACGGTAGCTCTCGAGGTAGTCCTCGAGTCCGACGTCCAGGCCCATGACCTCCCGCGCCGTGCGCCGATCGCCTACCATGTCCAGCGCGACCACGGTGGCATGGCGACCCACTTCCGCCGCATCCTCCCCGTCGACCAGGCCCACATGCAGGACCAGGCGAGCGGTCTTCCCCAAAGCGTCAAGCAGGTGGGATCGGGCGGCGAGCGGGACCCGGCCCCGCCGGTCGCAACCGCCGCTGACCAGCCAGCTCGATGGTCGATCGGCGGCGGCTGCCCGCTGCAGGGCCTGCGGCGGTGCGAGCATGCTCCGCAGGTAATGACCCCCGCAGTGTGCGCAGCCCAGCGCGCATTCGGCCCCGGTCACGCTGACCACCGCCGTACGCTCGGGATAGGCGAAGCGAATCACCGGTGGGAAGTTAGCCATCCTGATCGACCAGGCGCGCTCCCGGTCCGGATGTCCTGAGGCAGCCGGGGTCACGGGCGAACTCAACTCCCTTGCGGGCGGGCCGGGACACGGGTCAGGCCCGCCTGCCGGACAGGCAGGCCCGCCCCCGGCCCGGTCGCTCACAGTCCTCTTTCCCACCGCACGATCGGTTTCCGAGAAGCCAGGGCCTCTTCCAGTCGCTTCACCGGGGTGGTGTGCGGCGCCGTGCGTACCACCTCCGGATTGGTGGCGGCCTCGTCCGCGATGTCTGCCATAGCCTGGGCAAAAGCGTCCAGGGTCTGGCGACTCTCGGTCTCGGTAGGCTCCACCATCAAGCACTCGGGCACGATCAACGGGAAGTACACGGTCGGAGGATGAAATCCGTGATCCAGCAGGCGCTTGGCGATATCGAAAGTCCGGACGCCATGGCGCTCCTTCTGCCGGCTGCCGCTGGCGACGAATTCGTGTTTGCACAGCCGCTCATAGGGCACGTGGAAGTGCTCGGCGAGCTTCCGCATGAGGTAGTTCGCGGACAACACGGCATCCTCGCTCACCCGCACCAGCCCTTCCCCACCCATCGTGCGGATGTACGCGTAAGCCTTCACCACCACCAGGAAGTTGCCGTAGAACGCCTTCACCCTGCCGATGGACTTCGGGCGATCCTCGACCAGGCGGTAGCGCTGACCGTCGAAGTCGACCAGGGGAATGGGCAAGTATGGCGCCAGCTTCTCGATAGCCCCGATCGGTCCTGACCCCGGCCCGCCCCCGCCATGCGGGGTAGCGAAAGTCTTGTGCAGGTTGAAATGGACGACGTCGAACCCGGTGTCGCCGGGCCGGGCAATGCCCATGATGGCGTTGGCGTTGGCGCCGTCGTAGTACAGCAGCCCACCCGCCTCATGGACGATGGCGGCAATCCGGTGCATGTTCTCGTCGAACAGGCCCAGGGTGTTGGGATTGGTGAGCATGAGGCCGGCCACGTCCGGCGCCATTGCCCGGCGCAGCGCCTCGATGTCCACGCCTCCCCGGACATCGGACGGGATCTCCACCGTCTCATAGCCGCACACCACCGCGCTGGCCGGGTTGGTGCCGTGGG
>DBBB01000115.1 GCA_002291985.1 Firmicutes bacterium UBA995
GGCGTGAGGGGACCGGGGGGGAGGGGGGAGGAAGTGCGACACAGCCTCAAGGCATGGGCAGTCTTACTCCTGGTGCTGGCCGGCCTTGTGGTGGGGGCGGGCATGGGCGCGGGCTGCGCCCGGGCGGATGACGCCGAACTGGCGGTACACTTCCTCGATGTCGGGCAAGGCGACGCCATACTGATCGAGCTTCCCGGCGGACATCACCTGCTGATAGACACGGGTCCTGATCCTGCTACCATCATGGGCCATCTGCGCCGTCACGGCGTGCGGCGCCTGGAGGCCATGATCCTCACCCATCCCCATCATGACCATATTGCCGGAGCGGAGGCCATCCTGGCCGAGATCCCCGTGGCTCGGGTGTACGATAGCGGCAAGCCGCACACTACCCGGACTTATGAACGCCTCCTGGAAGCGTTACGGCGGCCGGTTGAGGAAGGCAGGACGCGTTTTGTACTGGCCCGGGCGGGCATGGAACTGTCCTTGCCGGCAGCCCCGCCACCATCTCCTGCCGTCCGTCTTCATGTACTGCACCCGACCGATCGGCTCGAAGCACTGAGCATCAACAACGCTTCCATCGTGCTCAGGCTGACTCACGGCGAGGTAGCCTTCATGTTCACCGGTGACGCCGAGCGCGAGACCGAGGAACGACTGGCCAAAGGCGCAGACGTCCTGTCCGCCGACATACTAAAGGTGGGCCACCACGGGAGTCGGACTTCGACGACGGCGCCGTTTCTCGACCGGGTCGGCCCTCGGGTGGCGGTAATCTCCTCCGGGCGCAATCCCTACGGACATCCTCACCGGGAAGTCCTGGAGCGTCTCCGGGCGGCCGGGGTGGAGGTATATGTCACCGGCGAGCGGGGCACGGTTACGGTCTTCAGCGATGGGATGCGATACCGGGTTCGCAGCGAACGCTGACGGTAAGACGGTAAGGAGGATAAACCCTTGCATCTGAAGGTCAGTGTCGATAGAGTAGAGGAGGGCATGGCCATCCTCATTCCTCGCGAGCCGCCGGACACGACCATCCTGTGGCCGGCGCGGCTGCTGCCGGGGGGATTCCGGGAGGGCTCCATTCTGGATTTCGAGATCCGTCTGGACGAGGAAGAGACGCAGCGAGTGCGCCGCCGCGTGCGGGGTCTCATCCAGGACCTCGTCCGGATGTCCGACCGCCCGAAGGAGCGAGAGTGACCGGGTTGAAACGCCTCATCTTTCTCACCAACGACGACGGTATTGGCGCCCCGGGCCTTCAGTGCTTGCACCGGCAAATCCTGGCGGCAGCCGACTGGCAAGTGCTGGTGGTAGCTCCCGACGGGGAGCGAAGTGGAGCGGGACATTCGGTATCATTGCGCCGCCCGGTCTACGTGAGCGAGCACAACCTCAACAGCCTGCCCGGTCGGGCTTGGGCCGTTGCCGGTACGCCGGCAGACTGCGTGAAGGTAGGATTGGCCGCCCTGACCGATGCGAAGCCTGACCTGGTGCTATCCGGGATCAACCGGGGCGCCAACCTGGGGACCGATGTGTTCTGTTCGGGTACCGTTTCCGCAGCCGTCCAGGGCGCCATCCTCGGGATACCGTCGCTGGCGATCTCGCTCAACGCTTACGAGGGGGCGAACTATGGTCTGGCAGCCCGGGTCGCGGTGCGACTGGCGGGGCTCATCCTGTGCCACGGACTGCCTCCGGGTACGATGCTCAACGTGAACGTGCCTGACCGGCCGGCGGCCGCCATCCCCGGTTTTGCCCTGACCCGGCTCGGCTCGGGCGCTTGGCTGAACCAGGTGCAGACGCGAGTGGATGCTGATGGGCGCAGCTACTACTGGCTTGCCTCCGATCCTTCCGCCGTGGCCAACGAAACGGGTACCGACCACCTGGCGATGGCAGAAGGCAAGGTGTCGATAACGCCCATTCACTTCGACCTGACCCACCCTCCCGCGCTCGATCTGCTCGGCGAGTGGGACCTGGGCGCTGCCTGGCGGGCGCTTGGCTGAGGCGGCGGGATGACGCGACTGCCTCTCGCCAGAGGGAACGCGCCGAGGTCGAACGGCACGGCGGTGATCCTGCCGACCATGGTTTCTAGCCTGTGGGGACGGGCCCCTGGGCCCTCCAGGTCACCATGAGTACCGGTCAGCACACGGCGCCCGCCCGGGGAAGTCGGAAGAAAATCGGCAGGCTTGCAGGGAAAAAGCCTGTCGACGGCCAAAAGAAAGCAAAACACACGGTGCGAGATGGGCCGGGGTGAGCGACCGCCAAGCGAGGTGGCATGCGGCGTGAAGCAGTTGGTCGAACTCAAGGATCTCAAGACCTACTTCTACACCGAAGAAGGAGTGGTAAAGGCCGTAGATGGAGTATCCTTCCAGATCGAGCGGGGAGAGACGCTCGGGGTGGTGGGGGAGTCCGGCTGCGGCAAGAGCGTCACCGCCCTGTCCATCCTGCGGCTGATCGCCAGTCCCCCGGGGAAGATCGTCGGCGGCAATATCCTCTTCGAGGGCGAAGACCTTCTGCTCAAGAGCGAGGCACAGCTCAGAGACATTCGGGGCAACGACATAGCCATGATCTTCCAGGAGCCGATGACTTCACTCAACCCCGTGTATACCTGCGGGGAACAGATTGCGGAAGCCATAGAACTCCACCAGGGACTCAGCCGGCGCGATGCCCTCGACGAGTCCGTCGATATGCTGAGACTGGTCGGTATCCCCTTGCCCGAGCGCCGGGTGCGCGAGTATCCCCACCAGCTTTCAGGAGGGATGCGGCAGCGGGTCATGATCGCCATGGCCCTTTCCTGCAATCCCAAGCTGTTGATGGCGGATGAGCCCACGACCGCCCTGGACGTGACCATCCAGGCGCAAATCCTGGAGCTGATGAAGAAACTGAAGCAAGAGCTGGGTATGGCCATCATGCTCATCACCCACGACCTCGGGGTCATCGCCGAGATGGCCAAGCGGGTAGTGGTGATGTACGCGGGCAAGGTAGTGGAAGAAGCCGACGCCGTCAACCTGTTCCGCCAGCCGATCCACCCCTACACGGAAGGGCTGCTGAACTCCATCCCCCGGCTGCACCGGCCCCGGGGGCGGCTGCACGTGATCACCGGCCAGGTACCCAACCCCGTCAACCTGCCGCCGGGATGCAGCTTCCATCCTCGTTGCCCCCTGGCAGAGGATATCTGCCGCCGCCAGGAACCCCTCCTCGTCGAACTCGGTGGCGGTCGCCGCGTGAGTTGCTGGGTCAGGGCAGGTGGGTCGCGTAAGGAGGTGGCGTAAATGCCTCGCAGGCGGGAAGCGGTCGTTCCCGAGTTTGAACCCCGCAGCGATGCGCTGCTGGAAGTACAGGAGTTGCGTAAGTGGTTTCCCGTGACGGGAGGCGTCTTCGGCCGGCAAGTAGGGAACGTGAAGGCAGTCGATGGTGTCAACTTCTTCATCCGGCCGGGTGAGACCCTGGGGCTGGTGGGCGAGTCAGGGTGCGGCAAGACCACGACCGGTCGCGTCATCCTCCGCCTGATCGAACCCACGGAAGGCCGGGTGTATTTCGAGGGCCGCAACGTATTCGACCTGAACCGGGAGGAGATGCGGCGACTGCGGCGCCAGATGCAGATCATCTTCCAGGACCCGTACAGCTCCCTGAACCCGCGCATGACGGTGGGCGACATCGTCGGCGAGGCCCTGGAAATCCACGGCGTGGCCCGCGGCCGCGAGAAGGGGAATAGAGTCCAGGATCTGCTGGAAGTGGTGGGGCTCAACCCGCAGCATGCCAGGCGCTATCCCCACGAATTCTCCGGGGGCCAGCGGCAGCGGATCGGCGTGGCCCGAGCCCTGGCCCTGAACCCCAAACTCATCATATGCGACGAACCGGTGAGTGCCCTGGACGTGTCCATCCAGTCCCAGATCCTGAACCTGCTCGAGGATCTGCAGTCCGAATTCAAGCTCACCTACCTGTTCATCGCCCATAACCTGTCGGTGGTCAAGCACATCTCCGACAGGGTCGGCGTGATGTACCTCGGCCAGGTTGTGGAGCTGTGTCAGTCCGACGAGCTGTTTGCGAACCCGCTGCACCCGTACACCGAGGCGCTGATGTCTGCTATTCCCCTGCCCGATCCCGAATACCGGCAGGAGCGAATCATCCTCGAAGGCGACGTGCCCAGCCCCATGCACCCGCCGATGGGGTGTCACTTCCATACCCGATGCCGCTACGTCATGCCCATCTGTCGAGAGGTCGAGCCGGCATTCATCGATGTAGGCGAGGAGCACTTCGCCGCTTGCCATTTGCGGAAGACACGACAGAAGCAGTAAGGATCGAGGCCGAGCTTTCCGGGGCGGGACGATCGCACGATACGGGCGAGCGTCTCGCCCTGGGTCATTGACGGAGGGCTACGGCGGCCGGCGCCCTGACTCGGACCACCTGCGTTTCCCCTGCACCTTTTCGGCGCGACGGTCAGGCTTCTCAGTATTGTGTTTCTTTGCCGATCCGCCGCCTTTCGCCTTTACGGCCCCCGGGAGGCGACCCTATAATCAGGGCAGGTCGCGGATTTGATCGGAGGCGAGCCGTGCTGGCGGATACCTGGCGGGAACGCCTGAAGGGATGGCGCCACCTGACGAAACTCGACCCCGATCGGCCCCTTGACGGCCGGCGCCGGGAGGGCGTGCTGCGCAGCGGCACCGACGCCCTGATCATCGGCGGCACCCAGGGAATCACCATGCCCGGCGTACGAGCGCTGCTGGAGCGGGTGTCAGGCTGCGGGCTGCCGGTGGCCGTAGAGGTATCGTCCCCGGCTGCCCTGGTGCTCGGCGCCGACCTGTATCTCGTCCCCTTCGTGCTGAATGCCGGCGACCCGTACTGGCTGGTGGGTGCCCACCAGCTGGCCCTGCGCGACCTGGGTGATTGGCGGAGCGAGTTCTGGCAGGCGGTGGTGCCGGAGGCGTACCTTGTGCTGAATCCCGATTCGGCGGTGGCCCGGCTTACCCGGGCGATCGCGCCCCTCGGGGCGGAGGAGGCGGAGGCCTATGGTCGTTGCGCGGAAGGGTTGTTCGGGGCCCCCGTGGTCTACCTCGAATATAGCGGCAAGTACGGAGATCCCCGGCTCGTCGCCCGGGTAGGACAGGCTCTTGGCCGTTCCCGGCTATTCTACGGAGGAGGAATCGATGGGCCGGAACGGGCGGCGGAGATGGCGGGGCTTGTCGACACGGTGGTAGTCGGAAATCTGGCGCATGAGGGGGAACCCCGGCTGCTGGCGGAGACGGTGGCTGCGGTGCGTTCCACGGCGGGGAGGTCTACCCGTTGCCCGATGTCCTGATCATCGTGAATCCGTCCGCGGGTTCGGGCAGGGCGGGAAGGTGCTGGCTGCGCGTACAGCGGATGCTCGCCCGCGAAGGACTGACTTTCTCCTCGGTGCGTCATGACGGCCTCGCCGGCCTGGGCGAACTCGCGGCACACGCCGCCCGCGCGGGCCATACGGTCATCGGGGCCATGGGAGGCGACGGCACCGTGCGCGAAGTGGCAGGGGGGCTGGCGGGGACGGGCGCGGCCCTGGGGATCATCCCCGCAGGGACGGACAACGGCCGCTACTGGGAGAAGGGCCTGCGGATCGCCGCCGCCGCCGACCCAGCCGATGGACAGTTCGACGTTTCGCTCGTGCAGGCGGCGAGCTGAAAGACCTGTGGCGAAGTAGAGAGGAGCATCTGCATGGCGCAGGCAAGTCAGTCCGGTCCTTCCCATCTGCGGGGCATGTTTGCTCCCCAGTCAGTAGCGGTGGTGGGGGCTTCCCGCAGTCAGGGCAAGATCGGACACTCCATCCTGAAGAACATCATCGATTCCGCCTATGGGGGAGCACTCTACCCGGTAAACCCGCGGGAGGACGAGATCTTGGGCCGGCGGTCTTACCCCTCCCTCGCCGCCTGTCCCGGGCCGGTGGAGCTGGCAGTCATTGCCGTGCCGGCGCCTGCGGTGCCCGCCGTCGTCGAGGATTGCGGCCGCCACGGGGTACGCTACCTCGTGGTGATAACTGCCGGTTACAAGGAGGTGGGCACGGAAGGCCTGACGCGGGAAAAAGACCTGCTGGCCCTGGTCCGCCGGTATGGCATGAAGATGCTGGGCCCCAATTGCCTCGGGCTCATGGACACGCACACGCCGCTCAACGCATCTTTCGCCGCCGGTTTCCCCCTGAAGGGCGAGATCGCCTTCCTTTCCCAGAGCGGGGCGGTGTGCGCGGCGATTCTCGACTGGAGTCTATCCGTCGGCCTCGGGTTCTCCAAGTTCGTCAGCCTGGGCAACAAGGCCGACCTCACCGAGGTTGACTTCATCCGGGAAGCGGCGGAAGATGGATACAGCAAGGTCATTTTGTGCTATGTCGAGGACGTGGTCGACGGCCAAGGTTTCATGGACACGGTCGCCGCGATCGGCGCCGGGACGCCCATCGTCATCCTCAAGGCAGGGGCCAGTCAGGCCGGAGCGCGCGCGGCGTCCTCCCACACCGGGGCGCTGGCCGGCAGCGACCTGGCGTACGACGTGGCCTTTCACCAGGCGGGGGTGTTACGCGCTCGCACCATGGAAGAGCTATTCGACCTGGCCATTGCCTTTACCACGCAACCGCTGCCCGCCGGCGACCGGGTAGCCATCGTCACCAACTCGGGGGGACCGGGCATAATCGCCACCGACGCCATCGAGGCGCGCGGACTCAAGATGGCGGAACTGACGCGGGAGACGGTCGAGCATTTGCGCCAGGAACTGCCGCCCACCGCCAGCTTCTATAACCCGGTCGACGTGATTGGCGATGCCGACGACCATCGCTACGACTTTGCCTTCAGACACGTGCTGGCCGATCCGGGGGTGGACAGCGTGCTATGCATGCTCACCCGGCCGGCAGTGATCGACCCGATGCTGGTTGCCGGGTCGATCATCGCTCGGCGGCGCGAACACCCTGCCAAACCGGTTGTGGCCGCTTTCCTGGGCGGTGATAACGTTGCGGCCGCCACCCGGGAACTCATCGCCGCCGGCATTCCCTGCTTCAACTTCCCCGAGCGCGCGGTGACCGCCCTGTCCGGATTGGCCCGCTTTCAGGCTTTTCGCCGCCGCGCGCCGCGCGCCGACCGGACCATCGCCGTCGAAGGAGTGGATCGAGAGGGGGCGGCGGCCATCCTCGCTGGAGCCCGCGAAGACCGCCGGGTGGTACTGCTGGCCGATGAGAGCGCCGCGCTGATGCGGGCCTATGGCATACCCGTCGTCCCCTCGGGGCTGGCCACCGGGGCGGAACAGGCCGTGGCGCTGGCCGAGCAGTTCGGCTATCCCGTCGTCCTCAAGGTCGCCTCCCCGCAGATCCTGCACAAGACGGACTTCGGCGGCGTTCGCCTGAACCTGGAGACCAGTTCGGAGGTCACGGACGCCTTCTTCGAAATCGTGGACGGCGCCCGTCGTTACCAGCCACGCGCGGCCATCCATGGCGTCGAAGTTCAAAAGATGATGCGGGTCGGCATCGAGCTGATCATGGGCGTGAGCAGGGATGTTCATTTTGGGCCCCTGCTCATGTTCGGCCTGGGCGGGATATACGTGAACCTGCTGAAGGACGTGAGTTTCCGCCTGGCCCGGGGGGCGACCTGGGAGGAGATCGAGGCCATGGTGTCGGAGACCAAAGCATATGCGCTGCTGAGAGGTTATCGCGGCAAGCCGCCGGCGGACGTGGATGCGGTGATCGATGTGCTCGGGAGAGTCGCCGCCCTGGCGCAGGAGTTCCCCGGCATAGCCGAACTCGACATCAATCCCCTGTTTGCCTATGAGCGGGGGGAAGGGGTTTGCGCCCTGGACGTGAAAGTGACACTAAGCGAGTAGAGACGAGGTGGAAAAGGTGCAGGCGGTATGTGTTATGGGGGACCCGGGCAGCGGTAAGACCGCCATTTGCCTCGGACTGAGTCTGAACTTGAAAGCCAGGGGTTATCGCGTCGGTTTCTTCAAACCCACGGTGAGACCGGCAGGACTGACGCAGGCTGGCGCTGATGAAGACACCTTGCTGATGCGAGAGGTTCTCGGAATGTCGGATGCGGCCGGCATGCCGGCCCGCGTGGTCGCGGGGCCGCATTATCTTCAGAAGTACGAGCGTCCGGAGGAAGATCGGCGTGCGATCATCGAGTCCTTTCGTCAAGTGGCCGGCAATGCTGCGGTCATGGTGATCGAGGGCACGGCGCCGCATGTCCTGCTCAGCCTGGGATTGGACTTGCCAGGGCTTTGCCGGGACTTTGGCGCCGGCGCCATCTACATCTGCCGAGCCGAGGATGACCTCAGCCTGGACCGGACCATCCTCATCAACGAGTACCTGCGGACCAGGGAAATTGCCGTGTTGGGCACGATCTTCAACGATGTGCAACGGACGCTGCTCGATAAGGTGAGAGGGATTTATGCTCCGCTCCTGGAGGCGCGGGGCATGCCGGTGCTGGGAGTGATCCCCCGTAATGTGGAGATATCGGCGCCGACCGTGGCCGAGTTCCATGCCGCGCTGGGCGGCGATATTCTGGCAGGGGAGGACAACCTGGATCGCCAGGTAGAGGATATTCTGGTGGGGGCGATGACGCTCGACAGCGCCCTCAGCTATCTCCGCCGGGGAGCGGCGGCCAACCGGGCGCTGGTTACCGGCGGCGACCGCGCCGATCTGGCGCTGGCAGCTCTAGAGACGAATGCGGCAGCGATCATCCTGACCGGCGGCCTGTACCCGGACGTCCGGGTGCTCGCCCGGGCGGCGGAGCGGGGAGTCCCCGTAATCCTGGTTCACCACGACACCTACCGGGCACTCGAGCGTATGCACGAGGTATCGCGCAAGATCCGGGCGGACGACAGTCGAGCCATTGCCGCGGTGCGAGACGGTTTCGACCAGGGCTGCGATCACGAGCGACTCATGAGCGGTTTGCGGCTGCCGCCCCGCTGAGCACAGAGTTAGTTGAGGTCTGTCTTGAGCAAGACACATGCCGCAAGGAGCAGGCACGCGATATCGTGGAGGGCGAACAAGGAAGGCGCATGGCGGCCGGAGAACTGCCTGTTCGGCCAAAGCGGCCCGGGGAGGGATGGGGGTCTTGGGGGATAAACTGACGCTGTCGGTGATCAAGGCCGATATCGGGGGTTTCGTTGGGCACTGCTCGGTTCATCCTGCGCTTACCGACGAGGCGCAGCGGTACCTTGCCGGCTCCAACCTGCTGGAAGACTTCCGGGTTGCGGCGGTGGGCGATGACTTGAACCTGATCATGACCCATCGGCACGGGGTCGATCACGCGCCCGTCCATCGCCTGGCGTGGGATGTGTTCATCTCCTGTACGGGGATTGCCCGGGAGAAGAAGCTATATGGGGCAGGACAGGACCTGCTAAGCGACGCCTTTTCCGGCAATGTCCGGGGGATGGGACCGGGCGTGGCGGAGATGGAGTTCGAGGAGCGGGAAAGCGAGCCGGTCATAGTCTTCATGGCCGACAAGACTTCCCCGGGAGCATGGAACTACCCACTTTACAAGATGTTCGGCGATCCCTTCAACACCGCCGGCCTGGTCATCGACCCGAAACTTCACGATGGGTTTCGGTTTGAAGTGCAGGATTTCGTGGAGCAGAAGCTGGTCGATTTCGACCTGCCGGAGGACACGTACGACTTGCTGGTATTCATCGGCGCCCCCGGACGTTTTGCGGTAAGGTCGGTGTGCTCGCGGCAGACAGGTCTCATCGCTGCGGTATCCTCTACCCAGAAGCTCAACCTGCTGGCAGGCAGATATGTAGGCAAGGACGACCCGGTGTGCATCGTTCGCTGCCAGAACGGATTTCCTGCCGTGGGGGAAGCCCTGGAGCCGTTCGCCACGCCCCACCTGGTATCGGGGTGGATGCGGGGTTCACACTGGGGTCCGCTGATGCCGGTGAGCCAGGCGGATGCACGACCGACCCGCTTCGACGGCCCGCCCCGGGTGGTCGCCCTCGGCTTTCAGCTCTGCCGGGGCAAGCTGGTCGGCCCCCAGGACTTCTTCAGTGATATCTCTTATGATCGGGCACGCCAGATGGCCGGGACCATTGCCGATTACATGCGGCAACTCGGTCCCTTCGAGCCTCACCGACTCGATCTCGACCAGATGGAGTATACTACCCTTCCCCAGGTAGTCCAGAAACTGCAGGGTCGCTTCCGGGCGATCTCCTGACGGTGAAGGCGGGCGAGTCGAGCATTCCGGCGGTACGCCGGCACGATGATGGGCAAACACGGGAGAGGAGGATGGTCCTTGAAAGAGGATGTCATCAAGGCCCTGGAAGGGATTCGGCCCCACCTGCAGCGGGATGGCGGCGATGTCGAGCTGGTAGCCATCGAGGGCGACGTGGTCAAGGTCAGGCTGAAAGGTGCTTGCGGGGGTTGTCCCATGTCCCAGATGACTCTGAAGAACGGCATCGAGCGCCACGTCAAGGCACAGGTGAAGGGAGTCCGCTCGGTCGAAGCGGTGTGAGCAGGGCTTAGCTGCCGAGCCGGACGAGGGGGCGACGACCCGGCCCGCCAAGCCGGGTCGTCGCCCCCTTTCCTGGGGGGCGGCCTTGCCCGACCCGGGCAGGCATGTAGCTGATTAGCAGGATTGACGGATGATCTGACGAAATGCAACGCAACACAGGCCGGCCGACAGGCTTTGGCAAGAGTCGACGAGGGCGGTGAGGGAGCTGTCCGAGTGTCCGGTGCGGATACTGATGATCTGCGAGCAACCAGACGTGGTGATGGGGATCTCCGCGATGCTCCCCTCCCCCGGCTACCAGGTTACCGCCGGTCCGACGCCCGAAACCGTGCCGTCAGACCTGCCGCACATCATCCTCCTGGATGTGAATGGCGTGCCTGCCCGCCCGGAGCGAGCGTTGGGGCCGCTATGGGAGTCTGTGGCCACCTGGGACGTGCCTCTGCTCCTCCTGACCGCTCGGGAAAGCGTTGACCGCTGGCTGTCGCGACTCGAGGAAGGACTTGTCGATTACCTGGCATGGCCTTTCAGCCCCGGCGAACTGGCGGCTCGCATCCGGCTGGTCCGGCGGACCAAGGGCATGTTCGACGAGGCCAGGAAGACCCACCGGCGGCTGGAAGAGCTATCGATCACCGACTCGCTGACCGGCCTGTACAACGGGTGGTACCTGCAGCGCCGTTGCCGGGAAGAGGTCGCGCGCGCCAAGCGCTATCAGCATCCGATCTCCTGTGTCATGATCGATGTCGACCACTTCAAGCGGATCAACGACACGCACGGGCACCCCGGAGGGAACGTCGTCCTGGCCGAACTCGGCAGACTGCTCAAGAACATCCTTCGGGCTTCCGACATCGCCGGTCGCTACGGGGGAGAGGAATTCCTCCTCATCTTGCCGGAGACCGATGGACCGGACGCCATGCTCCTTGCCGAACGGTTGCGCAGGACGGTCGAGCAACACGAGTTCATTCTGGGCGACCTGCCCCTCACCGTCACCGTCAGCGTGGGCGTGGCGACTTTCCCCGACCGGGGCATAAGCGGCCACGAGTCGCTGGTACGCGAGGCCGATCAGGCGATGTACCAGGCCAAGATGTGCGGGCGTAACCGGGTGGCAGGCTGCCGGGGAGGGGAACTGCAGTGACGCTGTCGCGCCGCACGGGCAGGGTAGTTGAGGGCAAGCTGCCGGAAGGTGTGGACCTCCAGTCTTTCCTGGAAGATGCCGCGGTCCGCGGAGGGTTTCGCCGGGCTACCGTGCTGGCCCTGGGGGCGGTGAAGGGGGCCGTTTTCGCCTTCTTTGAACAGGGTAATCGCCGATATGTCCCACTGGTCCGGGATGAGGAACTCGAGTTGCTCAATCTCACGGGACTGATCGGCGATGAGGGCGCGGGTCCGGCCCTGCACGCCCACGTGACCTTCGGCGACGCCGAGGGACGGGCGTTCGGCGGCCACCTGCTGCCGGGCACGGTGGTGTTCGGCGGCGGTTACTGGATCGAGGAACTGCAGGCATGGGCGGCGGGCGATTGCCCGTGCGGCCCGACGCCACCCGCCGCCACCGGACGGAGCGGGTAGGCGGAACCACAACCCCCGCCTGCCTGGCGGCCGACTACTCCCCGGCCCTGGAGAGCCTGCTCGTGCTGGATCAGGACCCTCCTGCTCCACGGGCTTGCCAGCCCGGCCTCCCCCGGTAGCCCTGCTTTCCGGGAGATGTTCGACTCCCAGGCGCCGCTCGCGGCCGTCAACTTTGCGCCCAGTGAGTACCTGTCGGTCCCGATCGAGTTCATGACGTCCACCGTATCCGGGAGATGTTCACCTCCCCATCAAAATCCGCGTTTGCCTCCTGTCGGCCGCCATCACTCACTGCCGGGACCACGGTCAGGGAAGCGAGTAACGCGCAAAGAAATGGCTTCGCCGGGAAATCACCGTGTCAACTCACACAAGAAAGTTGCCGAACGGGGCCGAACGGGGACTTGACAGTGAGTATTATTATCATTACAATGTTCCCCGTAGGCACACTCCATGGGAGGGGTATGACGATGCGAGGCGGCAAGGCAGGCCTGGCAATTGGGCTGGTGGTGGCGTTGTTGGCAGGAGCGGGGCTGACGTATGGTTTCTTGGCGTTGGCCGGCGAACGGGAGCCGAAGCCTGCCGCGGATGGGGCGGGCGTGGTGAACGTTTACAGTTCCCGCCATTACGGCGTCGAACTGGTATTCGAGGAATTCACCCGGGAGACGGGAATCCGCGTGCGCTTCACCAGCGGACCGGATGCGGTGCTGCGCGAGCGCATCCGCGCTGAGGGGAGGCATACGCCCGCCGACGTGTTCATCGCCGTAGACGCCGGCAACTTGTGGCTGGCTGCGGAGGCCGGGTTGCTGCAACCGGTAGAAAGCCCCATCCTCATCGCCAACATCCCCGAGCGCCTGCGCGATCGCGGCAACCGATGGTTCGGTCTGACCAAGCGAGTGCGCACGATAATGTACCATCCCGGTCGCGTCAATCCTACGGAACTGTCGACCTATGAAGATCTTGCGGACCCGCGCTGGCGGGGGCGGATAGTCTTGCGGCCGGCGACCCACTCTTACACCCAGTCGCTGGTGGCAAGCTTGATAGCCACTCACGGCGAGGCCCGGGCTGAAGAGATAGTCCGGGGATGGGTGGCCAACCAACCTCAGCTCATCGACAGTGATACCCGGATCCTCGAAACCCTGGCGGCTGGGGCGGGCGATGTGGCGCTCACCAACCACTACTACCTCGGGCGCCTGCTCGAGGCTAATCCCGCGTTCCCCATCAAATTGTTCTGGG
>DBBB01000018.1:0-3151 GCA_002291985.1 Firmicutes bacterium UBA995
TACAGCAAGCACCCCGTGGTCAGGAAGGCCAACGAGCCGGGTAAGATCCTGGAGATCGGCGAGTTCCTCACCCACGTCCGCCGGATGGTGGTGGACTTCGTGGCCGGCCGGGTGCTGACCGGCGATGGCGCCGCGGCGGATGGCGCTGCCGCCGACCGCATGGATGGACCAACCGCCTACTACCTGCTCCACCGCCATGACTTCGGCCTTGAGGAGGCCCCTTCCGGCGCGTGTATCCTCTATGCCACCGCCTGCGGCCTGTCCGACCACGGGCTGGAGCGCACCTGGGACCTGCTCGCCCGTGCCGGCGGCAGCGGGGGAAACCAGGGCGAAGACGATGAAGGCAAAGGAGCGGAAGCCGACCCCGACGCCGAGGATGAACCCGAGGGCGACGCGGGCTCGGGCAGCAAGGTGAGACTCAAGACCTGGGCTCAGCGCAAGCAGAAGAACATGGGCTACGAGGCCCCCGGCGGCCAGCCCGTGCCCCTCATCGACCGCATTCATCGCCTGATGCACCTCTGGCGGGCAGGTGATGCGTCGAAGGTGGATGAATATTTAGATGAACACGCCCGGCGCCGCCAGGAGCTGTTCAAGCGGCTCCTGCAGTCGCTCATCGAGCTGTCGCCCAGGGGCAGTGACGAACGAGCGCTGCTCGAGTCGATGAGCAACCACGTTCAAGCTGGGCAGGGAACCAGGACAAGTATCCAGGTGACCTTTAGCGACCGGGACTCGGGAGTTCCCGGCCGCGAAGGGCGATGAGCGCGTGAAGCGAGACGGTTGCCTCGGTAAGCCAGGCATCTGTGGCCATCGTATCCGGGTGTCCCGCTCAAGAAACTGAGATGGCCCCTCATACTCGGTGAGGATATCCGGACATGGGGATGGGGGAGGTATAGTGATGGATGACATGCGACAGGCCAGCTCGGTCATTACCGACGCCGAGCTGGAGCGCCTGTTGGCGGGCGCCGAATCCGATCGCGTGGAGTTCAAGGCATCCCCCGCCGATGGCGACAGGATCCGACAGGCAATTTGCGCCTTCGCCAACGACATGCCGGGACACGGCAGACCCGGTATCCTCTTCATCGGTGCCCGTGACGATGGGAGTTGCGCCAACCTGGTGGTGACGGACGAGGTACTGCGGACGCTGGGCGACATGCGCTTAGATGGGAATATCTTGCCCATCCCCTCCATGACCGTGCAGAGAAGAACGCTGCAAGGGTGTGAACTGGCGGTTGTCGTGGTACAGCCCTCGGATACCCCGCCGGTGCGTTACCGAGGCCGCGTGTGGATTCGGGTCGGGCCACGCCGCGCCATTGCCGGAGAGCAGGAGGAGCGGTTACTGGCCGAGCGGCGCCGGTCCCGCCATGTACCCGCCGATATCCGTCCGGTGTATGACGCCTCGCCGGACGAACTCGATCTACCACTCATCCGGGACGCCTATCTGCCAAGAGCAGTGAGTCCGGAGGTGCTCGCCGCCAACGAGCGGACACCGGAGGAACAGCTCCTCTCCCTGAAATTGACCCACCCCGCGATGCCTCCGGTAGCGACGGTGTTGGGACTGCTGGTCGCGGGCAGGAATCCGCCGTGCTTCTTGCCCATGGCTTATGTTAACTTCGTAAGGTTCACCGGACCGACCGCCTCGGATCCGATGGTGAGCGCTCACGATTTGCGCGGCCCCTTGCCAAGGCTGGTTCCGCAGATCGACGAGTTACTCAACGTCCACGTGATGACCAAGGTGGACGTTACCACGGCCACGACGGAACTGCGACAGCCGGACTATCCTGTGCCCGCGCTGCAGCAACTGGTCCGCAACGCGATCATGCACCGGGTCTATGAAGGCACGAACGCACCCGTGCGAATCTACTGGTACTCGGACCGCGTAGAGATTCTGAGCCCTGGGGGCCCGTACGGGCTGGTTACTCCCGAAAACTTCGGCGAACCGGGCGCCTGCGACTACCGCAATCTCCATTTGGCCGAGGCCATGCGCGTGCTCGGTTACGTTCAGCGCTTTGGTGTCGGCATTCCGATCGCTCGTGACGCCTTGGCGCGCAACGGCAATCCGCCGCTGGAGTTCAGGGTCGAGCCGCATATGATCATGGCCACCGTTCGTCGGCGGCCCTGGCTGTCGCCATGAACCGCGCGGCGGCACCATCCGAAGACTTGGATGAACGCGCCCGGCGCCGGCAGGAGCTGTTCATGCGACTGCTCCAAGGAGCTGTCGCCTAGGGGCAGTGACGAGCGAGTGCTTTTGAATGCTGCTCGAGTCGATGAGCAACCACGTGCAGGCGAAGCACGCGGCAAAGACGGAGGCCCAATGCGCACTCGCATTTGGCGACCAGGACTCGTGAGCTTCCTGACCGCGAAGGGAGATGAGCGCATGAAGCGAGGAGACTTGTTGCAGCGGATCTCCATTGATCCGAATATCTGTTTCGGCAAGCCGTGCATCCGAGGCCATCGTATCTGGGTGTCCTTCGTGCTCGATCTGCTGGCCAACGGGTGGACGTGTGCAGAAATCCTGGAGAACTACCCGGGAATCGAAGAAGCCGACATTCTGGCATGCATTGTGTACGGAGCTGAGATGTCCCCTCACGTTCAGTAAAGGATAACTGGAAAACGCCGCGTCAAGGGAGGGAGGCCGACCATGAATTGGCAGGAACGGATTGTCGTCGACCCAAAGATCCTGGTCGGGAAACCGGTCATCAGAGGGACGCGTATCTCCGTCGAGTTCGTCGTAGGACTGCTCGGGCGCGGCTGGTCGTACGAGGAGATCTTGAGAGAATACGACCACCTGACTCGTGAGGACATCCAGGCCTGTTTGGCCTACGCCAGCGACGCACTCCAAGCGGAGCGCGTCTATCTGCTGCCAGGATAGGTGGAGCATGGAGCGGTTGTTGCGTATCGTCGCGAACGAGAACATCTCGGGCACGGTGATCGAGCGACTGCGCGCCGCCGGTCACGATGTGTTGTCGGTCAAGGAGAGCATGCGGGGTCAAACCGGTACGGCGATCTTGGCCCGAGTTCAGGACGAGGAACGCGTGTTGATCGCCCAAGACAAGGGTTTCGGTGAGCTGGTCTTCCGATGGGGACTGCCAGTGTCCTGCGGGGTGATCCTGCTACGTCTGGGCGGCGACAATTCAGCGCTGCGCCGCACCCC
>DBBB01000018.1:3501-3690 GCA_002291985.1 Firmicutes bacterium UBA995
AAATTTGGACACTGTTTTTGCTCAATCCTGCCCATCATGCTACTACCTTCCGGGTAGCCAAGAAGGCGATGTAGGCTTCCCTGGGGGAGCGGTAGGCGAGACGCTCTACCAGCCATTCCCGGTTGAAGCGGTCCACGCACGCGCGGACGGCCTGCCGGGCATCATCCAGCGTCAGAAACCGCCGGGTCC
>DBBB01000039.1 GCA_002291985.1 Firmicutes bacterium UBA995
CAGGGTGGTCCTGGTGACCGGGGCCGGGGGGTCAATCGGCTCGGAGCTTTGCCGCCAGATCGGCCGGTTGGGGCCGCGGAAGCTGATATTGCTCGGCAACGAGGAGAACCAGTTGCACGAGTTGGCGGCCGATTTGGACCTGGACTGCCCGGCTTGCCCGCGGCAGACCGAGCTGGCCGACATAAGGGACAAGGTTCGCATCGACCGGGTCCTGGACCGGCACCGCCCTGACCTCGTCTTTCACGCCGCCGCCCACAAGCACGTTCCCCTGCTGGAGTTGAATCCCGAGGAGGCGGTGAAGAACAACATCTCCGGGACGAGGAACGTGGCCCTGGCGGCGATGGCGGCGGGCGTGACGGGTTTCGTGTACATCTCTTCGGACAAGGCGGTGCGGCCCACCAGCGTGATGGGGGCGAGCAAGCGGGTGGGCGAACTGATCATCCAGAGCTTGAACCGCGAGGGGCGCACCGTCTTCGTGGCCGTGAGGTTCGGCAACGTGCTGGGCAGTCGGGGGAGCGTGCTCCCCATCTTCCAGCGCCAGGTGGCCCGAGGCGGCCCGGTCACCGTGACCGACCCCGAGGCGACCCGTTACTTCATGACCGTGGACGAAGCTTGCCAGCTCCTGCTCCAGGCTGCGGCCATGGGACGGGGCGGCCAGGTACTGGTCCTGGACATGGGCACCCCCGTCCGCATCCTGGATCTCGCGGAGAACGTCATCCGCCTGGCGGGGAGGCAACCCCACGCCGACGTCCCCATCCAGTTCGTCGGGCTACGGCCGGGGGAGAAAGTCCACGAGGAATTGCTCAGCGCCGGGGAGGAGATCGGCGCCACCTCTCACGACCGCATCTTCATAGCCCACCAGAACGTTCCGCCCTGGGCGGTGCTGGAGGGGGAACTCGAACGCCTGGCGGAGTATGCCCGGGACCATGATGAGCGCGCCCTGCGTGAGGCCCTGTTCCGTTTGGCCGGGGCCGATATCCCCGATCCTTTCCGGCCCGCTCCAGCGCGAGGTGGCGATACAGTTTGCCGGTGAGTTGAGGGTGGAACCTGCAGAGTTCAGGAAGGTAGCCTGGTTAACGAGCGGGTACGGCCCGGACCCGAGCGGTAGACGAGGAAATGGCCGTCGAACGCCAGGACATGGGTTAGCCCGAGACGCTCTATCACCGCGAAGGTCGTGGCGTCAACAAGGCTGAAAGCTTGGTCCGGCCAGTCTTGAATGATGTGCCAGGCCCGATCAAGATCCTCCGGCCAGAGGGGGACAACCTCGATGCGGGCCTTTCGTAATCTCTCCCAGAAGGTCATGGCCGCCGGCCGCCCGACCCTGGCGTTTACGAGGGCCCAGGTCTCCGCCAGGATGGCATCCGTGGTGATGAACTCGTCCGACTTCAGGCGCTCGGCGTAGAAGCGGGAGGCCGGCTCGTGATGCCGGTCCGAGCGATTGCCAATGGCGTACCAGGCACTAGTATCGACGAGAATCCTCATCGCACAGCGTGTCCCCCAGGTAACGGTCATGGTCTTCCGAGACATCCGGACGGGGATCATCCCACAACCCGACCAGGCCCAGCAGGTGTTTGCGGGAGGCACCGTCAGGGCGGGGCCGGAGGTGCTCATCGAGCAGTCTCCGGATGAGGGCCGCCATCGAGAGGCCGGCCCGGCGGGCCTCGCGGCGAAGTGCCCGGTGCTGATCGGGATCCAGGTAGATCTGCGTGCGAACCCGCTCCATCCGCCGCACCCCCATAACATCATATACATCACATCAATGCCGGTCAATCCCCCTGCGGGAGCAGTTTCTCCCTCATGGCTGCGTCAGGACGTGAACAAAGGCAGCATTGATGCGGGTTCCGAACCCGCCCCTACCACCTGATCCCCATCATTCGCCCCGATCGATTTGGCCGAGGAACTGAAGGAACTTGCCAATTTCCTCACGGAACCGCCCAAAGGTCTCTTCCATGCCCTGGGCCAAATGGGAGAACCTCTCCCAACGGAGTTGAAAACCATATAAGTTGCGAAAGAGGTGCCTGAACCGCAAGTACTCGGCCATCACCTCCGCCAGATCGCGAGAGATGGCCGGAGGCCGAACATCGGGAATGGCGACTGTCATCCGTCGAAGGAGATCTACATGCCAGTCGTCGCCTCTTGGCAATTCTCCGTCCAAGTCCATGGCTATCCGCCGGAACACCTTCTCGGCGCCACCATAGAAATCGTGCAGTAGGCTGCCTATGGCCCGCACCGATGTCGGTGATAGGCTATCCGCCGACTCAGGAGGGAGTAAGGCGGCCAGTTCGTCCTGCAACCGGTCGAGGCTCGCCAATTCGCTACCGATTTCGGCTGCCAGAATCCTCAGGTGGTTTCTCATAAAGCAGTTCCCCTTTTTGGCATGCCTCCCGAAGGGGCGGGAAGGCGTCTTCCCACGGAATCACATCTATTGTCCACCCAGGGGGGACGATCCGATGAAGCGCATCGACCGCCGACAGATACTGGCGGGGTGGAAGTCCCTCTACCACGAGGTCCATGTCAGGACACTCGTGGCAGGTCCCTCCGGTAGCCAGGGAGCCTATCAGCACTACCTTCTTGGCCCCATACTTGCTTGCCAGCAAGGCAGCGCAGTCCGCCGCCAGCCGACGGCCTTCTTGCCGGCGGCACGTAACCCTCGCCCTGTGTTCGGCTACCTCGCGTCGCCAGAAGCTCCGGTAGCTGTCCAGCAAATCGCCGCTGCGCGACATCTCCTTACCATCCCACCTATTGGCCCCCGGCGAGATCTTGAGCCTGCTGCGACGCGGCCATCCCCTGATCGTCAAGGCCGCTTGCTCTTCAGCGCGAGGATTTCCTGCCAGTGCTGGTCGAGTCGCTCTTCTTGGCGGTCTTGCCTTTGTTCGATGCGTTTAAGGCCGTCCAGAATGTGGCTTCGGCTATCGTAAAGGCCCCGAATCTTGTCGGTGATTTCGCCCTCGACGTGTAGGGTGAGCCTGACCAGGTTCCTGGCTATCTCTTTCTGGCCGGCCTCAAGTCTACTGCAGGCTGTCTCTAGATCGCCATGGCCAGCCGCCAGTTGTTGCTGACCTGCTTCGAGATCTTCTTGGTGGGCCACCAGTTGTTGCTGACCTGCTTCGAGGCGTTCTTGACGGGCCTCCAGACGTTGCTGGCCTGCCTCGAGAACTCCTTGGCGGGCCTCCAGACGTTGCTGGCCTGCCTCGAGAACTCCTTGACGGGCCTCCAGACGTTGCTGGCCTGCCTCGAGATCTCCTTGGCGGGCCTCCAGACGCTGCTGGCCTGCCTCGACGCGTTCCAGGCGGACC
>DBBB01000106.1 GCA_002291985.1 Firmicutes bacterium UBA995
GTCTAGTTGTTCGCTCTGAACCGATAACCTTCCTTTGAAACTCGTCCGGACTCAGATACCCGAGCGCCGAATGCCGTCGCCTGCGGTTGCCGCATCAGCAGGTTGCGGGCTCGAGTCCCGCAGCCAGTTCCAGGGAAACCGCATGTCCGGGGCCAAATAGCCACCGGGCCGCTTCCATGTGACTGCCAATCCGCCGCTGCCTTGTGTGCCTAGGTGGCGCATGCCGAACTCCCAGGACCTCTGCGGACCGGGCCTCCTGTCCGCGCCGATAGGGGAAGCCTCTGGTCTTGTTCACGCTCACGGCTTCACCACCCGCGGGCCGGGTAGCCAACGCGCCTCAGGGGCTAAAAGCTCCTGCTCAAATCTGTGGAGCTTGCCCAGAGCCCGACCCAGGACCCGCGTGTAGTCCCCCCGGCGCAGATAGGCAGCAAGGCGGATGGAAGCCAGGCGGGCCTCCTGCTCCGCGATTAGGCGCTGCAGCCTCTCCCTACGCCGGGCGATCCGTTGCCCGAGCTTGCGGTCCTGGGACTCCGTCCGCGCCTTCAGTCCCCGTCACAATATCCGCGCAAGGATATCCCGGATGTCCCCCGGCTGTCGCGCGACCCCCCAGCACCACCGGCCAAAGCCGCCATGCGCGTTCACGGCCTGCACCCACTCTTCGAGATAGCGTTGCTTAACCTGGTCCTGCTCCGTGTCCTGCCCTTTGGTCTCCAGGACGAGCATTGCGCCGCTTGCCAGCCGCACCAAGAAGTCGGGCCGGTATTTCCGCACCACGCCTCGGTAGATGTACAACACCTCAAAACCCAGGTGATCGTTCTTCACCCAGGCGGCCACGCGGTCGCTATCATCCAGATGGAAAGCGTCAGCCGCCTCCCACGAACTGTCGTAGACACAGACATTGATGTGTGATCTGCGTGTCCGCTCGCACGGCTTGCCCGTGTACCAGGTGCGCATCTGACCTGTGGCACGGATGGGGTGGTCGCGGTCGAACACCGGCGTGAGCCGTTCCGTGTTCTCTTGCCGCACCGCCTCCCAGATGTGCTGAACGACGCGCGACATATTGAGCGCAATAATCAACCGGCGGCGCAGGTCGTCTTGATAGAACAGCGGGGGACGAATGGCGATGTGGTCGGAGCGGATGAACTGCTCGGTCAGCCGCACCAACTGCGCCAGCAAGACCTCCCGGTTGCCCCGCCAGTCGCTCTTCATCTGGTCGAATACGTCCCGCGCTGTCTCGAAGATGATGCGCTGGATGCGGAACTCGCGCGCCAGTCGCTCCAATTCTATGCGGATGATCTTGGACACATCCGGCTTGCCTTCCAGGATGGGGGCCAGTTCTGCCACTTGGGCTGTCTTCGCCGCGTCCAGTTCCAGGGGGCGCACCTTTGACCAGTCCAGCACCAAGGTGGGCTGGAGGACGTGGTCAATGCGCACCACGTTGGGCCAGCGGATTTCAAATTCCGCCTTGGCCGGATCCGGCTCGACGGCGGTCTTGGGTTTCGGCGACGGCGGCGGGCCGCCCTCTCCGCCTTCGTGTGGCAAGAAGGTGAACGGCACACCGAAGATGTTGACGTGCTCCGGCTCAAACAACCCGGTTTCGGGATTAACCTCGTAGGAAGCGCGCCGCAGCCCGCGCCCCACCACCTGCTCACACAATAACTGGCTGGTGAAGGCGCGTAGTCCCATGATGTGCGTCACCGTCTTGGCGTCCCATCCCTCGCTGAGCATTCCCACCGAAATGACCTTTTGTATTCTTTCTCCGGGTTGGCCGGTGCGCCCCACCGTGTCTACCATCCGGCGCAATAGCTCGGCCTGCTCGGTCCTGGTCAACTTGCGTTCCACCGGCGCTGCATCGTCTTCCACCTCGTCGTCTTCCTCTGGCCCGTACAACAGCGCGGCTGGCTCTTCTTGCGCTTCGGCCTCGCCAAGCACTTTCGAGTCAATGTGCAGGATGCGGTCCGGGTCGCACAGTTCGGCAATGCGGATGCGCCTGGCCTCAAAGGCGTGCTTGACCCGTGCCGCCGTCTCGGTGCGGTTGCAGACGGTGATCATCACTGGCGGGGTGGCTAGCCCGCCCTTGGCCCACGCCTTCTGCGCCTCGCGCCAGTCGTAGCCCAGGAAGTCATAGGCCTTGAGCACCAAGTCGGGCAGCGGTTCTTCCGGCTTGGCCGGGCGGTTGAGGTCGTCTTTCACCTCCGGATCGTTGTAGATGTGGTAGAGGCGCGATTTGTAGGTCTTGGCGTCCGGCACGGCGTCGTCGCGCACCACCACGCGCGGAGTTTTCACCAGGCCCGATTCGATGGCGTCGTTCAGACCGAAGTCGCTCACAATCCAGCCGAAGAGCGCCTCCTCGCTGCTCTTCTTGCCAGAGGGCGTAAACGGCGTGGCGGAGAAGTCGTAGCAGGCGAGGATGCCGCGTGAGCGGTGCAGGCGGTCCAGCCCGCCGATCCAGACGGTCGCTTCTTCGGCGCTGTCTTTGAGGTCGCGGGTGCGCAGGTATTTGCCCTCGGCCTCCCAGTTGACGCGCCAGGCATGGTGCGCCTCGTCGTTGATGACCAGCAGGTTGCGGGCGCCGGCCATCTCGCCCAACACTTCGCGCGTGTAGGCCTCGTCGCTCTTGGTGCCGCGCTTGTCCACGCTGCGGCGTTTCTTGATCTGCTCTTCGCTGTCCCAGGCCAGCGCGTGCCAGTTGCGCACCAGCACCTTGCCCTGGCGCAGCTTGTCCAGCAGCGCCGAGGGCACGATGTTGAACGCCTCGTAGTAATTGCCCATCCCCGCCGGCTCCAGCACTGCCAGGCGGCTCTTCACGGTCAGCCCCGGCGCGATGACCAGCACGTTCTTGGCGAAGCGCGCGTCTTGCGGTGCGGCGACCTTGTTCAGGACTTGCCAGGCGATGACCATGGCCATGACGATGGTCTTGCCCGAGCCGGTGGCCATCTTGCAACACTGGCGCAGGAAGTCACCGCCGTCGCCGGGAATCTCGATCCCCACGCGCTCCGCGGCGGGCGCCTCGGTGAGCCAGATCAGCGTCTCCACCGCCTCCAACTGGCAGAAGAAGAACCGGCGCGAATCGAATTCCTCCGGGTCTCGCCAGTGCTCCAGCAGGCGTTTGGTGATGCTGGTCACGCCAGGATAGCCAGCCTCGCGCCAGGCCCTCACGCGCGGGCGGATCTGGTTGACCAGCGGGATTTCCACGAAGATGCCGGTGTCGTCGATGGCCCGCGAATTACCCGAGGCCACCACGTAGCCCGCGGGGCGACGGCCCTCCACAAGGTCGAAGGTCTTCGTTGCGTGCTCGTAACGCCAGTGCTGCGCCGGCTCCTCGTAGGGCGAATTGACGATCAGGCGGTCAATGGTTGTGCGGCGCATCGCGATAACCACTCCCTGTCTCAAGCGACTTCCGGGACGGACTCGAACAACAGTCGCCGAATATCGGTCTCCGGCGCTCGCTTTGACAAATACAGCATCTCGATCCCGACAACGCGGTCCTGATCGTCGTAATCCACGATGATGCCGGGCGAGACTTCCTCTGAACGACTCGAAGGCGCTTCGCTCAAAGTCAGGTAAAGCGCGTCGGCCTGTCGGTCCACTTTTAACTTCATGGGATGGTCCTCCTTCGATCAAAGAATACGGTCACGACCAGG
>DBBB01000142.1 GCA_002291985.1 Firmicutes bacterium UBA995
TTTCTGCGGGGCCGCCAGCTCATCGAAGAGGGAGCCATCGGCGTGCCCTTGATGGTGAAGTCCACGGGCAAGGGGCCGGGGCTGCCGCCGAGGTGGGCGTGGGATGTGGCCCGGAGCAACGGCATGCTGGGGGAAGTGAACAGCCACGATTTCGATTGCCTGCGTTTCCTTACCGGCCGGGAGTTCGACTGGGTGTTCGCCGTTGCCCACAACAACAAGTGCCCCGAGCTTGCCGGGGAGTTCCCTGACTTCTACGACACGGTGGCGGTGACCATCGGCATGTCGGGAGAGTTGATCGGCACCGTCGATGGGGCCTGCCCGGCGGACTATGGATATGACGCCCGGGTCGAGGTGCAGGGCAGCGAGGGAGTGTTGTTCCTCGGCAACCTGTCGCGGCCGGGAGTGGTGGTCGGCACGCGGCAACGCGGGGTGACCACGGACATCGTTGACAGCTGGCGTTCGCTTTTCCGCGAGGCTTACCTGGCCGAGGACCGCCACCTGATCGAGTGCCTGCTCACCGGGGTCAAACCCCGCTCCACGCTGGAGGATGGATACGAGGCCCTCCGGGCCGTGGTCGCCGCGAACCGGTCGGTGCGCAGCCGGCAGGCGGAGAAGGTCTGATGGCGACCATGATGGCCGCCCAGTACTGCGACGGCCGCATCGACGTGCGGCCGTTGCCCCGCCCTCGCCCGGGCCCAGGTGAAGTCCTGCTGCAGGTGGAGGCGGCGGCGCTGTGCGCGACCGACCTGAAGATCTGGCAGCGCGGTCACCGCAATATCCCCCCGGGAACCGGCGCCATCCTGGGTCATGAGGTCGCCGGAAAGGTGGTCGAGGCGGGGGAAGGGATCGGCCGGAGTTGGCTGGGGAAGCGGGTGGTGGTCGCCCCGAACATCGGTTGCGGCTTCTGCCCGGCTTGTCAGATGGGCCGCGACAGCTACTGCCCCGACTACCGCGCCTTCGGGGTGGGGTTGCCGGGTGGCCTGGCGGAGTTCATGCTCGTGACCGTTCCGGCGGTAGCGAGGGGCAACCTGGTGGAAGTCCCCCGGGACCTCCCGGCCAGCCTGGCGGTACTGGCTGAGGCGGCCGGTTGCTGCTATCGGGGATGGCAAGCCTGTTCCCTCCGTCCGGGTGAGACGTGCCTGGTACTGGGCGCCGGTCCCATGGGTATCCTGTCCATCGTGCTCGCCCGGGCGATGGGGGCGGCCCAGATAATCGCCGCCGACCTGCTCGCCGACCGGAGGAGCCGTGCCCGGGAGTTCGGCGCCGACGGGGAACTCGATCCCACCGTGGCCGACTTTACCGAACGGGTGCGCGAGCTGACGGGCGGACATGGCGCGGACGTGGCCGTGGTGACGGCCCCGGTGGCGGACGCCCAGCGCCAGGCGATCCTCGCCGCAGCCATCGGCGGCCGGATCAATCTCTTTGCGGGTCTGCCGGGTGCGGGGGAACTCGATCATTTCCCAAGCAATCTAGTGCACTACCGTGGGTTGCAGGTAATCGGCACCACCGGCGCTACCGCCGCCGACCTGCGTGCGGTGGTGGCCATGATGGCTGCCGGACGGCTCGAGCCGTTGCGGGGGGTTGCCACCGCTTCCTATCCCCTCGCCCGCACGGCCGATGCCCTGGAGGAAGCCCGGCAAGGGAGGGGAATCAAGATACTGGTCATACCGTAGGCGGCCGGGCGCCCGGTGACCGGGGAGGCGACCGCGGGTGGTCAAGCCTTACTTGTTGGGAGTCGACCTGGGTACCATGGGGACCAAGGCGGCCCTCTACGACGTTGAAGGGAAGCTGCTCGGCGATGCCTACGAGGAGTCCATCCTCCGCTATCCCCGGGTCGGCTGGGTCGAGCAGGACCTCGAGGAAATCCACGCGTCGGCCGTCAACTGCATCAAGCTCGCCCTCCGGCGGGCGGGCGTGGACCCAAAAGACATAGCCGCGCTGGCCTTTTCGAGCCAGATGTCGGGGATCGGGATGATCGACCGGAACTGGTGGCCGGTGGCGCACTACGATAGCTGGCTCGATACCCGCTGCGCCTCCTGCCTGCCCTTGCTCGAGCCCGAGGCCGAGGCGATCACGACCCTGAGCGGTTGTCCTCCCACTTACGCCCACGCCGCCAAGGTGGTATGGTGGCAGCGCAATCAGCCCGAGGCTTTCGCCCGCACCGCCAAGTTCATCGTGCCCCTGGCTTACGTTGCCGGCAAGCTGGCCGGCCTCGAGGCGGAGGACGCGTACATCGACCTCACTTGCCTGCATTTCTCCGGACTGAGCGACACCCTCCGCGGCCGCTGGTCGGGGGAACTGCTGGACCGATTCGGTATACCGGCGGTCAAGCTGCCCCGGATCGTCCGCCCCACCGAAGTGATCGGCAAGATTACTCTCGAGGCGGCGCGGCTCACCGGCCTGCCGGCGGGCACGCCCGTCGCAGCCGGGGCGGGGGACCAGGCGGCGGCTTCCCTGGGCGCCGGCGCCGTCAACCCGGCGGACGTCTTCGACAGCGCCGGAACCGCGTCGGTATTCTCCATCTGCGTCGACCAGTTCCGTGCCGACACGCGCAACCGGGTGGTGCTCGCCTCCCATGGCGTGTTACCCGGCACCTTCTATGCCCTGTCCTTCATCAATGGCGGCGGGCTCAACCTGCGCTGGTTCCGCGAGCAGTTCGGGCAGGCGGATCTCGTGGCCGCTCCCGGCGCGGATGCGTATCAAGTGCTGGACCGGCTCGCGGCGGCCCTTCCTCCGGGGTCGGGAGGCACGCTGTTCCTCCCTCACCTCCAGGGGCGGGTGCTCCCCCCGGATGCCAAACTTCGCGGGCTATGGACGGGGTTCACGTGGGGCCATTCCCGCGCCCACCTGTATCGGGCGATGCTGGAGTCCGTGGCGTACGAGTATGCTTACTACCTGCGCATCGAACAGGAACTCCACCCCGAACTCCGCTGTCGCGAGGTGAGGGCGATCGGCGGGGGGGCGGCGAGCGGCTTATGGAATCAAATCAAGAGCGATGTACTCGACATCCCCTACGCCCGGGTTAACCGCGCGGAAGTGGGTACCTGGGGTTCGGCCATGATCGCCGGCGCGGCGGTGGGCATCTTCCCCGATCTTCGGGCAACCGCCCGCTCGCATGCCGCCTTGGGCGACCTCGTGGCGCCCCGGCCCGACCAGCATCGGCTCTACCGTCCCTATGTGGACTTATATCGGAAGATCCTCGAGGACTACTCCCGTCACTTCGGCGCCTTGGCCGATCTGGCGGACCAGGCGACCGGCTCCGGTTGAGGTCGTTGAGGTCAAAGTACAGGGAGGCGGCAACTCTTGCCTAGCGAGAACTGCATGGCGCCGTTCGCGGTCAATATCGACCTGATCACCGGCCACATCGGCCCGCCCGCCCGGGTGCTCACCCGCCGGCTCAGCGACCTGCGGGGGCTGTTCTGCGATGAAGCAGCCTATAGCACGGCGATGGCGGCGGGGGATCCGGTGGTGTACGAGGTATACGAAGTACGCGTGCCCGAGGAGGACGGCCACCTCCTGTCCTGCACGACCGTCATCCACCCCGGCCGGGTGGGCAGCGAGTATTTCTTCACCAAAGGCCACTACCACCTCAGGGAACCGCGGGCGGAGATTTACACCTGCTTGCGGGGTGAAGGCTACCTGCTGCTGGGTAATCGCGAGGGCGAAGGCCGGAGCATCGGCATGACTCCCGGAGTATCCGCCTACATACCGCCTTACTGGGCGCACCGGACGCTCAACACGGGAAAGCATCCCTTCGTGTTCCACGGGGTGTGGCCCGGCGACTCCGGCCACGACTACGGCAGTATCCAGCAGGGAGGATTTCCCTTGCGCGTCTTCGAGGAGCAGGGGCGGCCGGTGGTTCGGGCGGCAGGGAGCGGCCGCTGAGAGAGGGGACGAGGACGGACATGCAAGAGCAATTGTTGCGGGCCATCGGGGAGTGCGGGGTGGTGGCGATCATCCGCAGGCTGCCGCCACGGGATGCCGAGCGCATCGCCGCCGCTTTGCGAGCCGGAGGTTTGCCCCTTGTCGAGATCACCATGGACAGCGAGGATGCGGCGGGAGTGATCTCCCGGCTGGTTCGGAGCTCCGAGGCAGGGAGTTACGTGGGGGCGGGCACGGTGCTGGATGCGGCCGCCGCCCGGGAGGCGATCGCTGCCGGCGCTCATTTCCTGGTGGCGCCGAACCTGGACCATGGGGTGGTGGAAAGCGCCCTGCGCTACGGTCGGGTGGTCATACCGGGAGTGCTGACGCCGACGGAGATCGTCGCCGCCCTCAATGCCGGCGCCCAGGTAGTCAAGGTCTTTCCCGCGGGCAGCCTCGGACCGGAATACATCCGCCAGGTGAGGGCCCCCTTGCCTCAAGCCAAGATCATGGCCACCGGGGGAGTGAGCGCCGATAGTGCCGGCGAGTTCATCCGCGCCGGGGCCTTCGCCGTGGGGCTCGGCGGCAAGCTGGTGGACGCCCGGGCGGCGTCTCAGGGTCGGTACGATGTTATCACCCGGGCGGCCGATACGGTCCTCCCCGCATTGCGCCCCGTCCGCTCTCCG
>DBBB01000168.1 GCA_002291985.1 Firmicutes bacterium UBA995
CGCGCAATAACGGATTTCCCTGACGGGATGGCTCTCCAACCCGCCGGTATCGGTTTCGAGCCCATAGTACATGACCGATCGGGCCATGCCCGCCAGCCCCGCCACCAGCGGGTCGTCCACGTTCAGCAATGCCCAGGCGCCGTCGTCGAGCAACCGGAGGCCCCGACCTACCACGGCCACCGTGTGATCGAGTTCACCGAAACGATCGAGCTGGTCTCGGAAGAAATTGGTCACGACCACCGCCCGCACCGGCAGTTGGCGGACCGCCCCCGCCGTCGCCGCCTCGTCGACCTCCAGCACGCCGATATCGCCGCGGGGGCGACCCCGTCCGTCCGCGTCCTGGAGGTAGGCGGAGGCAATGCCGTAGGTGAGGTTGGCGCCGGTTCCGTTATGGATGACCCGGTAGCCCGCCCGGCGCAGCATCCCGGCAATCATCGCCGCCGTCGTAGTCTTGCCGTTGGTCCCGGTGATCAGCACCGCGCCCTCCCGGCAGGCCAGGGCGATTCGTTGCAGGACGCCCGGGAACAGGACGAAAGCCACCCGTCCCGGCAGGCTCGACCCGCCCCGCCCGAAAAGGCGGCAGAGCCGGATCAGCAGTTTGGCGGCGGCTACCGCCAGCCTGAACCGCAGCAGGCTCAGCTGGGCCATGCCTCCCCTCCCGGTCGGGCCGATCAACCGCCGAACTGCGGTCTCAGGAGGTGGCGCCCCCGCAGCGGCAGTCGCCGCAGTATCCGTAGAACCGGAGGCTGTGATCGACCACCTCGAAACCGGTCTCGCGGGCGGCGGCCGCCTCGAGTTCCTCCAGCCCGTCGGGCGAGAACTCCTGAATCCGCCCGCACCGCAGGCAGATGAGGTGGTGATGGAAGTGGCCGGACTCCGGCAGATTGAGTTCGTACTGGCTGCGGCCCGCCCCGAAATCGACCTTCGTCAGAATGCCCAGCTCGGCCAGCAAGTCGAGCGTCCGGTACACGGTAGCCAACCCGATCTCGGGGTGGCCGCGGCGGATGCGGACGAACACGTCGTCGGCGCTGAAGTGGTCCTGGGGCCGCTCGAGGAACAGGCGCACGATGGCTTCCCGCTGGGGGGTAAGCCGGTGCTCCCGACTCGCCAGCCGCTCCTTGATGTCGACCAGTCGTGCCTTCATGCCGGCGCCTCCTCGCAGCGTCAGTATACCTTCGGCCGGCAGGCACTGTCAATTGACGGCGGCCGCGGTGTGGACGGCGGCTGTGGCCCGCTGCGCCGAGGAGGCAACACCTCGGTTTACCCTAAACGGATGCGCCCGTGCGGCCGATAGCTATCCCGAAAGCCAAATCGCGCCGGGCCGGCAGCCCGGCAGGAAAGGAGGAACACGAAACCAATGCGGATCAACACCAACATCGAGGCAATCAACGCCCACCGCAACCTGACGGTGACCGGCGGCAACCTCACGAGGAGCATGGAGAAACTGTCGTCCGGCTTGCGGATCAACCGCGCGGCCGATGACGCTGCGGGACTGGCCATCTCCGAGCAGATGCGCGGCCAGGTCCGGGGTACCAACCAGGCCATCCGCAACGCCCAGGACGGGGTCAGCCTGCTCAAGACGGCCGAAGGCGCCCTGAATGAGACCCACGCCATCCTGCAGCGCATGCGCGAACTGGCCGTGCAGGCGGCCAACGGCACGCTGTCCACCGCGGACCGCACTGCCATCCGCGGCGAACTCGTCCATCTGCGGGATGAAGTCACCCGGATAGCGATGGCCACCGAGTTCAACACCCGGCGTGTGCTCGATGGGACCTTCACCACCACGTTCCAGATCGGGCCGAACTCCGGGCAGACGCTGACCGTCGCCCTGGCCAACTCCCAGGCCACCGCCATCGGCGCCGTGGCGGGCGCGGGTGCGCCGGCCAGCCTGGATGCGGCCGTGACCGCGTTCGCCCCGGCCGATCCCCTGACCGCCCAGACACTGGTGCAGTCGGTGAGCCAGGCCATCACCGACGTGTCGGCCAACCGGTCGGCCGCCGGCGCGCTGCAGAACCGGCTGGACCACACCATCGCCAACCTGGCGGTCAGCGGCGAGAACCTCTCCGCCGCCGAGTCGCGGATTCGCGACGTCGACATGGCCATGGAAATGGTCAACTTCACCAAGCTCCAGATCCTGCAGCAAGCGGGTACTGCCGTGCTCGCCCAGGCGAACATTGCGCCCCAGGCTGTGCTGCGGCTCCTCGGCTAGTCCGGACCCCGGGCGGGAGGGGGACTCCTCCCGCCCGGTGATCTCCGGAATTTCGTCTTGACGGGATGCGATGCGAGGTGGTGAGCGATGGCCCGGTTCACGGTGTCCGGCGTGGCCAGTAACATCGACTGGCAAGCCATGGTCGCGGAGATCATGCGGGTTGAGCGGGCCGGGCTCGACCGGATCGCACAGCGACGGGCCCGGGTCGACCGCCTCGACTCGACCTGGACCGACCTGGGCGCGCGGCTGCGCGAAGTCCAGACGCGGGCGGCCGCCCTGCGGGTACCCGGGCTGTTCTCCGGCCACCGCGCCGAAAGCTCGGCGCCTTCGCTGGTGCAAGCGACGGCCGGGCCAGGTGCGACGGCGGGAACGCACGACCTCCGGGTGCAGAGCCTGGCGGCTCAGCATCGCGTCGTCTCCATCGCTCACGCGAGCGCCGGCGCCGCACTGGGTTTGACCGGCAGTTTCCAGGTTAACGGCAGAACAATCACGCTGGGCCCCCAGCATAGCCTCGCCGATCTGGTCGTACTGGTCGGCGCGGCGGACGCAGGGGTGCAGGCCGCGGTCGTCACCGCCGCTCCCGGCGAGCACTACCTGGTCCTGACCGCATCCCGCAGCGGCACCGCGAATGCCATCAATTTGGCGGACGGCGCCACCCGCGTCGCCACCGCCCTGGGACTGCTCACGCCGGCCGGGGCGCCGAACACCTTGACGCCGGCGGCGAACGCCGTGTTCCAGCTGAACGGGCTCACCCTGACCCGGAGCGCAAATCGCATCGACGACGCGATGGCCGGTCTGACCCTGGAGCTGCGCGCCGCCGGCCCGGAGGTGGTCAGGGTCAGCGTCGTGCCTGAACCAGAAGCGAGCCGGGCTGCCGTGGAAGGCCTCGTGACGGCATATAACGCCGCCCTGCGCCACCTGCGGGCGGCGCTCGCCAAAGACGGTACGCTGGCCGGCGATGCCCAGGCCATCCGGGTACAGCAACGCCTCCGCCAGCTCATGCACTCGGCGGCTGAAGGTGGTCTCCAGCTCTGGCAGGTGGGGGTCACCTTCGCCGCCGACCGCTCCGGCGAACTGGTACTGGACGCCGGGCGGTTCTTGGACGCCGTCCGGACCAACCCTGATGGCGTCCAGGCCCTCCTTTCCGGCCGGGCCCTGGCCATGGAGGATTTCCTCGGCGCCATTCTTCGCCCCGGGGATGGACTGGTGCCCGCCCGTGACCGGACTTTCGATGAACAACGAGCGTCCCTGGACCGGGAACTCCGGCGGGCCGAAGACCGCCTGGCAGCGCAGGAACGTCTTTTGACCATGCGTTTCCTGGCCATGGAACGAATGGTATCCGGTCTGGCCCGGCAGAGCAACGCGCTGGCCGTGCCCCTTGACCGGTTGATGGGAGGGGAAACCCGGCGATGACCCAGGACGCCGCCGGTTACTTGCAAGCGGCTCGGCGCTATCGGGAGATGGACATGATGACCGCCAGGCCAGAGGTGTTGTTTTCCCGGCTCCTCGCGCGGGCGGTAAGCCGCGCTGAGCTGGGCGCCCGGGCAATCGAAGCTGGTAACTGGGTGGAAGTGGCCCAGTCCCTCGGGTCGGTACAGGCCATCGTCGCCGAACTCCGCGAAACCCTCGACCCGGCGGGGGGCGAGGTGACCGCCCACCTTGACCGGATTTACGTCTTTTGTCAGCAAGAGCTGTTGCGGGGGGCGTCCCGCAAGGATGGGGACGCGGTGAGGAATGCCGCCCGCGTCCTGTCGGAGCTGCACGCCGCCTGGACGGAGATGTTGAAGCAAAGGGGGGGAGAGGGGTGAACGAGTTGGATTGGAACCTGCGACAACTACTGGCCGTCACCCGTGAGCTGGAACTATGTCTGGCCGATCCGGGATGCCAGCCGGATGCCCGCTTGCTGGAAGCCCGTGCGCTACTGGTCGAGCAGCTCCGCGAACGGGTGGACGCCCTGGGCGGTCGGTGGACCCCGGCGGGCACGCATGATTTCATGGAGTTGGTCCGCGAACTCACGGAAGCCGATCGACGCCTCCGCAGGACGGCGGCGATCCGGCTCGAACTCGTGAGTCAGGCGATGGCCAACCTGCGCCAACAACGCTCGGCCATCCTCGCCTACCTGGGTCGGTCCGGCGGCAGTCACGTCAACCCCTATCGCCAGGTCAGAGCTGCCAAATGATGATCTGCGGTCTCGCGTGCGATCTCCACCAGGCGGCAGCGCTTCACGCCGGCAGCGACCCGGGCGGCTTTCCGTGCGGCAGGTATAAGCGGGGGACAGCGGGAATCATATGCTTGTTTCCCCGGGAGGTGAGGGAATGCCTGCCGACGAGAAGACCAAGATCGTCCGCCAGCGGTCCGAGCCGGTGCGGGACGTACTGGTCGCCGTGCACGACGCCCTCCGAGAGAAAGGCTATAACCCCGTAGGCCAACTGGCCTCATACCTCCTGACCGGCGATCCCGCTTACATCACCAGCCACCGTAATGCACGCGCCCTGATCCGCGCTCTGGAGCGAGACGCCATCCTGGAGGCGGTGCTTCAGCAGTATCTGGAGGGGAAGTCTTCCTGATCGGCCGTCTGCCCCGAACTGACGTCGTCCGAGCCCACGCGCGCTCTCTCACCGTCGAGACCCTCGCGGTCGCCGGCGCCGCCCTCGGCCGGCTGACCATCATGTTGGCCATCCTGCTCGACCGCACAGGCTGGCCGTCGTGAGCGAACGGTGACGCGGCCGGCGCCCTGGGGCCAGATGGTTTGGCGCGTCGCCGGTCAGCGATAGTCGATCTTCACTCGCTTACCGTGACGGCGCAGACTGCGGGCGATATCCTGGACGATCTGGCTCTTCAGGGCTAACTCCACCGGCACATCCGGGCTCTGGTGGGCGGGGTTGATGGCACGCCCGACGACGAAGCGGATCTGGTCTGCTGCCAGCAGCAGTTTCACGAGACGGGAGGCCGCATCGCGCCCACCGTCAGGCTCGGACCGGGATCGGCGAGGCGCCAGCAACTCGCGTACCCGGAACAGGGTGAGCATCCCCTCCGTCACCAGGTCGACACCCTGAATGCGTGCCAGGGGTGGCACCCGGGCATGCAGGGAATCGAGATCGACCTCAATGGGTAAACCCAGTTCCCGTGCGACCAGGTTGCCGGTGGTGCCGCCGCACACCACCCGGTAGCCCTCGGCCGCCATGAGCGAGGCCACCAGTGGTCGGTCCTGAGCGGGATCCTGAGGGGGACCGACCAGAGCGGTCAGTTTGCGGGCCAGGCGTACCCGGACACAGACGATGCTCGCATCGTCCCCCGGCTTGCCCCCGTATAGCTTCCTGCAAAGTGCGGCCACCTGGTCCGCCAGTTCCTGCGAGGAGCAACCCGTGGCCTGGGTCCGCCGCACGAACTGGTCGACCCGCTCGTGACCCCAGCCCAGATTCCAGAGGCCCCCGATTCCCGCGTGCAGTACGCCGTCGGTGATCAGCACCGCCCAATCCCCATCGCCCAGACGGAGCACGGCTTCCCGGATCACCCGCTCACCCACCGTGCGTTCCACGCGCTGTGCGGGAAGACGGTCTCCCGCCCGGCCCAGGATGGCAGGCGGGTTGTCGTACTCGGCCAGGTAGGCCGCCCCCTCCTGGCTGACTTCCAGCAGGGTGAAGGTACTGTAAGCGAGCTGTCGCACGCGGCATACGGGCAAGGTCTCGGCCAGCGTGGCGATGACCTCGTCGATGCTTGCGCCCTTGCGGAGCATGGTAGATGCCATGTGGGTGGTGACGGAAGCGAGGATGCTGGCCTTGACCCCACTCCCCAGCCCGTCGGATACGACGGCCAGCGTGGAACTACCCGTCCGGGTGACGGCCACGCTGTCGCCGCACAACTCCTCACCGTGCTTGGTGAGCTGGCTCTGGCCGACCTCGACGATGTATCGTCCCGGGCTCACTCTGTCGTCGACCCTTCCTCTATCACCCGGATGAGTTTCGTGAGCAGCACTTTGGTCTCGGCGGTCGTCTCCCCCAGCAGGCCGGCGATCTCCTGGGCCACCTTCATCTGCTTGTTCATGACGTCCTGGGCGCGGGCGGCGGTCGCGGAACGCACGGCTGCGGCCTTTTCCCGCTGCCTCTCCCCCGCCGTAACGTCGGCGAATATCCCCACGACGATCTCGTGCTCGGGAACGTAGAAGATGGTCTGCTGAGCGATCAGATCCTGCGTGGGTTGAGAGACGCGACCGGTCACCAGCTGGCGGCCGGCGACCGCCTCCCGGAAGGGCCGGGGATCGGTCAAGCGGGAAACGTGCTCGCCCGGCGAGGGCCCGCCACCGGCCGGCGAGAACATGCGGCGGGCTGCCAGGTTGACCTCGATGATCCGCAATTCGCCGTCGGTCACCACCACCCCGCTGGGCATCGCGTCCAGCACGACATTCGATACCGACTCCGCCTTGGCCCGCATGTAGGGGATGCACATTTCCAGTTCAGCATAACCCTGATGGACCGCTATCGCCTTGCCACGACATGAGTCGAACCCGCACGCCCCGCAGTTGAGTTCATCAGCAGGCGTCACCTTGCCTATACGGGCGAGGATGCTTCGAATGACCACCTCGCCGGGCACCGGCCGCGCCGGCCGGCGGTCCACGGGTGTCACGTGCAGGTCAATAGCCGGGGCCGCCCCGGCGCCCTCGCCGGCTTGCGACCGGCGCGCATGGTAGGTCAGCACCCGCCGGCGGCGGTCGAGGAGGTCCCCGGTATCCGCCGCCTGAGGCCCGCCGACGCAGCCCCCCTCACATGCCAGCATCTCTACCATGTCAAGGCCTGGCAACCCCGACGGCCCGGCGGCCAGTGCCCGGATCAGCTCGAGACACCGGTCAAGCCCCGTCACAACCGCCACCGACTCCGCCAGGAAGTCCGTGTCAAGGCCGGCCGTCCTGAGCAGCCCGCCATCGAGGGGGAACAGCCGGGCAATCCCGGCGGCCGGCGGAGCGAAGCCGCACCGTTCCACCTCGACCGCCAGCTTCCCCTCTCGTACCAGCCCCGACTCCTCCCACATGTCCCATAGCTCACGGAAGGTCAAAACGGCGGCCACGTCGTCGGGAGCAATTTCGGCTGCCTCGCGTTTCTTGGCGATGCAGGGACCCACGAACACTACCCGCAACCGCGGGTTCGCCGCCCGCAGCATCCGCGCGTGCGCTACCATGGGCGACACCACCGGCGCGAGATGGGGCAGGGCTTCGGGATGATGTCGCTCCAGCAGGTTGACGACTACCGGACAACTGGAGGTGATCAGGGGGCGATTGCCGCCGAGAAGCCGGCGGTGCGCTTGCGCGACCAGATCCGCTCCCGCTGCCGTCTCGTGAACCTCGGCAAAGCCGAGCCGCCGGAGCAGCCCGGGGACGTCCTCCGGATCCAGGGGCAGGGCGCCGGCGAACGACGGCGCCAGGCTGACGGCGACGGCGTCGCCTCCCGCCAGCAACTCCCGCGCCCGTTGCCGGTCGTCGCGCACCCGCTTGGCGCGTTGCGGGCAGGCCAGGACGCAGCGGCCATCCAGGATGCAGCGCTCGTCATCCACCTTGGCATGGGGGTGGGCGCCTCCCGGCTCGGTGCGAAAGCCGATGGCATGCACCGGGCAGGACCGGAGGCACCGGTAGCAGTCCCGGCACTTGGCTTCGCTGGTGGTTATGATCCCCGTCACCGGGTGCCTTCGCCTCCCTCGCCTGCGAGTTCGGCGAGCACTTCCCGGGCAAACAAGGCGGGAACCTGCTCGGGGAATACGCCCCGATGCAGGCGCGACCCCACGCGAATGGTCACCCCCTGGGTGCAGCTCTCCATGCAGAAGCTGCCGCGCAGGGTGACCTCCGCCTTGACTGCGTGCCGTTCAACCAGCTCCTGGAGGATGCGGACGACAGCCTCCGCTCCGCGGAGAAAACAGGAGCTGCCCACGCAAACCTCGATCGCGATCACGCAGGGCTCCTCTCGGGTGCCAGCCGGGGTTCGACGATCGTCCGCACCAGCTCCCGGGGGGAAGCGGGTGTGATTCCCGTCAGGATGGCGCCCCCCACCCGGACCGATACGCCCCGGTCGCAGTTCTCCAGGCAGAAGGTAGCACTGATGCTGACCTTGTGCTCGAGTCCTTCTTCCCTGACACCCTTCAACAATCCTTCCAGGACGTTATGGGCGCCCCGCAGATAACACCCCGTGCCCACGCATACCGAGATGTTGAGTGCGTCCGCCGGCGCTTCCAGGATGGGATGGGCGTCCTTGCCGACCAGTCGCCGGCGGGGCGCGTAATGGGTGTGCAACAGGGCATGGGCCTGATCGCTGCCGGGATGGCCAAGATTGCGTTCGTACAGCTCGCGCACGAACGGGTTGTGGGAAGCCACGCGGAGTTGTAGCGAACGGTCGATCCGGTACAGCCCCCGCTGGCGGGCGGAACGATCTCCCAGGCTGCTCCGGGGCTGGCCCGCACCCCCGATGCAACCCCCGGGGCAAGCCATCACTTCGATCAAATGATAGTCGAGACGACCTTCCCGGATCCCGCGCAGGACTTCCCCCGCGGCGCCCAGTCCATGGACCACCGCGAGCTTGAGCACGGTATCGCCCACGCCGACCTGGGCTTCGCGAACCCGTTCTTGACCCCGCAAGTTCTGGAACTCCAGTTGCGGTGGCTGGGGCAGTCCCGCCGCATCCAGCGCCACCCTCAATACCGCCTCGGTGACTCCGCCGCTCGCCCCGAAGATCACGCCGCCCCCCGTGGTCATGCCCAGGGGGTTGTCAGCCGCTTCCGGTTCGAGTTCCGAAAAGACGATGCCGGCCTCGCGGATGAGTTGCGCGGCCTCCACGGTAGATAGTACCCAGTCCACATCTCCGGCGAGTTCGGGCCGTTGCGCCTCGAACTTCTTGGCGCTACACGGCATGATGGACACGACCCGCACCCGCGCCGACTCGGCATCATGCGCCAGTCGCTTGACAAGCGAGCCGAGCATCTGCTGGGGTGACTTGCAGGTGGACAGGTTGGCCAGGAGTTCGGGGAAATACTGCTCGCAATACTTCACCCAGGCCGGACAGCATGAAGTCAGGTGGGGGAAGGGTCCGCCCCGCTGCAGTCGACCCTGGAACTCGTGGGCTTCCTCGACGGTGGTCAGATCGGCCGTGAACACCGTGTCGTAGACCCGGTCAAAGCCAACCCGCCGGAGCGCGGCGACCACCAGCCCGGTCCCGTCCTCGCCCGCCGGCAGGCCGAAGATCTCGCCCAGGGCTACCCGCACGGCGGGCGCCAGTTGCGCGACCACGAGCACCTCCGGATCGTGGATGGCTTCCCACACCGGTTCCACATCCGATCGCACGGTGATGGCGGCCGTAGGGCACACGGCGGCGCACTGGCCGCAGTTGACGCAATCCACGTCCGCCAGGTCCCGACCGAAGGCGGGGATCACGGTCGTCCGCGAGCCGCGATAGGCAAAGTCGAGGACCCCCAGCCCCTGAACTTCGCGGCACATGCGCACGCAGTCGCCGCAGAGGATGCACTTGTTGGGGTCGCGTACCAGGGAAAGTCCTGACTGGTCGAGGGGCACGTCCTCATGCCGGTGACCCAGGGTGCTCTCGCGCACGCCCAGTCGCTGGCAAAGCTCGTGCAACCGGCACGCGGCGCCCTTGGAGCAGGTGGCGCAGTCCAGGCGGTGATTGGCCAGCAAGAGTTCGAGGATCGTCCGGCGTAGTCGCCGCAGCCGGCGTCCGTCAGTCCGTACCACCATGCCCGCTTCCGGGCTGGTGGAACAGGAAGCGGCGAGACCCCTGCCCTCCACCTCCACCAGGCACAGCCGACACGCCCCGTACACGCTCAGTTCGGAATGGTAGCAGAAGGAGGGGATGTCGATCCCCTGCCGGCGGGCGGTTTCGAGCAGGCTGTCGCCGGCGTAGAAAGGGACCTCCCTTCCGTTCAACGTCATCTTGCCGATCGCCTCCGGCGCCTTGAACTGAGCCTGGGCTGGGCTGTTCATGACCCGACCTCCCCGTCATCCATGCTCCTGGTTATGGCCTCGAACTTGCACCGGTCGGCGCAGGCGCCGCAACGGGTGCAACGGGCGGGGTCGATGACATGGGGCTGCCGGCGTTCGCCCGTTATCGCCTCCGTGGCACATACCTTGACGCAGGCCCCGCATCCGTTACAGCGTTCGGCCAGGATCCGGAAGTCCAGCAGATCGCGGCAAACGCCCGCCGGGCAACGCCGGTCGCGGATGTGGGCCAGGTATTCATCGCGGAAATAACGCAGGGTCGTGGCCACCGGGTTGGAAGCAGTCTTGCCCAACCCGCACAGGGAACCATCCGCCACCACCATGGCCAGATTCTCAAGCCGCTCGAGATCGGTCATGTCCGCCTTGCCCGCCGTCATCTTGTCGAGAAGCTCCAACATCCTCCTGGTACCCTCGCGGCACGGCACGCACTTGCCGCACGATTCTTCCTGGACGAAGTTCATGAAGTAGCGGGCCATTTCCACCATGCAGGTCCCGTCGTCCACCACCACCAGGCCACCGGAACCGACCATCGCCCCGGCCGCCTTGAGCGACTCGTAGTCCAGGGGCAGGTCAAGGTGCTGAAGCGTCAGGCATCCGCCCGACGGCCCCCCGATCTGCACGGCCTTGAAGGGGCGCGGCCGGCGCATGCCGCCCCCGATGTCGAATACGACCTGCCGCAAGGGAGTGCCCATCGCAATCTCGACCAGCCCCGTCCGGGCCACCTGGCCGGCGAGGGCGAAGGTCTTGGTCCCGGGGCTCTTCTCCGTCCCGAATTGGCGGAAAGCACGGGCCCCCTCGTGGACGATGAAGGGAACACAGGCCAGGGTCTCCACGTTATTGATGACCGTCGGCTGTCCCCAGAGGCCAGAAGTCGCGGGGAAAGGAGGCCGCGGCCGGGGCATGCCCCGCCGGCCCTCGATCGACGCCAGCAAGGCCGTCTCCTCGCCGCACACGAAGGCGCCCGCCCCTTCCTTGATATGAACCTGCAAGGAGAAATCCGACCCGAGAATCCGTTCGCCGAGGAGGCCGTAGGCGCCCGCCTGCTTTATCGCCCGGCGAAGGCGGCGGACGGCCAACGGGTATTCCGCCCGGACGTACACGTAGGCTTCTTCCGCCCCTACCGCGTAACCCGCCAGGGCAATGCCCTCCAGCACCCGGTGGGGATCGCCTTCCAGCAAGCTGCGATCCATGAAAGCGCCGGGATCCCCCTCGTCGGCGTTGCACACGATGTACTTGGGGCTGCCGACTGCCTTCCGGCAAGCGGCCCACTTGGCGCCGGTGGGAAACCCTCCCCCGCCCCGGCCGCGTAGCCCCGAGCTGGTCACCTCGGCGATGACCTGCTCGGGCGTCAGTTCGAACAGGGCGCGCCCCAGCGCCGCGTAGCCTCCGAACGCCAGGTACTCGCGGATGTCCTCGCAATCCAGCCGGCCGCAGGTCGCCAGGGCGATCTTGTTTTGAGGCCGATAGAAGGCCATATTGGCTTCGTCCAGCACGGGCTGGGCATCTCCCGGCTCGCGGTGCAGCAGGCGGGTAACAACCTGTCCCCGCTCCACCGTCTCCGCCACGATCTCCGCCGCGTCCTCCGGCCGTACTCTGGCGTACACGATGCGGCCCGGTTCGAGCACCACCAGCGGGCCGATCTGGCAGTACCCATGGCAGCCAGCCTTGATCAGGCCCGCCTCGCCCGGACCGGCGGGCTGGGGACGCCCGCAGGGGGAAATGGTAGGGGGAACCGTCCCCGAGGGTACGGCGCGACGCTCGGCCAATATGTCCAGTTCCGCGCGAAGCCCCCGGGCGTCGAGCGCGTCGCGCAGGGCAGCGTATACCTCGCGGGCCCCGTTGGCCACGCAAGCCGTCTCCATGCACACGAGCAGCCGGACCTTCTGCCCGATCACCGCGGCCCGAAAGCGCTCCATCGCGCGGTCCAGGGCTGCGCGACCGCGGATGTACGGTCCGACCGCCGGCATCGGCGACCCGCCGCTCGGCTCGTCCGCGCCCCCGCCCGAGGGCGCCGCCCCATCCGGGGCAGGACCACTCTCGTCGGCCAGACGTCGCATCAAGCCGGTGGCCTCATCGGGAGTGAGATCCCCGTATACCTCACGATCGTTCACCATGACCACCGGGGCGAGGCCGCAAGCTCCCACGCACGCCACGCGTTCGATGGTGAACTTCAGGTCGGGCGTGGTGCCCGGACCATCCGGCTTCAACCCCACCGCCTCGCGAATGGCGAAGTTCAGTCTCTCCGACCCCCGAACATGGCAGGCGGTGCCGTCACATACCTTGATCACGTAACGGCCGCGAGGGGTCATCGTGAACTGGGAGTAAAAGGTGGCCACGCCGAAAACGAGCGATGGCGAGATGTCCAGGGCGTTAGCCACGTAACTCATGGCTTCTTCGGGAAGATAGCGATATTCGGCCTGGACATCCTGGAGGATGGGCACCAGATTGCTGACCTTTCCTCCGTGCCGCGCGATGATCTGGTTGAGCCGTTCGATCTTGCCCAGTGGCTGGGCCTGGACGAGTTGCGTCACTCGGGCATCCGCTCCCGCCGCATCAGATTTCGAACATTCTCCCCTCGGCGCCGGCCTGGGGTGGAGACACGATCCAGATACCCTGGGCCCCGGTCGAGCCAGGGTTCGACAGCACCCGCGGCCGGTCGAGCACCAGGTGAGCCACGTCGCCGGAGCGAAGGCGCAAGCGGCGGTGGCCCAGGTCAAGTTCGAGTTCGCCCGCGGTGAGGCACACGAGGTCCTCCCGCTCGTGTTCGAACATCACCTGACGGTGGACGGCCCCCGGCGCCAGATCGAAAGCCAGGACCAGCATCCGTTTGCTGCGCTGGCCGGGGAAGGGTAGTACCTGTATGGTCACCCCCGCCTCCCCGGTGACTACCCGCCGGCGGCCGCCATGACGCACCACCATCCAGGATTCGGGGATTTCCTCACCCAGCAGCATCGCCACGCTCGTGCCCAGAGCCCGGGCAAGGCTCTTCAGCGTCGAATGAGACGGCTCCACCTTGCCCTGCTCGAGCTGATAGATGAAGCTCGGGGATACGCCGCACTGTCCGGCCACGTCACGCACCCGGATCTGGCCATTGGTGCGCAACCGGCGGAGCCTCTCGCCGAGACTGGTCGGTCGGGTGCTCGAATCCGTGAAGGTGCTCACAATTTGAGTGTAGTCCTGTGCTTGAAACCTGTCAAGTGCTGATTTATATCCTTACACGGGCATCATACACCAGGAGCCCTGAACTCGGGAGGATCTCCGGGAAAGAGGGGAGAATGCTTGGCCGTCAGAACCCACGAGGGGGGATGGCGTTGGCCGATACGACGGGTGGCCGAGAGCGGCGTTCCGACTTCATAACCGTGTCCGGTCGACCCCTGGAGCGATGCTACGCGCCGGTCAGGGCTGATGCCGAGGAGTATTGCCGGGAACTCGGCAACCCCGGCGAGTATCCCTACACCCGCGGTATCCATCCCACCATGTACCGGGGCCGGCTGTGGACGATGCGGCAGTTCGCCGGCTTTGGCACGGCTGAAGACTCGAATGCCCGTTACCGTTTTCTGCTCCAGCAGGGCCAGACCGGGCTATCCGTTGCCTTTGACTTCCCCACGCTACTGGGATACGACTCCGATCACCCCCGCAGCGAGGGGGAAGTGGGGAAGCTGGGTGTGGCCGTGGACACGCTTGCGGACATGGAGATCCTGTTCGAGGGGATACCCCTGGATCGGGTGAGCACCTCCATGACGATAAACGCTCCCGCCGCCATCCTTTGGGCCATGTACATCGTGGTGGCCGAGAAGCAGGGCGTGACCCGGGACCGGATAACCGGCACCATCCAGAACGACATCCTGAAGGAGTACATGGCCCAGAAGACGTTCGTCTTCCCTCCGCGGCCCTCCCTCCGCCTGGTAGCGGACACTTTTGCTTTCGGGTCGAGGGAGGCGCCGCGCTGGAACACCATCAGCATCAGCGGCTACCACATCCGCGAAGCCGGGGCGACGGCCGCCCAGGAACTGGCCTTCACCCTCGCCAACGGTCGCGAGTATGTTCAGACGGGCATCGCCGCCGGGCTGGATGTGGACGACTTCGCCCCCCGCCTGTCTTTCTTCTTCAACTCCCATGTAGACTTCCTTGAGGAGATCGCCAAGTTTCGCACTGCCCGCCGCATCTGGGCCCGGGAGATGCGCGAGCGCTTCAGGGCCACCAATCCCCGTTCCTGCATGTTGCGCTTTCATACCCAGACCGCCGGGTGCTCGCTGACCGCCCAGCAGCCCGAGAACAACATCGTGCGAACTACCTTGCAAGCACTGGCAGCCGTTCTTGGCGGGACTCAGTCCCTTCACACCAACTCGATGGACGAGGCACTTGCCCTGCCGGGCGAGGATGCCGTGCGCCTCGCCCTTCGTACCCAGCAGATCATCGCTCTGGAAAGCGGGGTCGCCAACACCGTTGACCCGCTGGGAGGATCGTATTGTCTTGAAACCCTCACCCGACAGCTCGAGCAGGAGACCCAGGACTACTTCGACCGCATCGACCGCCTGGGAGGGGTGGTTCCCGCCATTGAACTCGGGTTCTTTCAACGGGAGATCGCCGACGCCTCCTACCGCTATCAGCGGCGGGTGGAAGCCGAGGAGCTTGCGGTGGTGGGCGTGAACTGCCACGCAGCCGGGCCGGCCCCCGCCATCAACCTGTTGCGGGTAGACCCGCGGACGGAATTTCGCCAGGTAGAGCGATTACAGGCGGTCAGGCGTGACCGGGACGGTCACGCTGTCGAGCGGTCGCTGCGGCACGTCCGCGAGGCGGCCCGGGGGTCAGATAACCTGATGTACCCCCTCCTCGAAGCAGTCGGCGCCTACGCCACCCTGGGGGAAATCATGGGTGTGCTGCGGGAGGAGTTCGGGGAGTATCGCGAGGAGGCCATCTTCTAGCCTATGGACAGGATCATCCGGGTCATGGTCGCGAAACCGGGGCTGGACAGTCACGACCGCGGGGCCAAGGTGGTCGCCCGCGCTTACCGCGACGCCGGCATGGAGGTCGTATACACCGGGCTCCACCAGACTCCCGAACAGATCGCCGACGGGGCGGTCCAGGAAGACGTTGACGTGCTCGCCGTGAGCATCCTGTCCGGCGCCCATAGCGTGCTCCTGCCACGGATCATCAGCCGTTTGCGCGAGCGGGGCGGCACGTGTCGGGTGCTGGCGGGCGGGGTCATCCCCGAGGAAGACGTGCCGGGCTTGCTCGAAGCGGGGGTCGCCCGGGTCTTCGGTCCCGGGAGTCGCCTCGACGCAATCGTGGACTTCACCCGCGAGCTGGTGAGGAGCAGGGTCTGAACGATGGAACTCGTCTCACGGCTCCTCGCCGGTGACGCGGCCGCGCTGGCCCGCGCCATCACGCTGGTGGAGTGCGATCCCCCGTCGCCCCGGGATCTCCTCGCCGCCATCTACCCCTACGCCGGCAAGGCCCGGGTGGTCGGCATCACCGGACCGCCGGGGGTAGGCAAGTCCACGCTGGTCGACCAGCTTGCGACCGCTTTCCGTCAGACCCATGCGGAAGTGGGCGTGCTGGCGGTTGACCCCAGCAGCCCGTTCACCGGGGGCGCCATCCTCGGCGACCGGGTGCGAATGGTCCGGAGTTCCGCCGATCCGGGGATTTTCATCCGCAGCCTGGCCACCAGGGGGCAGCTCGGGGGACTCTCCCAGGCCACGGCCAACGCCATCCGTTTGATGGATGCAGCCGGTCGGGGCCTGATCCTGGTAGAGACGGTAGGCGCCGGCCAGGCCGAGGTGGACATCATGAACCACGCCCATACGGTCCTGGTAGTGCTGGCCCCGGGCTTGGGCGATGATGTACAGGCGATCAAGGCGGGGATACTGGAGATCGGACACGTGTTCGCCGTGAACAAGGCGGACCGCGACGGCGCCGATCGCACCTCATCGGAACTGGAAGCCATGCTGGAGATGGCCCCGGATCGAGCCGCCGGCGGGTGGCGGCCCCCCGTCGTCCGCACCGTCGCCCGCGACGGGCGGGGCATCCCCGAACTCGTGCAGAAGCTCGACGAACACTGGGACCGCCGGCAGCCGGAGCTCGGGGCATGGCAACGCCGGCAGGCCGCGGCCGAACTGGCGGAATTGGTCGGAGCGATGGCCAGGAGCCGCTTGCAGGATTGGGCGGTGAAGTCGGGACGGTGGGAGGAGGTGCTGGACGCGATCGTGGGGAGACGGCTTGACCCTCAGCGGGGCGCGGAAACCCTCGTGTCCCATTACCTGAACTGCCGCCCTGGGGAAGACCAGGGGAGCAAGACCGGCGGTCGGATCGGAAGGAGGAAGGACGCTTGAAGTACGCGATTGGCGAGGAGCACGAAGAGGTGCGCCAAGCCGCGCGGCAGTTTGCCGAACGCGAGTTGGCCCCCCGGGCCGGGGAAATCGATCACGAGGCCCGGTTCCCCGGGGAAAACGTCGAGGGACTGCGCAAGTACGGTTACCTCGGCATGAACCTGCCGGAGCAGTTCGGTGGCGGGGGCATGGACATGCTGAGCCACAGCCTGGTCGTGGAGGAGGTCAGTCGAGTTTGCGCTTCCACGGCGGTGATTCTGGGCGTCCACAACGTCCTGTTCGGCGAAACGCTGAGTCGCTGGTGCCGCGAGCCGGTACGCGGCGAAGTCATGCCCGGGGTGGCCACGGGCGAGCGGCTTGGCGCCTTCGCCCTCACCGAGCCTCAGGCCGGCTCGGACGCGGGAGCGGTGGCGACCACGGCAATACGTGAGGGCGGCGAATATGTGCTGAACGGCCGTAAGACCTTCATCACCAATGCCGGCATAGCCCACTGGTACATCGTGTGTGCTACCCTTGACCGTGCCCGGGGTGCCCGGGGCATCACCGCTTTCCTGGTGGAGAAGGACCAGCCCGGACTCACTTTTGGCAAACCCGAGGACAAGATGGGCATCCGGGGTTCTCAGACCGCCGATGTCATCCTCGAAGGAGTGCGGGTGCCCCTGGACCGCCGGTTGGGAGAAGAAGGCGAGGGGTTCAAGCTGGCGATGGCAGCCCTTGACCACGGGCGCATCGGCATCGCCGCGCAGGCGCTCGGCATCGCCCAGGCGGCACTGGATGCGTCGGTCGGGTATGCCAAGCAACGGGTGCAGTTCGGCAAACCAATCGCGGAACTGCAAGCGATTCAGTGGATGATCGCCGAGATGGCCGCCGACGTGGAGGCGGCCCGGCTCCTGACCTATCGCGCCGCCGAGTTGGCCGGGCAGCCCGGTCGCCATTCGGCAGCTTTCGCCACGGCCAAGCTGTTCGCTTCCACCATCGCCGTGAAGCACACGGCGAACGCCGTGCAGATTCATGGCGGCTACGGGTACATGCGCGAGTACAAAGTGGAGCGGTTCATGCGCGACGCCAAGATCACCGAGATATACGAGGGCACATCCGAGATCATGAAGCTCATCATCGCCCAGAGCGCCCTCCGCTGATGGGCGGGGCGGGGCTGCCCTGTCCGGGGCGCCCCGCCCTCTTCGCCGCCCTACCGGCGTTCAACGCTGGTAGGGCCGATCGCGCAAGCGGTCCTGAATACCTCTCGCCGCCGCCTTGGCCGACCAGTAGCGGTTGCCCATCGCCACGAACCGGGCGGGCGGCACGATCGGCCTGGCCAGCAGTCGTACGGCGCGCTCGGGGACGGCCTCGCCCCGAGCGAGCGCGGCGGCGGCGAGGTCGAGACCTTCTTCCACGTGCCCAAACCGGCCGTCACCTTGACCCAGCGGCCGGCCGCCCAGGGTACCCCCCAGGCCCATGGCCAGGCCTCCCAGCCAGCAAAAGCCGGCGGCGGCGGCAAACCGACGGCATATGGCCAGGGCTACCTCTGCCTGCTGCGCTTCAGGAAACCCGCAGTTTACCATGGCCACGAAGTCCCGTCGCCCGCCCGTCGCCCGGTCTTGAAGCCGACCCGCGGCAATCGCTTCCATGGCCCGGGTCACCGGCGCCGGGAGCGCGTCGACGTACAGGGGGAAAGATGCGATCAACAGATCGGCGGCGCGGGCGGCAGCCGGCAGTCCATGATCCTGAGTTGCGGCAGACGGCAGATCCTCCACGAAGCGGGCAGACGCGGTCACGCCCTGGCCGGCCAGCCGCTCGAGCAGGTACCCTCCGAGGGAAGCGGAAGTGCTCCGGGCGCCGCGCGGGCTGCCTACCAGTAACAGTGCGCTTCGAGGACGGCTCAAACCCCCACCCCCATCTCTTCCAGCAGCCGCGTGAGTTCCGCTGCTGCCTTTCCCCAGGGATCGGTCTCGACGAGCACGGTGGCGCCCGCCCGCGAACACTGGAAGTTCCGGGCATTGCGCGCTACCAGGCGCCGAAACAGGTCGGCTTCGTCCGGGTCGGCCCGCTCTTGAAGGCCGATGCCGGCCAACCGCCACTCGTAGGGGTAACGCCGGGCGTGAACCACCTCGCCCGCCTGCCGGATGAAAAAAGGCAAGATGTTTCCGATCGACCGGTCCAGGGCTTTCTTGAAGTCCGCCGAGTAACCGCCAAACACCACCGGGGTCAGTCCGACCAGGAGGTCAGACTTCACCATGAGCCTGGCCACCTCGCGAGCGTCGTCATCGATCACGCATATGCCGGGCGTGGCGATCCAGCACCCGAAACACCCGCGACAAGCCGCCATCTTTGACCGCCGGAGCACCACCCGGTCCGTCTCCCAGCCCGCTCCCGTCAAAGCCGCTTCCAGATGGCGCTCGACCGAGTCGAGATAGCCGCCGTCACGGGTGGCGCCGTTCAGCAGCAGCGCGTGCAAGGGTCGCCCTCCTCCGACATGCCGTCAAGCTGTACCCAGCGGTTAAAGGGGAGTCTCACGAGACGACACGTGTCGCCGAGCATCCCCTGGACTGCATCGAGGTCAACCGCTTCGAGGAATACCGGGTGATCGTGATGCACAGGGACGAGCGTCCGGGTGCGCAGCCGTCCGCGAACGGCCTGGACGAGGTCAGTCCCGTCGAGAATGCACTTGACGGGCTGTTTGCTCACCGGGTCGCGCACCGGTCCCCCCACGTTCATCACGGCAACGGCCACCGCCAGTTCCGGCACGCCCGCCAGTTCCGTGTCACCGCTGAAGTACACGTCAAGACCATCCCCGCGCACTACGAAGGACAGCATGGGACCGCCGCAGGGCATCACCCCCCAGCGATCGGGCCTGCCCTCAAAGCGCGCTGCCACCTCGCTGCCCGCCTCGCCGGTCAGCCAGTGCACGGCCTCATGGGCCTGCACCGACAGCCCAGGGTGAAGTTGCATCCCTTCACCAGGCAGGATGGCCATGACCGCCGGATGCGCCTTCGCGAAGTGGCGACTGATCGCCGCCACCACCTCGGGACTGCCGATGAACCGGGGGCGCGGACCTTCCGCAAGCTTTCGCACCGTTTCCAGGTCGAAGTGGTCGAAATGGCCGTGAGTTATCAGCACGAAGTCCGGTCGGAACTCTCCGAGGTAGGCCCCGAACGCGGGAGCATTGCGGTTGGGCTGGAACCATGGTCCGTAGTCGTCGGGCGTGGAGAAGGTCGGATCGATCACCAGTACCCGATCCGCCAGGCGCAAGCTGACCGAGGGGCCGCCGTGCCATGCCAGTTCCATAATCGAAGGTCCTCCCCCGGCCGATCGACGCCGTCAACGACGCGAAGGGCCGTACTCTCATATCATGCCATCAACGTAACCGTTCCGGGTATTGCCGTCAAGATGGCTCGCAGTCCGGCAGGGGACGCGGGCTCCGGCGCAGAATGAGTTTTTGCGCAATGCAGGGTATGGTGATAGCGACGGCGAACGAGACGGCCAGGAAGCAGATCACGGCACTCGCGGTGCCAATTTCCGTGGGGCCATTCCGGACGCCGTGCCGGCGATCGGTTCCGGGCAGGGGCGGGTCCAGGACCAAGAACTGGACCCGGGGGCGGCGGAGACCCGTGCCCGAATGCTCGTTCGTCCGGCTCGGCGTCCGGAGTGGCTTCATATTTCGTTCGGGGTGAGCAAGTGGTCGTCCAGGAGAAAGCTGCAGGCGGCGTCGTTTTCCGGACAACCGAGCAGGGCTGGGAGTTCCTGTTGATCCTCGACCGTTTTGGCTGCTGGACCTTGCCCAAAGGCAAGGGGGAACCCGATGAGACTCCCGCCCAGACGGCGTTGCGGGAGATCGAGGAGGAGACGGGAATCCCCGGGCGGGTGCGCGGCTCCCTGGGAACCGTGTGCTACCGGCAGGGAGAAGTGGTTGACGGCGAGGCAATCAAGGAAGTCACTTACTTCCTCGTGGAAGCCTTGCCCGGGGAGGCGCGCCCCCAGCCGGGGGAGGTGGCAGACCTTTGTTGGTGCCGGGGCGAGACTGCCCTGGCCCGATGCGACTACCCGGGCAATCGCGGGATAATCAGCCGGGCCATCGCCCGACTCACCGGCCATCAGGACCGATGACCAGCAGCACTTGCATCTCGGCCCCGGGCTGCCCCGGCAGGATCAGGACAACTCGGCAAGCGAAGTTCCTTTTCCGGTAAGTCCAGTCATGCACTCCGGTCGGCCTGCCCGGCCCCTGCCAGCCCCGCTCGACCATGGCCGCATGGTACTTCTCGAACAAGCGCTCGGCATCCTGGTCGGCCACTGCCCAGAGTTCTCGGGTTGCCGAGCCCGAAGGACCGTGCTCGAGCAGCGTGGCGTCCCGGGGTACCGGCACCTCCGGCGATCCTCGCGCTTGCCGCTTGACGACGGGGAGACATGAACTGCTACGCCCCGGCGTCTCCTGAAGATGCCCGGCGGGGTGGGGGGCCGGCCTGCAAGTAACGCGACGGCAGCTTGCGCCCGAGGGCAGTTTCGAGTAGTTTCGAGCCTCTTCGCACGAGTTCGATATCGACCCCGGTCGCAATACCCATGCCGTGGAGCATGTATAGCAGATCCTCGGTGGCCAGATTGCCCAGTGCGCCCGGGGCGAAGGGGCAGCCGCCAAGACCTCCCGCCGATGCGTCGATGGTCGTGATGCCGAGTTCGAGTGATGCCAGCACGTTGGCCAGGGCCGTCCCCCGGGTGTCATGGAAGTGTACTGCCAGTTGGCCGGCAGGGATTTCCGGCAGCACCAGCTCAAGCAATCGGCGAACCTCGCCCGGCGTTGCGGCGCCCGCGGTGTCGGCGAGGGACAGCTCCTGGCAGCCCATACTCAGGAGTTCCCGGGCGATAGGAAGGATGCCTGCCGGAGCGACAGGTCCGTCATACGGACACCACCAGCAGGTAGAGATGTATCCGCGCACGAAGAGACCTGATCCTCGGGCATCGGCGACCAGATCGCGGAACTTCCCCAGCGACTCGTCGATGGTCATCCCGATGTTTGCGCGGGCAAAGGCTTTCGACGCTGCGGTGAAGACCGCTATGGCCCGCACGCCGCCGGCAAGTGCCCGGTCAAGACCCCGGCGGTTGGGCACCAGGGCCAGGTAGGTCACTCCTTCGCGCGGCCCCAGACCTTTCAGGACTTCCTCGGTGCCGGCCATTTGGGGCACCAGGTCGGGACGTACGAAGGAGCCCACCTCGATGGTGCGGAGTCCGGCATCGGCAAGCTGCTCGATGAATGCTACCCTGGTACCGGAAGAGACGCTCCCCGCCTCATGTTGCAGGCCGTCCCGCGGGCCGACCTCGACCAACCGCACCCTCGGGGGGATGCTCCCGGCGGTCGGGGACGGACTAGCAGTCGTCGACACCAGGCGCAATTCCCTCCTTTTCCTCTTCCACCTCCACCACCTGGGCGTCTTTCTCGACCTGCGTCCCCGGGTCGGTGACGCCCGCCACCCGACAGGCTCGGACGGCGCGTACCACGTATTCCATCTTCATGGCCTCGAGGACGTACAGGGGCTCGCCCGGGCTCACGACCTGGCCCGGCCGCACCAGCATGCGGGTCACGACGCCGGGCATGGGGGCGCGCAGATCGCCTTGCGCGGTCGGGGCAGGCGCCGCGCCCCGCCCCTCCCTGCCGCTCTGGAACTCATAGCTTTGGCCATCCGCATGCAGCATGGCCCGGGAACCGTCGTGCGCCCAGTGGACCTCGAGCCATCGTCCGTTGCAGGTAACCGCCCAGACGCCGGGCGTCACCGGGTGCGCGCTGAGGATAATCTCCCGGTCCGCGACGCGGGCGGTGACGGTAGAACCTTCCCCCTCGATGGCGTACGGCATGGCCCGGTTTCCGAAGATCAGGGTGCCCCTGAGACTCTTCATGCCAGCCTCCAGCCCCGCAAGGCGTCCCAGGGATCGGTGAAAGACGCGCTCGACGCGCCCGCGCCCGGGAGCGCGTGCCGGGAAGAGACGGGGAACGCCCGCCCGTGCTCCATCAACATCGCCGCCATCGCCACGACTTCCGGGGCAGGGGCGGGTGGCCGCCAGTCGCCAAGATGGTCCGCCAGGAATTCGGTGGACAGGTCTCCTGCCCCGAAGACAGGATGCTCCACAATCGCTCGCAAGTGCGAGAGGTTGGTCCGGGGACCAAGGATCACATAGGCCCTCAGGGCATGAGCCATGCGGCGGATGGCGGCGGGCCTCGTCGGCGCCCAGGCGATGACCTTGGCCAGAATGGGATCATAGTGCACGGGGATATCCTGGCCCGCTCGAATCCCCGAGTCCACCCGTACCCCGGGAAGCTGCGGTTCGTGCAGGTGCAAGATCCGGCCAGGGGAGGGCACGAAACCGGACTCCGGATCCTCGGCGTACACGCGGCACTCGATTGCCCAGCCCCGCAGGGCAATGTCACTTTGCCGGAGGTCGAGGGCGTCACCCGCTGCTATACGAATCTGGGCTTGAACCAGGTCAATCCCGGCTACCATTTCCGTGACCGGGTGCTCGACCTGAAGGCGGGTGTTGACCTCGAGAAAGTAGAATTTGCCGCGGCGATCCACCAGGAACTCCACCGTCCCCGCGTTGACGTAACCTGCGGCCCGAGCGACCCGCACTGCCGCCTCACCGAGTGCGCGGCGCAGCGCCTCGTCCGCCAGGGGCGAGGGCGACTCCTCCACTACTTTCTGATGCCGGCGCTGGACGCTGCATTCCCGCTCTCCGAGGTGCACCATGTTAGCGTGGGTATCGGCCAGGATTTGGACCTCGATGTGGCGCGGTCGTTCGATCAGGGTCTCGACGATCAAGGCGTCGTCCCCGAAAGCGGCCCGTGCTTCACGCCTGGCTGCCTGCGCCTCGCTTTCCAGGTCCGCCGCATTCCGCACCACCCTCATGCCCTTGCCGCCCCCACCGGCCGCGGCCTTCAGCAGCACCGGCAACCCGAGTCGAAGGACCGCCTCCCGCAGGGCGCCCTCACCGGGGCCGGGATCATCCAGGCCGGGAACGATGGGCACGCCTGCGCCGGCCGCCAGGCGCCGGGCACGTGACTTGTCACCGAGCGCCCGGATCACCGGGGGAGGAGGGCCGATGAATACCAGGGAAGCTTCGTGACACGCGGCGGCGAAGTCCGGGTTTTCCGACAGGAAACCGTACCCGGGATGGACGGCCTGTGCGCCCGTGCGCCGGGCAGCCTCCACCATGCGCTCGATATGCAGGTAGGAATGGGCGGGTTCCGCGGGCCCCAGGAGCACCGCTTCATCGGCGAAGAGCACATGCGGCGCCAGAACGTCCGCCTCGGAATACACCGCTACCGTGGCGATCCCCATCTCCCGGCACGCGCGGATGATGCGCACCGCGATCTCCCCGCGGTTGGCGATCAACACCTTGGTGAACTTCACGGCGCCCATCGGGGCTTCCCTTTCTGAAGGAAGGCACGGATGCCTTCCTGGGCTTCCCGGCCGGCGCGCACCTCCGCAATCATCCCGATGGTATACTGCCGTGCTTCTTCCCACGACAGCTCCGGCGCCGAACGAAAGATCGCCTTCACGTGACCGAGGGCTTGCGGGCCTCCGGCCAGCAGCAGGTCAGCCCACCGGCCCACGACCTCATCCGGTTCATCCGCCACTTCGTGGATCAGCCCCATATCCCGGGCCTGGGCTGCAGGGAAGCGCTCGCCCGTGAGCGCCGCGCGCAGCAGTTGATGCGGGGCCACCTTCCGGAACAGGTAGGGGAAAATCATGGCGGGAACCAGCCCCACCCGCACCTCGGCCAGTCCGAACACCGCATCGGGGGCGGCCACCGCCAGATCGCAAGCGGCCACCAGCCCCATACCCCCCGCAAGGGTTTTCCCATGGACGCGGGCGATCACCGGCTTCGGGCAG
>DBBB01000042.1:0-3235 GCA_002291985.1 Firmicutes bacterium UBA995
GGTATACGGGTCCATGCGCCCGGAGGTGGTGGGACCGGCGGAACCGATGGCCTGACCCGGGCGGGCCGGGCAAGGGCCGACATAGTAGACGATCTGTCCGGCGAGGTCTACGGGCAGTGACTCACCCCGCTGCCTCGCTTCCGTCAGGCGCTTGTGGGCGGCGTCGCGCGCGGTGTAGATCACGCCGGTGATCGATACGCGATCGCCGGCCCGTATCGCCCGGACCTCCTCCTCGTTCAGGGGGGGCGTCAGGCGGATCGTCCGGTCTTCCTTCATGGAGCCATCCATCCTTTCGGCCGCAAGAGTCACAGGGTGCGTTCCGCGTGCCGGGCTGCGTGGCATTGCAGATTCACGGCCACCGGCAGGGCGCCGATGTGGGTGGGTGCGGTCTCGATGTGCACCGCCAGGGCAGTGGTCCGCCCCCCCAGCCCCGCCGGCCCGATGCCCAGGTCGTTGATCGCCTGGAGGATCTCCCGTTCCAGGGCGGCGACGCCCGCGTCGGCATGAGCTGACCCGACCTCACGCAACAGAGCCTTCTTCGCCAGCAAGGATGCCCGATCCATCATGCCGCCCACGCCCACGCCCACGATCACCGGCGGGCAGGGGTTGGAGCCGGCACGATCGACCACCTCGACCACGAAGTCGCGGATCCCCCGGGCGCCCTGGGCGGGGGTAAGCATTTTTAGCCCACTCATGTTCTCGCTCCCCGTGCCCTTGGGTACCACCGCCAGCGACAGGCGGTCGCCCGGCACGAGGTCGACATACACGACCGCCGGGGTGTTATCCCCCGTGTTCACCCGGCGAAAGATGGGGTCGTCCACCACCGATTTGCGCAGGTATCCAGCCTCATATCCCCGGCGCACCCCTTCGTCGATGGCGGAATTCAGTTCACCTCCCGTCAGCCGTACGTCTTGTCCGAGTTGGACGAAGACGTGGACCACTCCCGTGTCCTGGCACACCGGCATGCGATCCTGGCGGGCGATGGCAGCGTTCTCGAGCAGTTCCTCGAGGACTTGCCGCCCGAGGGGCGACTCCTCCGCCTCGCGAGCGCGCGCCAGCGCCGCCAGCACATCCGGGGGCAAATCGTAGTTCGCGGTCAGGCATAGATCGCGGACCGCTTCCGTAACCGACCCGACGTGGATTTCCCGCAAGCCTTACCTCCCCCTTCGCGAAAGAGGACCGGCGGTGGTTGCCGCCGATCCCGAACGATGGTCGGCCCTCCCCGATTTTTGATAGTTCGCCCGGGAAGGGCGCCGAACCTGCCAGGCGGTGCGGGACGGTGTCGTGTCCCCGGATTAGCTCAAATACCGGCCACGCCGGCCAATGGTCGTCAACTCGTACCAGCAAACTCTGGACTCTGTGTCCTGCTGGTCTGAGGGTCGAAATGGGCGAAATCCCACCCGTTCGGCTACTCGCTGAGACGGTAGATTGTCTGCATGCGCCTTGAGTACAATCCGGTCGAATTCCTGCTCTGCGAAAGCCCACTGGCAAAGTAGGCGCAGTGCTTTGGTCACGATCCCGCGTCCACGTCCAGATGCCGCCAGCCAGTACATTGCTTCACCTGTAGCCGCGTTGTCTTTATCACGAACCAGGGAGATGTTCCCTGAGATCTCATTGCTTTTGGTCTCGACGATCGCGAAAGATAACGCATTGTCGCTCTCATTCACTGCTTGTATGGCGGCCTCAGTCTCAGCAACAGTCAACTCGCGGCGTTCGGTCGTCCATTTGAACACCTCTTCATCTCGCGCTCCGACGTACCATTGAGCATCGGTGGTTTGCCAAGATCTCAGGTAAACACCCGCATCACCCCGGATTAGCACCGCTGCCTCCTCCTGTGCCTTCCCTCATCCTGCTCCAAGTACGCCCAACGGACGTCCCGCTTGAACGGTCGCCAAGCGGCGAAGCCGCGAGGATGCCCGCAAACAGGTCCAGGAACTCGGCCTGTGGTCAGCCCATCCTTGACAGGAGCACAACTCCGTCCCGGGTCATGCGGTCCAGGGTGTCCTTCACCGCCCGGTACTCGGTCTCCGCATAGACCTAGAGAGGAGACCGGCTACCGGGGACCCTCTGCCGGGTGTGACTGGCGCTCTCGTTAACCAGCGCGCGAACGCGCCGCAGCAACGGGCCACGCTCGTGGGGGACTTGCTCCGCCAGGCGGGCCGCAGCCACCACGGCGCGCCAGCACGTGAAGCTGCGGCGGTCACGGCCCGTCACGCGGAAGTAGCGGCCCAGGTAGATCTGATGGAAGAGACGGCGGCCGGCGGGGATCAAGCCTCCACCCGACCGGCCGGGAGGCAGTCCGGACACTTCCAGCAGGAACGAAGTGCGCGCCACGTCGGCCAGCGGATCGCCGCCGGCGGCGTCAGGCCAGTCGATGACCACCGGCCCGTCGGGCCCGATGATCACGTTGTCGGGATGGAAGTCGCCGTGGCACACCCGGTCGCCGTCCGGCAAGGAGTCGAGCCGGGCCAGGGCCGCGTCCCGCAGCGGGGGAGGCAGGCCGGCGGCGTGGATCTTGCCGGCCAGTCTCCACTTCACCGGGGGCAGGCCGGCGACCGTCCGCCGGTGCAGATCGGCGTGCAAGTCCGCCAGCAATCTCGCGGCGCCCCACAGTGACCACGGCCGCTCCCGCAGCGTATCCAGCAAGGTCTTGCCGGGAACATGCCGGTAAGGAATACCGGGGCGGCCGTCAACGACGATCACGTCTCCCACTGCGGGCACGGGAAACCCGGCGTCGTGAACGGCACGCGCCTTGGCCGCCTCGGCCCTTGCCGATTCCTCACCCCACCCGGGTCGGAACAGCTTGAGTACGTGGCCGTCCGGCCACGGGTAAAACTCCGCGGTGCGCCCGAGGGCGAGCGGTCTCGATCGATCCAGTGCCGTCACTCCTTGCGCTCGAAGAGCCGGCTGGCGTAGTCTGAGCGGCCTCGTCGTACTCGGGGAAGACCCTGTGCCGTTTAGTGTCCGGTGCGTTGCCTGACACATTATAATCAACTCAAGCCCCTGGGGGGAAGGTGGTGGGCTTGCCCCGGTTTGGTAGACACCCGAGGCATGGTAGTGTAGGGACGGGAGGTGGCCGGCGCAGGTGAAGAGCGTCAAGTACTTTTATGTCTATGGCCTGGTCATGTCCGTGCAGCTCTTCATGCCCATAGTTGTGCTATACTTCCAGGACCTTGGGCTGTCATTTTCGGACATTCTTGCTCTGCAGTCGGTCTTCGTCTTGACCATCATCCTC
>DBBB01000042.1:3555-4405 GCA_002291985.1 Firmicutes bacterium UBA995
TTCGTCTTGACCATCATCCTCGGTGATATCCCGACCAGCCTGTTGGCCGACGTCTGGAGCCGAAAGGGTGTCCTGGCCCTGGCCTCGGTAATGGCCATAGGTGGGACGATAGCCTTCTACATGGCCCGGAGCTATGCCTGGCTCCTGGCGGGCGAGGTGATGTGGGGGCTCTGCGCGGCGGCCATCATGGGCACCGACACGGCCTACGTATACGACATCCTGGCCAAGGAAGGACTTGAGTCGAAGGCTTCCCGGGTGTTGACGAACGGGACGTCTCTCGCCCTCGCCGGAGCCGGCCTCGGCAGCGTCTTCGGGTCGATTCTGGCCTCTTTTGTAGGCTTTCAAACCGTGTTCCTCTACAACGCCGTCTTCTTTGTTCTGGGCCTGGTCATGGCCTTGCTCCTGGAGGAGGGGCGGCCGGCGAGCGGAGGAAGAGCGGCTTCAAGACTCACGCCCATGAACGTGCTCCGAAGTGCCACCAGCTCGCTGATAAGGGATAGGGGTCTGGTCGTTCTGGCCATCGACATGGCCGTCCTGATGGCGGTCATTCGAGCGGCGAACTGGTACTTTCAGCCTCTGCTCCGAGAGGCTTCGGTGCCCATCGCGGCCTTCGGGGTCATCTTCGCTCTCATCAACCTCGCCCCGGCCTTGCTCGTCCACATCGCTCCAGGCCTCGACAAGTGGTTGGGCAGCCGCATGACGATGTGGACGTCTCGGCTCGGCCTGACCTTGCTCCTCGTAGCCCTGGCCTTTACCAGACAGGGTATCGTCCTTGCTGCTTGCATGGTCTTGTTGACGACCGTCGGCGGCATTCGCCGCCCGCTCTATCGCGCTTATATCAGTGAACGGG
>DBBB01000042.1:4728-5079 GCA_002291985.1 Firmicutes bacterium UBA995
GCGCTTATATCAGTGAACGGGCGCACAGCAAGGAGAGAGCCACCGTGCTCTCCTTCCCCAGCCTGGCCGGCAACCTGCTCTTCACCGGGCTCGGTCCGTTGAGCGGCTGGGTGTCCGACACCTACGGAATGTCCTGGGGCCTTCTCCTTCTCGTTCTTCTTTCGGGCGGGTTGACCATATTGCTCCCGATCCCCAGGGTTGCCAGTAGAGATCGGCCAGTCGCCGCGGGCAGCGCGCATGGGCGGTAGGAAAGGTCCTGCGGCTATGGGCGGCAGGAAAGGCCCCGCCACCTTGACGGACCGGCCGGTCCTCCTGGTGAACCCTCTTCCCGGCCAGAGTTTCTATGGGGTG
>DBBB01000040.1 GCA_002291985.1 Firmicutes bacterium UBA995
TCAGCCCGCGCTGGTCGAGCTTACGCAACAGGGAACGGCAGGCCACATCTTTCGCCCGGCCGTTGGCGGCCCGCCAGTCCCACAGGTGGCACGGCACTGACACCCCTGATGGCCACCGGGACCCGTGAGTTGCTGGAGGTCGTCGAGGAACGCTGCATCAACCGTTCCATCATGGTGGCCAGCCAGTTGCCCATTGAGAACTGGCATGCTGTCTTGGGGGACCCGACCGCAGCCGACACCATCCCGGACCACCCGGTGCATACCGTCCACCGCTGCGCCTCAGTGGCGAGTCCATGCGCCGGCAGCCCGAACCAGCGGCAGACAATCAGTGACCAATAGGAAGGACTCGGCAACCATGNNGATATAGACTCACACTCAGGCTATCGGCCGTCAAAGAACTCGAGGACCTCCCCCGCAGGGACCTTGCCCGTGAGATAAGCCGCATCGAAGTCCTCGCCGATAGCCCGCATCCGCCAGGCTGCGAGAAGCTACCCGGTCAGGAACGCTATCGAGTTCGCCAGGGGGACTACCGTATCCTATACGAGGTAGATGACTCCCGACAGATCGTTACGGTCGTCAAGATAGGTCATCGTCGTGAAGTATACCGATAGTGGAGCCCCGATTTGATGGACACCCGAGACATGGTAGTGTAGGGACGGGAGGTGTTCAGATGACAGGAACTAAATCGCCTTACCCTCCTCAGCGGCGAGTCCATGCGCCGGCAACCCGAACCAGCCCCAGGCACTCAGTGACCACGAGGAAGGACTCGGCAACCATGGGGAGAATATGTCGACGGGAACCGGAAGGCACGGCTAGGGGCCGCCGTGTTCCCTTGATGTATGGACGTGCGACCTTATGCAGGATGTCGCACGCTCACGTTGGCCAGCACTATGCCAGCGTCGCTGCGCTCCGACTTACTGGCTGGCCAGTTCCGGAATGAGTGGCCGGTTGGCAGCGGAGTCGGTGGCGGGTTTACCCGGAATACGCATATTGTCGATCTGCGACCCAAAGGGTAGGTTTCGTCTTACAGGGCGTCGCGTTGGTCTTCTCCTTCCGGCCTTAGTTACCATTTCGGTAAGTGCGTAGACAGGAGCCGAGATGCCCGAGAATTGAACCGTGGGTTCGAGCGGCGACTGAAGGTACGGGCGGCCCTCAAGAGGGTCACAATGCGTCAGTACTGTTTGGCGGCAATTGAAAAGCAGCTCGCCGAAGATGAAGAATACCAGGTGATGACGGACCCGAGAAGTAGCATCCTAGGGGAGTACAACACTAAACCGTGTAATGCGAGGGGTCAGCGTGACCGAGATCATCTCTTCCATTGAGGCAGACAGAGAGCAAAGGACGAAACAGCGCACCGGCGAGTTCTTGGACCCCCTTATCCAAGAGGATAACTATGTGGGTGAGGTCATCTTGCTCTCGTATGACGAGGCCCTCATCCAAGTCCATGATCATCATCGCCAAAGGGTGGGAGGTATCCCGAGTCAGGCGTTCCTCATAGCCACTCGGAAGCGTCCTGGAGATGGCAAAGACTGGAATGACGAGGACGCCTCGTTGGTTCTTCTGCGAGTAGTTGGTCCTGCTCCCCTCCCATATGATTCCGAGACTCTGAAGATTCGTGTGGATGCCGCCCAGCGCTCAACAGAACCAGATAAATATTGGGATGTGGGGGACCTTGACTTGCATACGAGGAACCTCCTTTCGTATGCGGGTCTCAAGTGTCGAGTGCTGGGCACTTTTTACGCTGATGAACAATCCAACGGGACCCTCGTTCGCCGCTTCGGGTCTGACATTTCCAACTACTACGCGGCATACGCGCTCAAGGTTTATAAGCCAAAAGGTCAAGCGCTTTCGATCATCGCAAACTACCGAGACCCTGATCGGCTTGCAGACCATCCGTTATGTTCCGCCCAAGTGCAGATCGGTCGCGTTCGATATGCCTCCGTAGACCGACGCGGTCGGGTGGCTGACGGCGTCCGGGTCAGTCTTGCGCCTGCCGATCTCTTGCGGCAGAAGACCGCGCTGTTCGGTATGACGCGCACCGGCAAGTCGAATACAACGAAGATCATCGCAAAGTCGGTGTTTGAACTCCGGTACCAGGATGAGACGACAGGGCGAATTGGCCAGCTCATCTTCGACTACAATGGCGAGTACGCAAACGAGAACGTTCAGGACCACGGCGCCATCAAGAGTGTCTGGCGCCTCCATGAGAGTGGAAGGCAGGAGGACGTGGTTACCTACGGTGTTGCGCCGCACCCGGATGACCTTGGCAGGCGACTCATGAAAGAGAACCTCTTTGCAGAGGGAACCCTGGCGGTCGGCAAGCAAATCATCGACAAGGCGATTCGGGACAGGAGCCCACCGCGCTACGTGGAGGCCTTCATCAGCGCATCCCTGGAAACTCCCTCCCCAGAAGACGGCGACCGTGGCGAGCAGGTCCGCTACCGCCGCCGAGTGCTAGCGTATCGCGCCCTCCTTGCAGAATGTGGGTTCCCGTTCCCGCAGACGCCGCGGCCCGATGGCAGAGGGCTCTTTGGTCAAGAGTTCCTCACTGCAATGCGGAACAGCGCCCACGGCAAGGCTGAAGAGTTCAGCGCTGCCGCGGGCATCCTAGAGCAGCTCAACCGAGGCGACAACCTGAGCTGGTTTCAGGTTGCGCACGCCATGAAGTCCTTGAACGAGTTCATCAGCGAGAGGGACACGGGGTACGTTGGATTCAACACCGACTATATGAACCGCCCCGACGGTTCCGGTCGCCCATGGGCTGACGAGGACCTCCGGGGAATCCTGGGCATGTTCGGGTACCGAGGAGCCCGAGCTTTGGTGCGGCGCGTGTATGACCGCCACACCATCTCTGTGGAGGAGGACTACGCTGACCTGATTCTCCAGGACCTCCATGCAGGACGGCTCGTCATGGTAGACCAGTCCCTCGGAGACCCCGAACTCAACCAAATTGTCGCAGACCGGGTGATGGAGAGAATTCACCGAGCCCAACAGCGGATATTCTCCGAGGGCAAGGCTCCTCCCGAGATCCTCGTCTACGTCGAAGAGGCCCACAACCTGCTCCCGAGCGGCAAGGACTTCGATCCAGATGATCCTCGTAGCCTCTGGCCAAAGGTGGCGAAGGAGGGAGCCAAACTCCGCATTGGGCTGGTGTACGCCACCCAAGAGGTGTCGAGCATCCATGAAAGCATCCTCAAGAATACCGCTAACTGGTTCATTGGCCACCTGAACAACACGGATGAAACCCGGAGGCTGGTCAAGTTCTACGACTTTGCGGACTTCCAGCCCTCGATCTTGCGGGCTCAGGACCCAGGGTTCATTCGTGTAAAGACTCTCTCCAACCTGTACATCGTCCCTACTCAGGTCGACCGCTTTTCAGTCGGCCGAGCGCAAGGGGAAGCAGAGCGTGCCGTACGAGGGTGAAGTGGCCCGTCATATCGCCGTTTCGCGGATCGCGGAAAGCGAGCGGGTGAAGAGCTTTCTCAAGCGGTGCTTGGTAACGCTCCCCGGCGATGAGCGGCCTAGCTCCTCAGGCGCTGTGCCCGAGAAAGCGCCTGACCCGGAGCACTTGCCCCGTTTCGTAGTCGCCGTAGATGGCAGCAACGTTCCCATTCCCGTTCGAAACGGCTATCCGGGCGCCGAGATTGGCTTCATATCAGTTGCCCTCGTCCTGCTCGACCTGCAGCGGATCGCCGGGCTGTCGCGCCAGCGATTCCCCAACCCCAGCGACGTGGTGAAGACCACCACCACGGATGCCGGCGAGTTTGTCCTTCCAGGGAACAACGTGCAGCTCACGGACGGGCTCGGTCCCGCCCAGTCATTCCGCTGGCAACTGCACAATGTGCTGACAGAGATTCGAGCGGCGGCTGACGGCGAATCTCTGCTCGATACCTATCACGCGCTTCTGGCGTACAAGAGCCACGACCGCACCGAACGCTGCCCCTATGAGGACTGCGCCAAACCCGATGGCAGCTTGGAGCGTGGGACTGGGGCGTATCGATGCCCATGTCGGCTCGGCCGGCCGCTCTATTCGACGGACGCCCTTCGCATCCACGAGGCGTTTTCGCCGACCAGGTCCAGTGGAGAAGCGTACGGGGAAACTATGCAGGTGGTCGAGCGCCTGATCCTGGTAAACTTCCTGCGCACCATCGAACAGAAGGACTGGCTGGACAGTCTGGGGCGAATCGCTTTTATGTTTGATGGCCCCCTTGCCGTGTTCGGCCATCCGGCCTGGCTCAAGGACGCGATACAGCGAGAGCTAACGCGAATTAACGACCGCGTCAGGACCGTGACGGGACGGGACTTGCTCATCGTGGGCGTTGAAAAGACCGGCGAGTTCATGGAGCATTTCCTCAGACTGGATATGACGCCCCAGGATTCTCCGGGAAACGTGGAGCCAGGGACGCTCTTCCGTCTTACGGACCAGTACATTAAGCGCCACATCATCCTTTCCAAGAGCGACCGTCCGTACGGATTCCAAACATACTTTGGGCGAAAGTTCCTCTACAAGACGCGCTCGGGCGCGCGCATCGTTGGAATGACGCCCTTCTTCAACGACTATCACTCGGACACGACCACAGCGCACGTAGACCAATTTCCCCGCCTTTCCGATGCGCTAGCCCTGCTCGACTCCGTGGTGTCGTCTCGGTACCCAGATGCCGTGGTTCCCATCGTTGAGGCCAACTCCCAGGCCGCGATCGCTCGCGGCGTCGGGATTCGCGTGCTGGAACGACTTGTGCGGGAACTCCTCGCGAATGACAACCGCTGAGGCAGCTCCTGCCACCACACGCCCCCGCAATGCTGCCCGATGGATTCCCTTCGGCACGTACTACGGCATGTTTCCCGTGGACTTTGCGCTGGTAACCGTTAGCCGGTATAGCGAGCCCGGAGACACGGTTTTGGACCCTTTCGCGGGCCGAGGGACTGCGGTCGCCGCCGCGGCTGCGCTTGGTCGAGATGGGGTCGGAATCGAGATCAACCCTGTCGCCTGGCTGTATGCCCGTGTGAAGCTCGCTCCTGCTCCGAAAGATCTCGTCATCAATCGGCTGAAAGAGGTCGCGGCCCTGGCTCCTCAGTACACCAAGGCGATGGAGAAGCTACCAACGTTCTACCGATGGTGCTTTGCTCCGGACGTGAGGCGGTTCCTCCTAGCGGTGCGCGAGAACCTGAACTGGCGCGAGAACTATGTGGATTCGACGCTGGCTGCTTTCGTGTTGCTCTACCTCCACGGAAAGTACGGACAGGCCCTATCCAACCAGATGCGCCAGCAGAAATCTATGGCGCCGGACTACTCTGTGCGCTGGTGGCAAGAGCGGAACTTGCGTCCATCCAAGATCGATATCGTCCCGTTTCTCACCCAAAGGATTCGATGGCGGTATGCATGGGGCGAACTGTCTGCTGGTAGAAGCAGCGCCATCCTGGGCGACGCGGTGGAAGAGATCCCAAGAATGGAGCACGAACCGACCCCGCGCTTCCGGCTCCTGTTAACTTCACCTCCGTACCATGGCATCACCAACTACTACTATGACCATTGGCTGCGGTACTGGGTACTCGGAGGTCCAGAACGTCCCAAGATATCCGGGGAACGCTGGCGGCAAGAGAGTCGTCAGGACGATCGAGAGCGGTATAAGAGACTCCTTCAGTCGGTGTTCAAGGCAGCCGCTAAGGTGATGCTTCCAGACGCGACCATTTATGTGCGGACGGATGCGCGCGACTTCACTAGGAGAGTAACCGAAGAAGCACTGCGAGCCGCCTTCCCTGGGAAACTACTTGAAGTGAGAGAGGCACCATACGGACAAGCAACTCAGACAGCGCTGTTTGGAGATACGGCACCTAAGCCAGGAGACGTCGACCTTATTCTTAGCTGTACAGCGTCATCTTCGAGCGTAACGCCCTCGTCATGGAGGTCTATAGACCCATAGTGGTTGGTGTAGCGTTCGAGTGGGAGGCCATAGTTTCCTGCGGACCACCAGCAGTTAGCACGGAGGTGTCATTCTGCCTGAGGGCAGTCCCTGGTGTTGACTATAGCCCGCGAGGGTTAATACTACAGCGCCCCATCGCGGCAACGCAAGAGGCTACTAACAGCGCCGCAAGGTGATGTGAGCCGCCCGGGCAAGGAGTGAAATGGCCGAGTCGCCCCTGAGACTCACACGATGGCGGCTCGACCGCGGTCACCGGCGAGGAGAAGGGACGGCGCCGGCGGGCAAGAAGGCAACACTTGCCTGCCGGGCCCGGTTTGGGATTTGACGGGCCACGGTTTCCCCGAGAATTGACCTCCAATTACGAACTGGCAGCACAGCACCAGCAAGAACAGCATTCCGAGGAAGACGTAGAGCATGTGCCGGTGCCAGGCCGGCCAGGGCGGGTCTCGTAGTGGTCCATCCCCAGTTGGCCCTTGCCCTCTTGGAAGAACTGCTCCACCTGAGCCTGGGCCGCGTCCTCTCGCGATCCGCCACGGCCGCCGCCACTCCTGCACCAATTAGCCCGCTGCTGAAGGGCCTCCCGTTGTACGCGATTCCGTACCGCTTGTTGTTGAAGAAGTCAGCACACCACAGGAAGACCCTTGTGTGTCGCCGCTCACGTAATT
>DBBB01000185.1 GCA_002291985.1 Firmicutes bacterium UBA995
AAACCCTGCTACCGGAGGTGCAGGGGTGACTGTTGTGCCCATTTCCTATTCAATCCCAGTCTGGAGCAGCGCATTGGCCGGGTGGACCGCATCGGCCAGACCCACATGGTGCGGGCCATCAACTTCGTATTGGAGGACTCGGTCGAACACCGTGGCTGCGAAGTCCTTGAGCACAAACTGGCGGTCATCTTCGAGGAGTTCGGCATTGACAAGACCGGCGAAGTGCTCGACTCCGCTCAGGCGGGTCAGATCTTCGATAACCTCTATGTGGAGGCCATCCTCAATCCCGACATGGTGGAGACGGAGGTCGATGAGGTCCTGAAGAGTGTCAAGGAGCAGGCCGGAGAGTCCCGGCAGACCGCCTCCGTGCTCGGCTCTAGTGAGGACCTGAACCCTGCTGAGGCCCAGCGGCTGCTGGCCCACCCGCTCCCGCATTGGGTGGAGCGCATGACCGTAAGCTACTTGCAGACTCACAGCGGTAAGGCGGAGAGGAAGAACGGCGCCTGGGATCTCACCTGGCCCGACGGCGAGCGACTGACCGGTGTTGTCTTCACCAGCAAGGAGGCTGAACAGAAGCTTGGGAGCCACCACGTGACGCTGGAGGATCTCAGGGTGCGCGGCCTGGCCATGCGGCTTCCTCCCTTTGCCCCGGGAGAACCAGTACCAGTCATTACGCTGTCGGCCTTGTGCCAGAGGTCCATGGACACTGGTTTCTATGGCTTATCTCGATCCAGTATGACTCGGTTCTCAGTCCTCCGTACTCAGCGCTCACGCGCCAACAGCGTGTACTGCCCTTGTTCTTGGCCGACGACGATCGGGCGTTTGCGCCAACCGCCCGGCACATGTGGGACCAACTGCTAACCACTCCGCCCACGGTCCTCCAGAATCGGGATATCGAGACCCCGCACCAGGCCTTTGAGCGACTTCGGGAGACGGTCGAACAACAGGGCAAGACCGTCTACGAAGAGCTGGTGCAGGCTCACGGGGAGCGCCTTGCACTGGAGCGTGAGAGGGGTGAACACGCTTTCGCTGCGCGGCGTAGGGCCATTGAGCGTATCGGACTGCCTCAGGTCCGGAACCATCGGCTGAATCTCTTGGAACAGGAGGAACAACGCTTCAGGGAGAAACTCGAGCGCGACCAGATCCTACCGGAAGTCACGCCTCTGCTTCTCGTCCGCGTGGAGGGATGCGCTCGTGGGTAGCTGGCGCGATCAAATCCTGAATGAGTTCACGCCCCAGGTGGCCCGGCTTACCTTGGTGGCGGATCCGGACGGCCTGCTCCTTGAAGAGGGTGTCCTTGAAGGAATCCGCGAGCGGGGTTTTCAACTGATCCCATTCGAGGATCACATCGCCTTTCGCTATGCCTACGAATCCAAGTTCCGCTCCTGTTGGGACCGTGGCGAGGAAACCGATCTGGTGGTGGTGCTGAGAGCGCCATCGAGCGATCTCGACGCTCTGCCCTACGACCTGCTACAGGCCGGACGGAAGCTCTCATTCAACTTGGGCGATCTTCTTCCAAACCTCAGCTATCCCGTGGTCGCGGCGCTCGACCGAGCGAATCTCGACGCCTTGTTCGGTGCGCAGGCAAAGCACATACCGGGACGGCTCGGCGATAACGCCACGAAGGAGTTCGTCCTTCGTCATGTGTTCGAGGTCGCGCCCGAGTTCATCAAGCAGCCATCCGACCTGCTCCGGGTCTTGCTGCGTCGTCATTACCGTGGGCAACGATTCCCAGCCATACTCGACGCGCGGTTGATCCAAATACTGCGGCAAAATGGGCTCTTTGAGGATTGGCCGCTGGAGAGCCTCATTGCGGACCGTGAAGCATTCTTTGCGTTCCTACAGGAGCGTTGGCCGGCGTTCCTCAATTCGCTCGCCCATCAACAGGGCGATGGCATCCACGAAGACCCGGCCGACTACCGACTTGAGTTTGCAGGACCGACACTTCTGCCTTTTGACCACCACGACGTTCGCGTCTACCTGGACAACCTCTTTCTAGAGGGCTTACTCCAACCCGTTCCTCATGAACGTGCCGAGACCCTCGCCAAGACCCGGGTGGCTTGCGGCATCATAGTCTCACTGGTGGAAGACCGTCGCCGACGCATGGAGGGACTGCTGGATTCCATCGAGAAGACGCTCCCCACGGTCGAGGCGCGTCATGGGGAGTGGGTCCGTTTTGCCTACCGGTGGGCGGAGCTCGTTGCCTTGGAACTGGAGCCAGATACTACTCTACCGGAAGAATACCGGGAGCGCCTGGATGCCATGAGATCCCGGATCGACTCTGCTCTCAGCGGCTGGGCGCTGAAACGATACGCGAGCTTGGTTAACCTTCCGCCCGCGCCGCCGGTAATGCTGCATCACGTCCCGCGGTACCTCGCCCGAAGCCTAGGGGACGACCGGAGCACGAAGGTCGCTCTCTTACTGGTAGATGGCCTCTCCTTGAACCAATGGACCGTCTTGCGCGAGGTACTCGGGGAGCAGGACTCGAAGCTGCGGTTCCGTGAGACTGCCCTCTTTGCCTGGATTCCGAGCATCACCTCGGTTTCCCGGCAGGCTGCATTTGCCGGCAAACCGCCGGTCTTCTTCCCGGCGAGCATCCACACTACAGACAAGGAGTCCACCCTTTGGACTCAGTTCTGGGTTGATCACGGGCTGACGCAGCATGAGGTGGCTTC
>DBBB01000121.1 GCA_002291985.1 Firmicutes bacterium UBA995
GCCGGACGCGAGGCGGAGGCCGGCCGGCAACGGGTACTGAGCGAAAGCCGCCTCAAGGCCCGGGCCCTCCTTGCCGGGACCCGGCGGGCGGTGCTGGACGAAGTGTTCGACGCAGCCCGGGCAACAATGGCGGCCGATCGCAGTGCCGAGTACCGGGAGAAGCTGCTGCGCATCCTGTGTGAACTGGCGAGGGGGCCTGGACACGTGATCCTGTCGCCCGCCGATCGGCGGGACCTCGGCCCCTGGCTGATCGCCCAGGCCAACGCCCGGGCTGGCGCCTCCCTGCAACTGGCGGAGGAGACCCGCCCGTTGCTCGGCGGGTTTGTGCTGGTCAGCGGGCCGGTCGAGATCAATGTGAGCCTGGATGCAGTCCTGGCGGGGATTCGCGAGGACCTGGAACCCCGGGTGGCTCGCGTACTCTTTGGAGAGGGATGACCGCGGTTGGACTGGATGCATCCGGCACAGGACACGGACTACGCCCATCTCAGCGGACGCATTCGCGCCATGGAAGCCCGCATGCTGGGAGCGGGGCTGTTCGATCGGCTGGCCGATGCCCCGTCGCCGGCGGCGGTTGTCCGGTTGCTGGGGGAAACCGATTACCGTCAGGTCAGCGAGGCCACGGAACGGGAAGACGTGGTTGAGGCAGTCCTGCTCGGCGTCTACCGGGAAATCCGCGGGTTGAGCCCGCACCCGGCGCCCGTGGACCTGGTCGAACTGGGGCGATGGCTGAGTGGGGAGGCCGGGCGAGCGCGACGAGGGGAATCCAGAGACCAGACGAGCAGGACGCACGAGGAGGACGAGCAACTCCACCGCGAGCGTTTTGCCCGTATGGAACGCGCCGCCCGCGCCACGGGCAGCGTCTTCCTTGAGGAAATGGTGAGCCTGTGGGGCGATCTCGCCAACCTTCAGGCCGCGGCTCGGGCGAAGTTGTTGGGCGGGGCAAGCCTTTCCCTGGCCCGGCGCCTGGTGCCCGGCGGCCGGGAACACGGGTTGTTCCGGCAGATCTTGGGCGAGCCCTGGGAGCAGATGCCGAGAATGTTCGCCGGGACGCCGCTGGAGCGGGTAGCGGCACGAGCGGCCGAGGAGGCCGTACGGGAGGGCGCCTTCCCGACCCTGGGCAAGACAGGGGACGATGTCCTCATCGCCTTTGTCCGGGGCGCCCGGCGTCTGGCCATGGGGCCGGAAGTCGTCACCGGCTTCTTGCTGGGTCGGGAGATCGAAGCCCGCAATCTCCGCATCATCTTCCTGGGGGTTGGCCGGGGTATGGGGGCCCCCGCCATCCGGAGGAGGCTGAGAGAACCATATGTCTAAGGTGGGATTCATCGGCTCTCCCGATACGGCGCCCGTCTTCCGGCCGCTCGGCATGGATGTGGCCGAGGTTCACACGGCGGAGGCCGCCGAGGCTGCCCTCGAGCGGATGTGCCGGGGAGACCATGTACTCGTCTTGCTGGAGGAGGATGTTGCCCGGGACATGGCCGCCGCCGTGGAGCGGGTCAAGCGCCGGCCGCTGCCGGTGATCAGCCTGGTGCCGGGAGCCGGAGGTAGTCGGGGTACGACCATTGAGGCCATCCGGAAGCTGGTGGAACGGGCGGTAGGTGCGGATATTCTTTTCAAGGGTGAGGATGTTCCATGAAGGGGAAAGTGGTCAAGGTAGCCGGCCCGCTGGTAGTGGCGCAGGGCATCGTCGGCGCGAAGATGTACGACGTGGTGCGGGTGGGCGAACAGGGCCTCATCGGGGAAATCATCGAACTGCGTCAGGACCGCGCTTCCATTCAGGTGTACGAGGAGACGTCCGGCCTGGGTCCGGGGGAGTCGGTGGTCAGTACCAACCGGCCCCTGTCCGTGGAACTTGGCCCCGGACTGATCCAGTCGATATATGACGGTATTCAGCGGCCACTCGATGCGATTGCCGCCCAGGCGGGGGAGTACGTGGTCCGTGGCGTGAATGTACCCGGGCTGGACCGGCAGCGCCGCTGGGAGTTCGTCCCGACGGTGGTCAAGGGGCAAGCGGTGACGGCCGGCGACCTCCTCGGTACCGTGCAGGAGACGCCCCTGGTGCAGCACCGGGTGATGGTACCGCCCCACCTCAGCCAGGCGGTGGTGGCGGAGATCCGATCCGGCTGCTTCACCGTCGAAGAACCCGTGGCCGTCCTCGATGTCGCCGGCAAGAGCGAGACGGTCAGCATGTTGCAGCGCTGGCCGGTGCGGCGGGCTCGCCCGGTGAGCCGCAAACTGCCTCCCGTCGTACCGCTGACCACCGGCCAGCGGGTCATCGACACCTTCTTCCCCATCGCCAAGGGAGGGACGGCCTGCATACCCGGTCCCTTCGGCAGCGGCAAGACGGTGGTCCAGCACCAGCTCTCGAAGTGGGCGGACACAGACATCATCGTCTTCATCGGCTGCGGGGAACGGGGCAACGAGATGACGGACGTGCTACTCGAGTTCCCCGAGCTGAGCGATCCCCGGAGCGGCCGCCCGCTGATGGAGCGGACGGTGCTGGTGGCCAATACCTCCAACATGCCGGTGGCGGCTCGCGAAGCGTCGATCTATACCGGCATCACCATCGCCGAGTACTACCGGGATATGGGGTACGACGTGGCGGTGATGGCGGACAGCACGTCCCGCTGGGCCGAGGCGCTTCGGGAGATATCCGGGAGGCTCGAGGAGATGCCGGGCGAGGAGGGCTATCCCGCCTATCTCGCCTCGCGGGCTGCCGCCTTCTACGAGCGGTCGGGACGGGCGGTATGCATGGGCAATCCCGCCCGCGACGGCTCGCTCAGCATCGTCGGCGCGGTCAGCCCTCCCGGCGGCGACCTCTCCGAACCCGTCACCCAGGCCACGCTCCGCATCGTGAAGGTGTTCTGGGGACTTGATGACCGGCTGGCCCAGCGCAAGCACTTCCCGGCCATCAACTGGCTGCTCAGCTACTCGCTATACACGTCGCGTCTCGATTCTTACTACAGCGACAACTACGGTCCGGCCTTCGCGGCGAACCGGACGCGTGCCCTGGCCATCCTCCAGGAAGAAGCCGAGCTTCAAGAGATCGTGCGGCTGGTGGGCGTGGATGCCCTGTCCCCTCAGCAAAGACTCACGCTTGAGACGGCGAAATCCCTTCGCGAGGACTTCCTGTACCAGAGTGCCTTCCACGAGGTCGACAGCTACTGCTCGATACCCAAGCAGGTCAAGCTACTTTCCATCATCTTGAGTTTTCATGATCAGGCGGGGCGGGCGCTTCAGGCGGGTGCGCCGCTGGATGATCTCCTGGGACTGCCCATCCGGGAGCAGATCGCCCGCAGTCGCTTCGTTCCCGAGGGCGAGCGGGGTAGCCTTGACGCCCTGGAGGCGGGGATTGTCACCGGCGTGGCGGGCGTTCGAGGCAAAGGCTGAGGAGGGAACCCACTTGTTGAAGGAATACCGGACGATCAGCGACGTCTTCGGCCCGCTGGTCGTCGTGGAACAGGTTGACCAGGTCAAGTTCGACGAACTCGTGGAAGTTGAGCTGCCCGGAGGCGACGTGCGCCGGGGCAAGGTGCTGGAAGCAGCCGAGGGAAGGGCCATGGTCCAGTTGTTTGAGGGCACGGCAGGGGTCGACCTCGCATCGGCTCGCGCCCGCTTCCTCGGCAAGGTGATGGAACTGGGCGTATCCGGCGACATGCTGGGACGGGTGTTTGACGGTCTGGGCCGGCCCGTTGACGGCGGCCCGCCCATCATCCCCGATGCGCGCCTGGATATCAACGGCGACCCCCTCAATCCCACCGCTCGCGCTTACCCTTCCGAGTTCATCCAGACGGGCATATCTGCCATCGACTGCATGAACCCGCTGGTCCGGGGGCAGAAGCTGCCCATATTCTCAGGGGCCGGGCTGCCTCACCCGCAGATTGCCGCCCAGATCGCCCGCCAGGCCAGGGTGCGCAGCGGCCACGAGCAATTTGCGGTCGTCTTCGCCGCCATGGGCATCACCTTCGAGGAGGCAGAGCACTTCACGACCGACTTCCGCCGGACCGGCGCAGTCGAGCATTCCGTGTTGTTCATCAACCTGGCCGACGGCCCGGTCATCGAGCGCCTGGCCACCCCCCGGATGGCCCTGACCACCGCCGAGTACCTGGCCTTCACCCGGGGGATGCACGTGCTGGTGATCCTCACCGACATGACCAACTACTGCGAGGCCTTGCGGGAGGTGTCGGCGGCCCGGAAGGAGGTACCGGGACGGCGAGGCTATCCCGGATACATGTACACCGACCTGGCGCTCATCTATGAACGGGCGGGGCGGATCCGCGGCAAACCCGGCTCCATCACCCAGATGCCCATCCTCACCATGCCTGAAGACGACAAGACCCATCCCATTCCCGACCTGACGGGGTACATAACCGAGGGGCAGGTCATCCTCAGCCGCGAGTTGCACAACCGGGGCATCTACCCTCCCATCAACGTGTCCCAGTCCTTGTCGCGCTTGAAGGACAAGGGAATAGGCCAGGACAAGACGCGGGAGGATCATGCCGACGTCCTCAACCAGCTCTCGGCCGCCTACGACCGGGGCAAGGAAGCCCGGGAGCTGGCGGTGGTGCTGGGGGAGACCGCCCTGACCCCGGTGGACAGGGAATTCTTGCGCTTCGCCGATGCTTTCGAGCGGGAGTTCGTCCGCCAGGGCGAGGATGAAGACCGCACCATCGAGACCACGCTGGACATCGGCTGGCGGCTCATGGCCGTCTTGCCCCGGAGCGAACTCAAGCGCCTTTCCGACCGCCACCTGGCCCGCTACCTTCCGTCCGCCGGAGGATAATGGGACATGCTTGCCAGGACGAATGCCACCCGCATGGAGCTGCTCAAGCTGAAGGGCCGCCTGAAAATGGCCCGGCGGGGCCACAAGCTCCTCAAGGACAAGCGCGACGAACTCATGAAGGTGTTCCTGGCGAGAGTTCGCGACACGCGCGGCTTGCGGCCCCAGGTTGAGGCGCGCCTGGAGTCGGCTTACCGGGAAGTCGGGTTCGCCCGGGCGGCGATGGACCCCGGGGCGCTCGACACCGCCGTATCCGTTCCCGAGGCCCGGACCTGGGTGACGTACGAGGTGCGCAACGTCATGAGCGTGCTCGTACCCCACTTCGAGGCGCACACCGAGGGCAACCTTTACCCTTACGGCCCGGGCTACACGGCTCCCGAACTCGACGTGGCTATCCGCGAGGTGGCCCGCGTACTGCCATCGCTGGTCAGACTGGCCGAAGCGGAGCGGGCCGTGGAGCTATTGGCAGAGGAGATCGAAAAGACCCGGCGGCGGGTCAACGCCCTCGAGCACGTGCTGATCCCCCAACTCGAGTCGGCGGTACGGGAGATAACCATGCGCCTCAGCGAGATGGAGCGGTCCAACGTCAGCCGGCTGATGAAGATCAAGGACAT
>DBBB01000070.1 GCA_002291985.1 Firmicutes bacterium UBA995
GGTCAGTCCCTCACGCTCGCCGGCGTCGATCTCGCCCTGCCGTACCTACTGTCGCAGCGTCTCGTGGCTCACCCCAAGCTCCGCCGCGATGCGACTGATCGGTCTTTCGCTGTCCTTGACCAGTCGTACGGCCTCAATCCGAAACTGAGGCGGGTACGGCGGTTTAGTTCCTGCCATCTGGACACCTCCCGTCCCCACATTACCATGTCTCGGGTGTCCACTAAACCGGGGCAAGCCCACCGGCGCCAGGCAATCAGTGACCACGAGGAAGGACTCGGCAACCATGGGGAGAATGTGTCGAAGAGAACCGGAAGGCACGGCCAAGGGGCCGCCGCGGTCCCCTGGATGTATGGACGTACGACCTTATGCAGGAGGTCGCACGCTCAAATCAGCCACCATTACTCCGGTGTCGCTGCGCTCCGACTTACTGGGTGGCCAGCTCCGGAGTGAGTGGCCGGTTGACAGCGGAATCGGTGGTGGGCTTGCCCGGAATACGCAGATTGGGCGGCTTGACCGAAGCATATAAACTGACGCCCGCTAAGTCGCTAACCTGTTAGTTGTTGAGGGGAGGATGTTCATGCCACCACTCACCATTCACAGCCTTCTACCCGATCCGGAGGCGCTACTGGCTCTTGAGCCGGAGGAACTCGCCGGTGTTGTGCTTCAATACCTCGTCTCGGCGGAGAACGAAGGCACACAGCTAAACCGGTACAATTTCGGCCTGCCATACACGGTTCAGGAGTACCCAACAGAACACCACGACCGGATCAGCAAGGCTCTCATGGAAGCCTGGATGTGGCTAGAGCACGAAGGCCTGTTGGCGCCGAAGCCCGGCACCCTGGGTGAATGGGTCTTCGTCACGCGACGCGGGAGGCAAGTGGCAACGCCGAAAGACCTTGAGCGCTACCGCCGCGGGAATCTCCTCCCCCGTGAGAGCCTGCACCCTAGGCTAGCTCAGAAGGTGTGGGCCTTGTTTCTTCGCGGGGACTATGATGTTGCAGTGTTCCAGGCTTTCAAGGAAGTGGAAGTCCGAGTACGTGAAGCAGGCGGCTACTCAGAGTTAGACTTGGGTGTTGACCTCATGCGCAAGGCATTTCACTGGGAGGACGGCCCGCTTACAGATTCGAGAGTGCCCAAGCAAGAACGAGAAGCTCTTGCCCATCTGTTTGCAGGGGCAATTGGCTTATACAAGAACCCACATAGCCATCGCAAGGTCACAATTGAGCCACAGGAAACAGTCGAGATGATCACACTAGCGAGCCATCTCCTCGGTATCACAGATAGACGTGACCGAGTCTCCAGTTCCTCGGTCTCTCGCCAGAATGGGCCGGAAGGCTCCTCGCCGCACGATAGGGGTCTGTGAGTACGGGGAGCAAGATCCTGATGATCACAACTCTCCTGCACGTACTTTGAGCACCGTCAGGCGCAGGATAGATCACTGGTATGCTCAGCATCGAAGGAGCTATTGGTGCGGCTTATCACACGGGCAAGGTCCCTGCGGGGGAGGTCCTCGAGTTCTTTGACGGCCGATCGCCTGAGTGTGAGTCTATATCTTTCCACGGCGCTTCAGGTCACGCAGTACATCCTCGAACGCCACGGTTGACTCATTGACTCGGTCCTCAAAAGCTGCCAGATCAACCGCATCTTCGGCAAGAGAGCGACGTACGGCAGAATTGACCAGGTCGGAAATACTCCGGTCGGTCTCGGCGGCCTTGATCCAGAGGGCCTTATGAAGGTCAGGGTCGAAGTAGATTGTGGCTCGCTTGTTTGCTCGGCTCATGCTACCAACATAACGCCATAGCGCTTCAACGTCAAGCAAACTTGACGCGGGGACCGGGCGGGTGATACCCTCAGGGCATGGCTTCCGGCCTGTCAGTAGCACCGTCAGTAACGGGCCGGGCAAAGGCGGGGTGACGGGGGACACCCGGAGAGATGACGGGGAACACCCGGAGAACAAAAAGTGACGCAGGCAGGCATTCGGGGACAGTCGGGGACGGCCAGGGACGGGCCAAGGGTAATGGAGGATAAAGCCATGGACCGGGCTCGGGCGACGGAGACTATCCGGCGCCTCGCCGAGGAAATTCGCCATCACGACTATCTGTACCACGTTCTGGATCGGCCGGCCGTCTCCGATCAGACGTATGACCGGCTGATGGCATCGCTCGTCGAACTCGAGGCCTGCTTCCCCGACCTGGTCACGCCGGATTCGCCCACCCGGCGGGTGGGAGGCGCGCCGGCCGAAGGCTTCCCGCAGGTTCGCCACCCTGCCCCCATTCTGGGGCTGGACAATGCGGTCAGTCAGGAAGAAATGAGGCAATTTGACCGCAGACTGCGTTCACTGCTTGGCGCCGGGCCAATCGCCTACACCGCGGAACTCAAGATTGACGGGTTGTCCGTGGTCGTGACTTACGAGGAGGGGGTGATGGTCCGGGGCGCCACGCGCGGCGACGGTGAGGTCGGGGAGGAAGTCACCGCCAACCTGCGCACCGTGAGGAGCATCCCCCTGCGACTGCGGGGGTCGGCGCCCTCCCGGCTATCGG
>DBBB01000069.1 GCA_002291985.1 Firmicutes bacterium UBA995
CGGCGAGCCTGCGGGCGACCCGCGGAGCCTGCTTACGCGGGTGTTGGGCATAGTCGGGAGGAGTGCAAGGTGAACAGGCGGTTGCGTGCGCTTGTCTTGGTCGTGATGATATGCGCCGTGCTGCTGGCCGTGGCTGCCGCAGTTCACCTGCGGCCAGCCCGCGGTGAGCAGGCGCGTGTCCATGCGGTGGTGGAGCTTTTTCTCCGGTCGCTGGAAGGGCGCGATTACGGTGCGCTGTTATCGGTGCTGACCGGCGATGCATTAGCCTCAATGGAGTACCTGCTGCCCGTCCTGGAGGCGTCCGGCGTCGAAACGGCGCTGTACGGCTTGGAGGTGTATGTCTTGGAGGCGCGGCGCGGCAGGGCCTCCGCCGAGGCTCGTTATGTGCAGGAACAGCGGGTGCCGGGTTATGGCACGACCGTCCAGCGGATGGTTGTGCTCTTTGAACTGGTTCTGTTTGAGGGCCGGTGGATGATAGCGCGTATCACCCGTGCGCGGTAATTCCATTGGGTTATCCAAGGAGGGAAAGCTGCGATGAAGCGCTCTGCTTTGGTGTGGTTGGGACTGACCCTGGTGTTCGCCCTGACAGCCAGTTTCGGGGCTGTCCAGATGTTGCGTTCGTACCAGGAGACGGTCGAGGTTGTCGTTGCCCGTCGCGAGATTTTGCCGTTTGAGGCGATCAGCTATGACATGGTCCAGATGGTCTCCCGGCCCCGGGTGGCGGTGTCGGCGGACGTGTTCCGAGACGTAGCTCAGGTTGTCGGTCGCCACGCGCGCGGGCTGATCCTGGCCGGCTCGGAGCTGCGGCCCGGGCACCTGTGGGAGGCAGCTATTCCCGGCAACCGCACCGGTCTGTCGGTGTGGCTGACGGGACTCGGCCTGCCCGACCACCGCGCGTTCGCGGTTCCGTTTGATCCCAACACGGCGGTAGGCGGGCAACTGGCGCGGGGCGACCGGGTGGATCTGGTTGCCCATGTCAGGGTTGACCAAATTCTGCTGGCCAAGATCATTGCTTCCAACGTCCAGGTGGTGGACGTTGTATCCGACCAGGCCCGAGGTGGTTCGGGCACGGCGATTCTGGTGGTGACGCCGGCCCTCGCTGAGGATCTAACCTGGGTACTTCAAAACGGCGTTCTGCGGTTGGCCCTCAACCCATTCAATGCTGACGAGGCTGCGGCGATCACTCCCGGTGTCACCGGCGACAGCCTGCTTGCAAAATATGGGGTGCGCGTACTGCCTCCGGCGGCCGGCCAGCCCGTGCCACGGAGGTGAATCTGGTGATGGCGCACATCTTGACCCTGTTCGTGGGCGACGACAACCAGCAGGAGGTTGAGCAACTGATCCGGGCGTGCAATAACCCGGCAAGCCCTCTGGCGGCTGCCGTGAAGGTCGTGGGTACCGCCGCGTCCGGCGAGGATACCGTCCGGCAGGTCAACGACCTGCGTCCGGACGTCGTGCTTGTCGGTCAGAGCCTACCCGACACGCCAGGTCTGGACGTGGCGCAGCGCATACTGCGGGCTTGTCCGGGCACCGTCGTGCTGTTGGCGGCCGAGACCACGAGCATTGACCTGTACCAGCGGGCCATGAACGTGGGAATCCGGGAGGTGCTCCAGAGGCCTCTGGACTCGGTACGGGTCGGCGCGGTCATTGCGCGGATTGTGGAAAACGAGCGGCTGCGTCGGGCTGAGTGGCTGGACCGCGAGGGTGCGCGGGCGCCCGGTCGGTCCGGGGTTGCCGAGACTGCCGAGCCGGAGCCCTCGCGTACAGTGCGCCCCGTGCCTGTCCGGCAGGAACTCCTGGTGTTCTGTAGCCCCAAGGGCGGAGTAGGCAAGACCACGCTGGCGGTGAGTTCCGCTGCCGCGCTGGCCTCCCGCCGGTTCCCCGATCTGCGAGTCTTGCTTGTGGACCTTGATCTGCAGTTCGGAGATGTCGGGTCCGTGCTGGGAGTGCAGGGGAACTGCAGTGTGGCCGACTGGGCGCCGGGCCGCGTACAGTCTGCCGACCTTCAGGAGGTGGAAGCCCGGCTGGCTTACCACAAACCGTCGGGTCTGTGGGTGCTGCCCGCGCCGGAGGATCCGGTGCAGGCCTCCCAGGTGGATGCCGGCACCGTGAAGAGCGTGGTGGAAGCCGGCAGGCGCCATTTTGACGTGGTCGTGTTCGACTTGGGCACGGACTTGAGCGATGCGGCGGTTGTCTCGCTCGACCTGGCTACCCGGATCTTCGTTCTGACCACGCTCGACTTGGTGACTATGCGCGAGGTAGTGAAGCTGGCCGACATCTTTCGCCGGTTGGGCGTGGACCCGGTGAAGGTGAAGCTTCTGGTCAGCCGGGCGCCCCGCCGTCCCGACCTGGGGGCCGACGAACTGAAAACGCTAGCGGCCCGGACCGGTTACCCGGTGGTTGGGCGGATACCCGAGGCCGACGGCGTACTCCGGGCGGTCAACCGGCAGGAACTGCCTTCATTCGTGCGGGCTGACGGACCGTTCCAGCAAAGCCTCAAACGCGCCTTGCACTCCGTGCTGCCGGTATTCGGGGCAGACGGCGTCGCCCGGCAGTCGCCGGGCGGACTGTTCGGGTGGGAACTGCGCAAGACCCGCAAGAAAGGAGGTGCTGGTTGCCGTTGAGCACGTTGTTGCGCGAACGGTTGCGGTCGGGCGAGGAGGGTCCGCGTCGGGAGCAGATGCCGGCGTCTGACACTGCCCGGCGGGTAGAGATCGACGCGCTTAAACGCCGGGTCCGGGATGCCCTTTTGTCTCGCGAAGAGACGCGCCTGCTGCTGGGGAAGGGTACGGCCGAGACGAAACCGCGCTTGCAGGAGCTGATCGCTGAGGAAGTCCGTCGAGAGAACTTGTCGCAGAACCTCAAGTTGTCGCATCTGGTCTTGAGCGTGGTGGTGCGCGAATTAGCGGACGATATGCTGGGTTACGGGCCGATCCAGCCGCTTCTGGAAGACCCGGCGGTGACCGAGATCATGGTAGTTGGGCCCGCCCATGTATGGTACCAGCGTGACGGGGTCATTCACCCGTCCGACGTGCGGTTTCGTGACGACCGGCATGTCCGGGACATTGCGGATCGGATCGTGGCGCCTCTGGGCCGGCGGGTGGACGAGTCCTCGCCCATGGTGGACGCGCGCCTGCCGGACGGTTCCCGCGTGAACGTGGTATTGGGGCCGATCTGCCTTGCGGGCACCTGCATCACCATCCGCAAGTTCGGTTACCGGCTTGCCGTCGAGGACCTGCTGCGGCTGGAAGCCCTGACCGAGGAGGCGGCCGCGTATTTGAACTCGTGCGTACGCGCCCGGCTAAACATCCTGGTTTCCGGCGGGACCGACAGCGGCAAGACGACGCTTTTGAACTGCCTGGGTTCGTTCATACCTTCGGGGGAACGGATCATCGTAATTGAGGACTCGGCCGAACTGCGCTTGCAGCATCTGCACGTGGTGCCGCTGGAATCGCGCCCGCCCAACGTGGAAGGGACCGGTGAGATCACCATCCGCGCCCTGGTGCGCAACTCCTTACGGATGCGGCCCGACCGGATTGTCGTCGGCGAGGTGCGCGGCAAGGAGGTCTTCGACCTGTTGCAGGCGATGAACACCGGGCATGACGGTTCGATGTCGACCGTTCACGCCAACAGTGCCCCGGACGCGCTGAACCGGCTGGTCCTGCTGGTGTTGTTGGCGGGAGTAGAAGTGGCCGCCGACGTTATCCGTGAGCAGATTGTCGCGGCGCTGGATCTCGTCGTACAAGTGACCAAACTGTCCGGCGGCAGCCGCCGGGTAGTGCAGATCGCCGAACTGGCAGGGCTGGACCCTGCGGGCAGGTTCGATTTGCGGGTTCTGTTCGGGTACGATAGTGCGGCAGGCCGCCTGCAGCGGACCGGCGCGGTGCCCGGTTTCGCCACGCGGCTGCGGGAACACGGTATTGATCTTCCCTGAAGAAGAGGTGGTGCCTGATGGAAGCTCTGGTGGGCCTTGCGGTCTTTCTGGCCGCTGTCTCGTTGGGCGCGGTTTTCTTTCCCGGCCTGTCCCGAGTTCCTTCGCGGCTGGAGGTGGCTTTGGGGGCGGCCCCCGCGCCCGCGCCGGCGAGGCAGGTCCTCCGGGGGGGCCGGCGGCTCGGGTACTTCGCGCGCCTGGAACGGGAGGCGGCGCAAGCCGGGCTTGTTCTGAATGCCCGGCAGACGGTGCTTCTGAGCGCCTCGTTCGCCGGTATCGTCCTGCTGTCCTTGCAGGGCATACTCGGCAGCTTTGTCATCTCCCTGGCGGCGGCCGCGGTGGTTTTCGCGGTAGTTCCTCGCCAAATGGTCGCCTTTCGGAAACGGTGGCGTCTGGAAGCGTTCACGCGCCAGCTCGACAAGGCGCTGGACCTCATGGCGGACGCCATGCGGTCCGGGGCGTCGCTGATGCAGGCCGTCGGCGCTGCCGGGCTACAGCTGCCCGCCCCTTTGGGCGAGGAGTTCCGGCGGGTCTACCACGCGATGGAACTGGGGACGGGACAGGCGAAAGCCTTGGAACTGGTCCAGGAACGCCTGCCCGCCTGCCGCGAGTTTGACCTTTTGGTCCTGGCGGTGCGCGTCAACGTGGAGACCGGCGGTGCTCTGACACACAGCCTCGAAGGCGTTGCCGAAGCCGTGAGGGAACGCCGCATGGTTCGCCAGCGCCTGTTGGCGCGGACGGCGGAAGGCCGGTTCAGCGCGGGAGTGCTCACCGCATTGCCGGTGGTGGCAGCGGCTTTGCTGTCCGTGGTCAGTCCCGGCTACCTCGACGCTTTCACGCAGACCGCTGGAGGCCGTGTTGTGCTGCTCCTATGTGCCTTGTCGGTGGCTGTTGGCTGGCTGGTTGTCCGCAAGCTTGTGTCGGTTGATGTCTGACGTTGCGGGGTGGTAAAAGATGGGTGGGTTGACCTGGACCGTCGGCGTACCGTTGTTTCTGGCGGTCGTCTCTTTTGCGCTTTTCGTCGAGGAGCGCCGGCCGCGGAGCCGGGGCCGGCTGGAACGGTTTTTGGCTCTGTTCGAGGGCGGTGCCGGGCGCGGTCGGGCCTCCGGCGGGCAGCCCGGCGACACCCTGCGGCGGGGCAGAGATCTGCGCGCTTTGATGGCGCATGTTGGCACCCGCGCATCAGGCCCCTTCGCGCCCTTGATGAGGCCCGATCAGCTCAGCGATGTGCGGGAAAAGCTGGCCTGGGCGGGGCATCCTTACGGCCTGGCACCGGCGGAGTTCGCGGTGTTGCGGCTGCTCTTGGCGGCGATGTGTTTTGTCGTAGCGGCGTTCCTCAGCCTTCTGTCGGGCCGCCTGGCGGTGTTTGCCTTGGCCCCGGTGGCTGCCGCTGCCGGTTACCTTGGGGCCGACGGGTGGCTGGCGCTCGCCGGCCGGCGCCGGCAGGCGGAGATCCGGCGCGGCCTGCCGCACTTCGTGGACCTGTTGGCGACGGCCTGCGAAGCCGGACTGAGCCTGCCGGAAGCGGTGGAACGGCTGTTCCGTTACTCGTCCGGGCTGTTGGAGGCAGAGTTCGCCCGGACATGGCAGGACATCCGCGCCGGCAAGCGCCGCCAGGACGCCCTGCAGGAACTCGCCGAGCGCAACGGTGTAGAAGAACTCGGCCTGCTGGTATTCGCGTTGCAGCAAGCCGAACAGTACGGGACACCCGTGGTGCGGATCTTGCGCCAGCAGGCGCGGCAACTGCGGCTGGCGCGCCAGAACGCGGCCGAAGCCGAATCTCAGCGGGCGACCGTGAAGGTGATCTTCCCCGTGCTGCTCTTCATCTTCGTGCCGCTGGCCGTGTTGATGGTGGGTCCGGCGGTGTGGAACCTCAGTCGGGCCATTGGCTGGTGAAATGGAAACGGGGCGCACTCTTTGGGAAGGAGGTGAGAAAGTGGCTGGTTTGTACTGGCGTTTCGTGGACTGCACGGAATGGGCCCGTAGGATCCTGCGCGGCGAGCGCGGGGCGACGATGCTCGAGTACGTCCTGCTGGGCCTGACAATTGTTGTGGGCGTTTCCGTTGTGGTAACTTTGCTCCGCGACCGGATCCGCATAGTAATCAACCAGATCATCACCGCTCTGACAGGCACACCCTGACGTTCCCGGCGCTACAAGTAAAAAGGGGCCCGGCCAACCCTTTTTCCGGGGCTTGCCGGGCCCCTTCGTCCTTTTATGGGAGTCTTCCCTTCGACCGGTCCGGCTTGAGGGTTTAGAAGAAAGAGGTGGGAAGATGAACCGGCTTCTCCGCTGCCAGCGTGGCTCCGCCATGGTAGAGTTCGCGCTGGTGATGCCGATTGTGCTGGCGGTCGTGCTGAGCACGTTCGTGTTCGGGCTGGCATCCAACGCCAAGATCGTCGTCTCATCGGCCGCCCGGGAAGGCGCCCGCTACATGGCGGTGGTCAACGACCCCGCCGGTGCGCGGCTGCGTGTGCAGGAGGCCATCCAGGGGGGCGGCTTGCCGCTCCAGCACGGTGCTGACGTGCTGTTTTCTTCCGGAACCGATGTCACTATTTCCTTTCCCAACCCCGGGTATGTCGCGGTGACCGTGCGTTACCGGCAACCGTCGCTGGTGCCGGGACTGCCAGTGCTCTTGGGGGGATCGCCGTGGTCCAGGTTCTTCAACCTCGTGGGGCGCGCACTGTTCCGGATCGAGTGGTCGCCGTAATTCAAGAAGAGCGCGGCGCGGTTCTGCTGACCTTCACCCTGTTCCTGACGGGTCTGCTCCTGGTCACGGCTCTGGTTGTGGACCTGGGCCGGGCGCACCTGGCGCGGGCGCAGGTCCAG
>DBBB01000091.1 GCA_002291985.1 Firmicutes bacterium UBA995
GCGGATGGGGCGGCCCAGGTGGACCACTACCTCTACGGGGCGCCCCGGCAACCATGATGATGAACATTGACGACGATGAACTTGAATAAGCCAACCATCGAAGAAATCCTGGCGCCCAAGCCGGACGCCCGGCCGCGCATCTACGCCTACTCCATCGCCGACCAGGCGCACGCGGGGCGCCTCAAGGTGGGCCAGACCACGCGCGACGTGAGGCAGCGCGTCGCCGAGCAGCTCAAGACCGCCGCCATCAAGAACTACACCATCGAGCTGGACGAGTCCGCCGAGCGCGACGACGGCACGATCTTCACCGACCAAGAGGTGCGCGCGGCGCTCGTCAGGAAGGGCTTCGAGAGGGTCGAACTGGAGTGGGTGCAGTGCTCGGTCAACGACGTGAAGACCGTCCTCGCCGAGTTGCGCACCGGGCAGAAGTTCACCGGCACGCACTCCGAGACCTTCGCCATGCGCCGGGAGCAGGTCGATGCGGTGGGCAAGACGCACGCCTACTTCCACTCCATCTGGAAGGAAGACATGCACGCCATGCCGCGCTTCCTGTGGAACGCAAAGATGCGCTTCGGCAAAACCTTCGCGACCTACCAGCTCGCCAAGAAACTCGGTGCCAAGCGCGTGCTGGTGGTGACCTTCAAGCCCGCCGTGGAGGATGCGTGGCAGACAGACCTCGAATCCCACGTGGACTTCGATGGGTGGCAGTACCTCTCCCGCCACTCCGACAGTGATCCAAGAATGGTCAGCCGCCGGAAGCCGGTCGTCTATTTCGGCTCCTTCCAGGACTTGCTTGGCCGCGATGAGGCGGGGAACATCAAGCCGAAGAACGGATGGGTCCACAAGGAAAAGTGGGACCTGGTCGTCTTCGACGAGTATCACTTCGGCGCATGGCGCGACACCGCCAAGGAGCTGTTCGAGGGCGAGGAGGAGGCGGTCGCCAAGAAGGAGGCCAGGCTCGAGTACGGCAGCGGCCTGGAGGATATAAACGAAGACCTCAGCGAACTATCGCAGAAGGAGAATGAGTTCCTGCCCATCACGACCAGGGCCTACCTCTACCTTTCAGGGACGCCGTTCAGGGCGCTGGCCACGGGCGAGTTCATCGAGGAGCAAATCTTCAACTGGACGTATACCGACGAGCAGCGCGCCAAGGCGGAGTTCGCCCGTAAGCGCCCCGGCGAGCGGAACCCCTACGGCCCGCTGCCGCAGATGCGCCTGCTGACCTACCAGATGCCGGACGAGCTGTTGGCGATCGCGAGCGGCGGAGAGTTCGACGAGTTCGACCTCAACGCCTTCTTCGAGGCCACGGGATCGGGCACCGGCGCGCAGTTCAAGCACAAAAGCGACGTGCAGAAGTGGCTGGACATCATCCGTGGCGGGCACGCGCCCAAGGCGCTCGAGCATTTGAAGACCGGCACCCGGCCGCCGTTCCCCTATTCAGATGTACGCCTGCTGCCCTACCTGCAACACTCGTTCTGGTTCCTGCCCAATGTGGCGGCCTGCCACGCGATGGCGAACCTGCTGGCCGAAAAGCACAACGTTTTCTGGCATGGCTACAGTGTGATAGTTGCCGCAGGCGCCTTGGCGGGCATCGGGCTGGATGCGTTGCCGCCAGTGCGCAAGGCCATCGGCAGCGGATTCGAGACTAAGACCATCACGCTCTCATGTGGTAAGCTCACCACCGGGGTAACGGTGCCGCAGTGGTCATCTATCCTGATGCTGCGCAACTTGAGGTCGCCGGAGACCTACTTCCAGGCGGCGTTCCGGGTGCAGTCGCCGTGGTCCCTGTGTAACCACAACGGCGATAACCCGAACGAGGAGGAGCTCCTCAAGCCGGTCTGCTTCGTATTCGACTTCGCGCCCACGCGCGCGCTGCGCCAGCTCTCCGAGTACGGGCTAGGCCTGTCGCCCAGCGAGCCGAACCCGGAGAGCGCGGTCAAGGAGCTGGTGTCGTTCCTGCCGGTGCTGGCCTACGACGGCGCGAACATGACGCAGATCGACGCGGGCGGCATTCTCGACATCGCGATGGCGGGCACCTCGGCCACGCTGCTGGCCCGCAAGTGGGAGAGCGCGCTGCTCGTCAACGTGGATAACGATACGTTGCGCCGCATCCTGGACAATCCCGAGGCGATGGCCGCCGTGGAGCGCATCGAGGGGTGGCGCTCGCTGGGCGACAACATCATCGAGACCATCATCAACAAGAGCGAGAAGGTCAAGGGGCTCAAGAACAAGGCCAAGGACGGCGATCTGACAAGGGAGGAAAAGAAAGAGCTCACCGACGAGGAGAGGGAGTACAAGTCGAAGCGCAAGCTCGTGCAGGAGAAATTGATCAAGTTCGCGGCGCGGATCCCAGCGTTCATGTACCTGACCGACTTCCGCGAGAACACGCTACAGGACGTAATCACGAAGCTGGAGCCGGAATTGTTTCTGACCGTTACCGGCCTAACGGTGAAGGACTTCCACCTGCTCGTGGGGCTGAAGGTGTTCAACACCGAGCAGATGAACCAGGCCGTATTCGCGTTTCGGCGGTACGAAGACGCGTCGCTCCGCTACACTGGCATAGAGAGCCACCCGGGTCTGACCCATTACGGGCTGTACGACACCGTGGTGGCGAGGGAGTGAGGGTTAGTTATACGCACGCACTATACGCACCTGCGGGCTAACAACCGGTTGCAGCGGA
>DBBB01000152.1:0-3665 GCA_002291985.1 Firmicutes bacterium UBA995
AAGAAGTTACTCAGAGGCCGCTGGTGGTAAGGTGAACCCGGACCATACTCAAACCGTTTCGGCTTTGCCGACCCTCTCTGTTCAGAGAAACCGCTTACACGCTCATTTACCTGGACATGGCTTTCAGCGACAAAACCGGAGCGGTCCAGAGGCAAGAGACATTGTAGTGTTCCCCTCTCGAAGTTGGGGAACACAATGCTCTGGCGAATGGGCGTCGTGGTCCAGAACTTCTCGCGGCGGGCGATTATCTCGCCTCTATCGTATCTGAGCTCACGTACTCGATAGGGACGGGCCAGATAGTAGTAGATGCCTCCAGGATAGGCTTCGCGCAGGACCTGGGAGAAGCCCAGGGTCCCCAGCCCGTCATCACCCGGTGGGCCCAGGCCTTTAACTTGAAACTGCTTTTCGACGCCGCCTCTGATGGGAAACCCATGGTGAGGGCCGCCCGCACTCCGTTGCTTGAGGGGAAAAAGATCATCGGGAACTGGCCCGGTCGGTCTTAGTTCGTTCTCCAGCAAGGACGTGAACCTTTCGGGCAGAGTCGCAAAGGCGCCTACTTGGCTGCTTGAGAATACGCCGCCTCTTTGCTCCAGCTCCCTCGCAGCACACAGTACGTTGATGTACTGGATGTAGCGGTTATCCAGGTAGAGGCGGTTTGGCTCGTTGGGTCGCCCCAAATAGTTCCTGAGCCCCTGCATAGCAATGGAACCCGCCGTATCCAATATTAGACAAGTACCTGGCCGTAGCCGCCCAGCTCGCCCCATGCGCTGATTAGAAGCTTTGACAGAAGGGGGCGTAGTCAAGAGGAGCACGAGGTTGATGTCCCCAATGTCCAGCCCCAGTTCGAGGGCACTGGTAGAGACGACGCCCGCCAGTTCTCGCTTTTCGAGGGCTTTCTGTATCCTTGACCGGTCTTGGCTTTCGTAACCGGCTCGATAGGGCATCACCCGGCGATATGACACCCGTTCATCTGCATCCTCGTCGTCTACCTCGTCTGGGTCGCCGAGGTTTTCCTCAACAGGCAATACTTCCTTGCCATGACCATCTGACACCGCAGTTTCCTTATCCACCCTCATACGGCGAGTTGCCGCCACCAGCTGCTCCACCTGCTTACGAGAATCGGCGAAGGCAAGAAACGGGGTAGCGCCCTGGAACCCGAGGGCAGCTAGCAGCCGTACGGTCTCAGCAAACCCTCCAGGCTGTGCCAACGGCTGCGCCAGCAGAACCGTTTTCGGAGGAGCTGTGGACCCGTCCTCCGCATCGGTAAAACACCGTTCCACCCAGCGCCCGGAAAGCTCATGCATGAAGTCTTTGGGGTTGCCCAACGTTGCGGAGGTGACGATGTACCGGTAGCGTGCACCAGAAGCCATCTCCAACCGGCGCAAGAAGTAAGCCATATTGGTGCCGAAGGCACCTTCGTAGACATGGGCCTCATCCAAGATAAGCAGACGAACCGCCGCCAAGAAGCGGTCAATGACCCGGCTTCCCGCCATACGCAGAAGCCACGCATGGGCCACGTCAGGCGTCATCAATACGACACCATTCCGGCTCAGAATGGCCTCGCGGTCTGCCTGAGGGACTCCCCCATCAATGTAGCCAACAGTGATGCCGAACCTCTGAAACCTCTCCCATTTCGCCATCTGATCCTGTATGAGAGCGCGTGCAGGATACAGCGTCAGCACTCGAGCCCCGGCATCCTTCAACACCAAGCTGGTAGCCGCAGCCATGTAGATCAGGCTTTTGCCCGATGCCGTGGCGGTAGTGACAACCACATCATCCCCATTTAGAACTGCAGCAATGGCTTGAGTCTGGTGAGCATAGAGACCTGCGGGAAATGCGCCCCTGAGTTCCTCTTGCAGGCGCGGATGTAGTTGAACCGGCACAGACAACAACCTTGATCCTCGCTCCGGTAATTCTAGTTGCTCCACCACCCTGAACCCGGCTTCCTCAGTCAGCCGCGCTACTTCCTCAGCCGCCAGGTCTCGCATGGATAACTCACCGCCCATTCGTTAGCTCCGACTGGATGGGGCATTCGCTCAAATGGGTATCCCACTTCTCCCGGTTAATGCTTTTTCCGCCAGGAATCGTACAGTTCCTCCAAGCATCGGGAAGAAGTGTGAATTCTTCTTAGGAACCCGCCATTGGAGATATGCGGCGGAGTGGGCGGGCGGATCAGAGCATCATGGCAGTACTAGCAGAGTAGTCGTACCGGAGTGGTTGCTGCGCATCGGGTTGTGACCCTGACACCGGGAAAGCGCGTCAAACGGACAAGCGTATCATCTGCCATCAGGTTCCCGGTCTTCAGTAGCCAGCTCCAGCGGGGCCGGGCCGTCCGGCACCTGGTAGACTGCCATCCGGTAACTCTCACCGTCCCGGTATAGGCCGAATATGAAACCATGCTTGAGAGTTTGGTTCAAGCAGGTCACCAGCCGCACCGGATCGGGCCCGGGCAGCGAGAGTTCGGCCCAGAGGGGCAGGCGCGGAACGCGAGGACCTCGTCTGGCCAGTCGGAGGCGAAAGAGGAACTACACTCCCAGGACGCGAAGTCACCCGGCGGAAAAGGACACGCAAATCAGCGAGGAAATCCCCAGGTGATGATGAAGGACCCCGGCAACCTCGCCCCGGGCGACGTGGTCTCGGGCTTGGAAGCCTACGGGCTCGTCCAGATCCAGCGTCTGCAGCAAGACGCTGGTCGAAGGAGTCGGGCTTCAGTCCCGCCGGATGGTGGAGCGTCCGCTCGCCGCCGAGGAACTCGCGGCCCTCGTCAAGGTTCGTGGCCAGCAACCTGCGTTCGATGGCGACGCCAGGCTCTTGCCTCTTAGGAATCTGCCAGCAAGATCATGGTAAGGTAGAGCCGAAGCCTTCCGCCTGCGTCGCGAGCAATGCGGGTACCGAAAAGGAAGTGCGAACATGATCAACACACTGGACGAGATCCTAAGGCAGTTAGCAGCCGGTGAGGACGGGCGCGCCGAGTTCAAAGAGGTAGTGCTCGGCGACCGAGGAGTACGCTCCCCGCACACTGAAGACATGGCCGGCGAGCTGGTTGCGTTCGCCAACGCCGAGGGGGGAGTCCTCTTCCTGGGCGTGGGGGACAGCGGACTCGTTCGTGGACTGCCGGGGGAACGTCTCGCGGATGTCGAGCGATGGGTCGTGAACGTGGCGACGAACAACTGTGACCCTCCGATCCGGCCGATCCTACGGAAGGAGCGCCTCCCGCGACCCGACGGCTCCGAGGCCGTCGTCATGTTGGTCGAAGTTCGCCGCGGCCTCTACGTTCACGGCACGAGTGGCGGACGTCACTACGTGCGGGTCGGCTCCAGCAAGCGGATCCTCACCGGCGCGCCTCTCGCCAGGTTGTTCCAGGAGCGCGGCCGCGCCTTCGTTTTCGACGAACAGCCGGTTCTCACGGCGACGGAAGCGGATCTCGACCGAAAGAGCTTGGAGCGGTTCTTCGACAACCGCGCCCGAGCGATCCCTTGGCCGGACCTGCTGCGCAATACGCGCGTGCTTGCCCGGGCTGACGAAGGACCGGATCGGCCCACGGTGGCCGGGCTCTTGGCGTTCGGCAAGGCTCCGCGGGACCACCTGCCTTCCGCGCACGTCGAGGCGGCGGTCTATCGCGGCAACGCGCTCACGTCCGAAGACTTGGTGCATTCGGACCAGAT
>DBBB01000152.1:3859-4120 GCA_002291985.1 Firmicutes bacterium UBA995
GCTTGCCCGGGCTGACGAAGGGTCGGATCGGCCCACGGTGGCCGGGCTCTTGGCGTTCGGCAAGGCTCCGCGGGACCACTTGCCTTCCGCGCACGTCGAGGCAGCGGTCTATCGCGGCATTGCGCTCACCTCCGATGGCTTGGTGCATTCGGACCAGATGGGGGGCCGGGTCGACGCCCAGATCGACGACGCGACGGCTTTCGTCGAGCGCTTCATGCTCAAACCGGCCCGCAAGCCCGCCGGGCGCGAGGACCATCCCCA
>DBBB01000065.1 GCA_002291985.1 Firmicutes bacterium UBA995
TTCGACCCCGTCCGCGCCAAGGCCGAAGGCCGCGACCCCGGCCTCCCCAAGTCCCTCGCCGACCTCTTCCCCGCCCGCCTCGTCGACTCGGAACTTGGCGAGATTCCGGAGGGGTGGGAGGTAAAGAGCCTCGACCAGATCGCGCGATTCGTTAATGGCTTGGCGTTGCAGAAGTACCCACCTAGTGGCGATCAATGGCTCCCCGTGATCAAGATCGCCCAGCTCCGATCTGGCCGAGCCGGTGGGGCGGATCGTGCCAGCGCCCATCTCGATCCTGACTATGTGGTCGCGGACGGCGACATCCTCTTCTCTTGGTCCGGTTCCTTGGAATGCATGCTGTGGGCCGGAGGCCCTGGGGCACTGAATCAGCACCTGTTCAAGGTGACCTCGTCGCACTACCCGCGATGGCTCTGCTACTTCGGAGTTCATCATCACTTGGACGACTTCCGGCACATTGCTGCGGGCAAGGCGACAACCATGGGGCATATCCAGCGTCACCATCTTTCGGACGCCACGATCGCTGTGCCAGTGAAGCCGATCCCTCGCGCGATCGATCAGCGGATCTCCCCCGTTTTCGAGAGTATCTGGAGGCGAAAGGTTGAGTCCCGCACCCTTGCCGCCCTGCGCGATGCCCTGCTGCCCAAGCTCATCTCCGGCGAATTGCGCGTAGACTGCCTCAAGAGGCCTGTCGGAGACGATGGCCAGCGTGAATCGCTGCGCGATGCGAGGACGCAGTCATGAGTCGTGATTGGGAAAGCACATTTCGCCTGTGGGGGCAGGCGCCAAGCCAAACAGAACGCGATAAGTGCGAGAACGCCGAACGGGCAGTTCGCAAAGCGATTGCGGAAAGCGCCGCTCTGTCCGCTCGTTCCATTACTGTCTTCGCTCAAGGTTCATATGCCAATCGCACTAACGTGCGCCAGAACAGCGACGTCGATATATGTGTTCTTTGTCACGATGCCTTCTATTACGACTTGCCGGCTGGTGCACTCCCAGAAGCATACGGCTTCACTCCTGCGCGCTATGAGTACGCGCAGTTCAAGGACGAGGTTGCCGCTGCACTCAGCGCCTATTTCGGATACCGGGCCGTGACTCGTGGGAACAAGGCATTTGACGTGCATGCGAACACCTATCGCGTTGATGCCGATGTGGTTCCGGCCTTTGACTATCGCCGCTATACATCGGCATCCGGTTACCACGAGGGAACCAAGTTTCTGCCCGACCGCGGAGGCACAGTCATCAATTGGCCGACTCAGAACTACGACAACGGCGTCAGCAAGAACCAGCGCACTCGGGAACGCTTCAAGGCGATGGTCCGCATCATGAAGCGCCTCCGGAACGAGATGACCGAGGTTGCCATTGGAGCAGCGAAGCCGATTGCATCGTTCTTGATTGAGTGCCTCGTCTGGAACGTGCCGGACGAGGGTTTCGGTCACCGCACGTACGAAGAAGACGTGCGGTGTGTAATCGCCCATCTGTGGAAAGAGACACGAACACTTAAGGCGTGCAGCGAGTGGGGCGAGATCAACGAACTGAAATACTTGTTCGGAGGAGCGCAACCGTGGACGCCAGAGCAGGTCAACACGTTCCTGCAGGCCGCGTGGAGTTACGTCGGCTTCTAATGAGGACGGCCCTGTGACATCGCGACTGCATATCTCGGCCATACTCCTAATTGCCGCAGGCGTCTGGGGCGTGGCTCTACTTCTTGCCGGTGTTCCAGTGACGGCGGCTTGGTTCAAGCCGTTCTCTGTAGTCGTTGGCGCCGTGGTTCTGGTCTTGTCGGTGGCGGACAAGTGGCTCTGGCGTGTTCGGTGGTTTCGCCCATGGTTATTCAACATGCCGGACCTCAATGGAACGTGGAAGGTCGCTATCCGTCGCAACACGCCTGAAAGGTCCGCGCAGGAGGTCGAGGCGTACATGGTCATCCGGCAGGCGTTTTCAACGATCAGTCTGCGACTCTTGACCCCCGAATCGCAGTCCGAAACTCTGTCCGCTCACGTAGTGAGTCGTGATGACGGTATCTACAGCTTGACCGCTGTCTACCGAAACACGCCGCGCCTTCAGGTGCGAGAGCGCAGTCCGGTGCATCACGGGGCGCTCATACTCGACGTGCGCGGAGATCCCCCCGACTCACTGGCCGGGCAGTACTGGACCGACCGGTTGTCTCAAGGCGAGCTGGTTCTGTCCGGCAGAGTTCCGAAAGTGGCTCATTCCTTTGAGCAGGCGGCAAAGTTGGGCGGTGCAGCGCCTCCCGCGCTATGAAGCCAAGACTTGCGCGCACATGAGCCAATTCACCAAACCCACCGTCGAACCGCCGCCCTCGCCTGGCTGCGAGAGCATCGGCTGGCACACCGCGTACGGCCCGGACATCGTGCCCCTGCCCTGCCTGACTGGTCAGGCAGGGCAGGCAGGCAACATGACCGTAGCCGAGCGGCGTGACTGGGGCGAGGTGATGCTCGGAACTATGCTAAGCGCCACTGCCGAAGTTCTTCTGGCAAACTTCATATGAAGGAGGCAGGACGGGGGAGCGCTTGCTCACGAGTAGATGTACAACAAGGAGGCAACGCTTTCATGAACGGGCTCAAAACCTGTTTCAAGAAAGTCGATTACGAGGTGGACGGCCTGCTTCTTTACATCGATATGGGCGATATTGGCTTGCCGGACATTCAGCGGCCGTTCGTATGGCCTAATACGAAGGTGCGCGATCTGTTTGACTCGATGTATCGCGGCTTTCCAGTGGGTTATCTTCTGTTCTGGGAAAACTCAGCAGCAAACGGCGCCAAACAGATCGGTCTTGAGCATAAGCAGCATGCAGTACCCGCGCGCCTGATTGTAGACGG
>DBBB01000138.1 GCA_002291985.1 Firmicutes bacterium UBA995
CCCGTCCCCATCATGGCCGACGAGAGCCTGTTCACGCCCGAGGATGCGTTCCGGCTGGCGGACCAGCAAGCTTGCCATGTGTTCAACATCAAGCTGATGAAATGCGGCGGGCTTTATCCGGCCAGGAAGATCAACGCCATCGGCGAGGCCGCCCACATCCGCACCTTCCTGGGCTGCATGCTGGAAAGCCGGCTGGGCATCGCGGCCGCGGCCCATTTCGTGGCCGCTACCGGCAATGTGGTGGGGGCGGACCTCGACTCCCACCTGTACTTCCGGGACGACCCGCTGGAAGGGGGCCCCCGCATCGAGCAAGGCCAGTTCCAGTTCCCTCCCGGACCGGGGACGGGCCCGGTGCCGCGACGGAGTTGAGCCTGACGGGCAGGCTAGTCCGCGGCGGTCATCCCCATCGACTCCCGGGCCTGATACACCAGGCCGCGGATGAACTCCTCGCGGTTGGGATTGTCTTTACCGTCGTAATACAGGGCAACCATGGGCAGTCGCATGTCATGCCTCATCCGGTTGATCTGGGCCTCGACGATCGAGCCGGGCAAGCAGTTGAAGGGCGCCACGAAGATCACCCCGTGCACCTCGCGGCGGAGTGCCAGGGCGTAGGGGCGGCCGATGGTCATCGGCGGCTCACCACCGTAATGACCGGACACGTAAGGGCCGGCCAGGCGCGCGATTTCCACCGGATCCGGCTCGTGTTCCACCGCGTGGGCGGCGACGGCTAGCCGCCGTTCATCGCGACGGGCCAGGCTGTCCATCCCCTTGAAGGCAAGCCGGCCGAGGAGATGGATGGGCTTCCGGGTCTGGCGGTACAACTCGCGGGCCTCGCGCAGGTTGACGTGGGCGGCGAACTGGAACAGCTCGGAAGCCGGAGAGAGGGAGACCTCGCCCCCGGCCTCTTCCACCTTGCGGATCAAGTCCTGGTTGGACCGGTCATCGAGTCGCACGTAGAACTCCCCGCTGATGACGATGCGGGGACGGGGGGCGTCCGGTCCGCGAATGGCGGTAAAGGCGGAACCGGCACGCCGCAGGAGGTCCTCCAGCGGGCGCAGGTGAACGCCACTGAGTACGAGTCGCGGGCTGATGGGCAGCTTGACCAGCACCTCGTCGAGTTCCGCCGCCCATCGATGGAAACAGGCGTCGGCAGCCCCGGGCTGGCGCTCATAGGGGCGGGTAGCCAGGAGCATCTTGTACAGGGCATCGATTGCCAGCAGCCCGTCGAAAACGGCGGCAGCGGCGCCGATCCCGAAACGCTTCAGCGTGTCGACCAGGGTCAGCGAGCAGATTCTGCGGTCGCCATGGCCGGCCCGGGTGAGCAAAAGGGCCTGGGTCGGAGCATATAGCCCGTAACGACAAGGCCCCCACGCCCCGCCCTGGAAGAAGGTCAGCCCGTCGGCGTCGTGCGTCTCCAGGTAGGCCAGGAAATCCTGCAGGTTCTGGATGAGAGGCAAGCATTCATCGCCGTTGACGTAGCGGCGGGCCAGGGACATGTCCGGATCGGCGCTGCGGGGGAGCATCTCCGCCTCCACGCCCAGCCGGCGGAACAAGGAGGCGAATACCCGGGCATGGGGGCTCGGTTCGGGCACCAGCACCTTGCCACCCAGTTCCGGCAGGGACAGGGTCCGAGAGGACAACACGGTGGGCAGTACCAGGCGATCCCGGGAGCGGCAGGTATTCTTGAACGCCTCCAGCCGGGTGACCATGCCCGCCGGCGCGGTGTGCTCGTCCATGGTCAGGCGCAGGCCGGGTGACACCATGTCCAGGTAGTGGCGGAGCATGGCGTTGGGCCCGCACTTGAACGGGTCTTGGAGGACGGTGTAGATGACGGGGAAACTGTTATCACGACGCTGACTCAGGTACCGGGCGACGAAGGCCGCCGACACGATTCGCTGGGCCTGAGCCGGATAGATGTGGTGAACCTGATGGAGGAAGGCATCGAACTCCCGCCGGAACTCCTCCCGGGACCCGAAGCGGCTCGTGGTGATGCGCCCCTCATACCAGCCCTGAAGGTAGGAGAGGAGGAACTCCTGGGGCAGAGCGACGATGCCGGCTTGGCGGGCATAGCGCAGCGACCGCTTGGCCGCTTCCTCGTCATACACGGTATAGAGGCGGCCGAGGAATACGGCGGCGATGTTGTCTTCCCCCACCAGTTCGGGCAGGCTCTCCACCGCCCGCTGACCTTCCCTCTCCATGGCCCGGTCGAAAGTCTCCTGCTCCCCATATGCGGCGGCCACGGCCTGGCGCAGCCTGGTCTCGGAGTATGCATCGCCCAGCACTTGCCGGGCGACGGGCCGGAGTTGCTCGCGAATGGCCCGGCGGCCCCGCCGGTAGTTGAGTTGGGCATAAAGGAGCTTGTCCGCCGGGGGATTGACCGCCGCCACCACCGTGCCGAAGATGGTCTGAAGCAGCGGGCAGGTGAACCCGCGAGGCCAGGCGGCCGCCCAGGGCAGCGACTCCTCATCCACCACCTCCGGCACGAACAGGTAGTCGACCCCCTGGTTGAGCAAGGCCTGGTAATGGCCGACGAGGATTTCCAGCGGGTAACACATCTCGCCGTCAAGCAGGCGCTTGCCCTCGAGCAACGCCTGATCGGAGTTGACCGAGGACACGACCACCCGCAAGCCTAGTTCCCTCAGGAAGGCTGCCCAGAACGGGTAATGGTCGTAGAACAGGCCGGCCCGGGCGACACCCACCGTAGGACCCACCTCGTTCACCTTGACCTGGGCGAACAGCTCATTGCGCCTGCCGGCGAAATCGGGCAAACGAGCCTCGCGGGCGGCCCGGCGGGTCTCGAGCCCCGAGTAGCGGCCGCACCGGTCACCATAAAGCACAGTGGTGCCGTCGGCGAACGTGAGCACGTCGAGCAGGCAATGGTGGCCGTGTTCGCACCGGGCAGAGCACTTGCGCTGGCCACGCGAGAACTCCCGTAGCTGATCGAGGCCGGGGAACCTGTTTTCCCCCGCAATCCCCTGCCGGCGGAAACGCCGGGCCATCAAGGCGCTGCCCAGGGCGCCCGTCAGCTCGGGAGACGGCGGCACGGTGATGTCCTGCCCCACCTCGGCGGCCATGGCGGCGGCCAGGGCATGGTTGCGGGCGGTGGCGCCGGTGAAGATCACCTGCCCCTCCAGCGTTCGATTCTCCGCCGTCTTGCGCAGGTAATTGCGGGCAGAGGAATAGGCCAGGCTGGCCAGTTGCTCCGGCAAAGGTAGTCCCTGAGAGGCCGCCGAAGCCAGTGCCGACTGGGATAACAGCGTACAGATGTCTCCCAGGTCGAGGGCATAACCGGCGGCGAATGCCTGGGCCGAGAACTGGGTGGTGATGTCGATGCCCAGCAAGCCGGCCAGGTTTTCGAGGAAGGTACCGGTGCCTGCGGCGCACACCGGGTTCATGCGGTAATCGTAAAGCACGCCCGCCTTGAGCTGCAAGAACTTGGAGTCTTCGCCCCCGATCTCGATGATGGCAAGGTCGGCGTCGCTGCCGCAGAGATACTTGACTCCCTCTGCCTGGCAAGTGATCTCGTCCACTGCGTATTCGGCCCCGATGGTCTTCTGTGACAGAAAGCGGCCGGAGCCGGTGGTGCAGGCGACGATGGTGGAACCTTCGAGTCGCTCGCCGAACTGGTCGCGCACGCGCCTCATGAGTTCCAGCACCTGCAAGGCCGGACGGCCGGCGGTGGGGAGGTAGATGCCGCCGATCACCTTGCCCGTGCCATCGAGGAGCACGCACTTGGTGGACACCGATCCGCAGTCCACCCCGAGATATACCTGGGACAGATCGAACTGGTCCGCGGCGCCCGTCAGGTCGGGCAAGTAGCGGACCCTGCCGGGGTCCAAGGGCGGCAGGGGATTGGTGGGGACATAGGGCCGGGACAGGATGCCCTCGAAATCGATGGTTTCAAGGTCCACTTCCGGGCCGTCCCCCGCAGTCCCGAGGGCCACCAGATGCTCGTGGTGGGGCGGGATGATCAGCCGGCCCTCTCCCGCCCCCTCCTGCAAGAAACGGAATACGGCC
>DBBB01000008.1 GCA_002291985.1 Firmicutes bacterium UBA995
ACCGGAATTTCGCATGGTATAATGAAGTGGTTTCAGTACCACCACTTGGTCGCTGAATTCCCTTGTCGCGCAAGGGAAGCGGGGGACCCAATCACGGGGGCTAATCGCGGAACAGCGTAGAGAGCCAGCGCAATGCGAAGACCGGTGCAGTACTTCGCTCCGATCGCTCTCGGCTGCTATGCGTAGGGTCACTCTTTCGACCCGAGCCCGTCAGCTAACCTCGTAAGCGTCGAAGGAGGGGGGTGGGCGTGCAGGTGTAGTTGCGACACGGCGCACTAAGCAGCTCACGACCGTAACCTCAGCCCAGCTTCCTCCCACAGATCAGGTCGGAACCAGGCATGAGAGATGCTCCCCTGCTGATGCCCATGTGTTCATGCGTAAACGCCTGCCCTCTGTCCAGCCCGGTTCAAACTAATGGCGCCGGCACCAGGCGGTCATTTTCCGGGTCTGCGTTTTCCGGGCAGCGTTTTCGGGACACGCCCGGCTCTTGGGCTGTCTCACGGGCAGCCGAAGGCGGAGCGCCGAGGGGTTCAATTTCCAGGGAGAGGAGGCACCAGTCGTGAGCAGAGCGATATACGCCGTGCTCGGCGGAGGTAACGGGGGCCAAGCGATGGCAGGCTATCTGGGAATCCGCGGCCACGAGGTCCGCCTGTACAATCGGACTTTTGGCAAACTGGCGGCTGTCCGGCGCCGGGGCGGGGTCGTGCTCGAAGGTGATGAGCAGGGGCTCGGCAGGGTAACCCTTGCCACCACTGATCTCGCTGAGGCGATCCGCGGGGCGGACGTGATCATGGTCGTTGTACCTGCGACCGCTCACCGCCCAATCGCCGCCCAGCTCGCCCGGGTCGTCACCAGCGGCCAGATCGTGGTGCTCAACCCCGGGCGTACAGGGGGCGCACTTGAGGTCCGCAATATCCTTATCGAAGGCGGGTCGCCCCGGGGCGTTCTCGTGGCGGAGGCGCAGACCCTGTTGTTTGCTAGCCGCCTACTGGATGACGGCGTTTGCCGCGTCTACAGCGTCAAGAAGTTTGTGCCGTTGGCCGCAGTTCCCGCCAAGGACACCGCGCGGGTACTTGGCATTATCAACCACGCTTTCCCGCAGTTCTATGCGGCCGCCTGCGTACTGGAGACTAGCCTCGACAACATGGGAGCGATCTTCCACCCGGGCGTGACCCTGCTCAACGCTGCCCGGATCGAGGCAACCGGGGGAGATTTTGACTACTACCAGGAGGGCGTGACGCCGACCGTCGCCCGGGTGATCGAGCAGATCGACAACGAGCGGATGGAAGTCGCCGCCGCATACGGGGTACGCGCCCGTAGCGCCAAGGCGTGGCTCAACGAAGCTTACGGCGCCGAGGGAGAGACCCTGCACGAGGCGGTACTCAACAATCTTGGCTATGCCGGCATCAAGGCGCCGCCGCACCTTGATCACCGGTACATCTGGGAGGATGTGCCTACAAGCCTGGTCCCCATCGCCGTGCTCGGCAGCATCGCGGGCGTCGCTACGCCGACCATCAACGCCATCGTTTCCCTTGCTTCCGCCGTGCACGGCACAGACTACCGCCGTGAGGGCCGCAATGCTGTGAACATGGGAATCGCTGGGCTCAACGCTGACGATGTGGTGGCGCTAAGCCGTCAAGGAAGGACAACATACGATGACCGGATCTTCATCATCGACCAGCCGGTTGCTGGCGACATGCCTGGGTGATTGCGTGCATGTGGCCGGGGTTCGCAGATTCCTGGGCCTTGCGGCCGAGGCGGGATATGAGACCAGATTCCTGGGAGCGGCACAGCCGCTGGATGCGATCGCCGCAGCCGTCGACGACTGGCAGCCGGACATCCTCGCTTTAAGCTACCGGCTGACCCCGGAGGCGCTGGAGAGGCTCCTGGAGGAGGCGGGCAACCGGCTTGGACCGCACCGGGCCCGGGGGATGCGGTTGATCTTCGGCGGACCCGACCCCAATTGCGAGGTTGCCAAAGCAACCGGGTTCTGCGAAGCGACCTTCGGCGGGAGCTCCAACGACGAAGTCTGCCGGGCTTGGCTGCGGGGTGAGGAACGGCGCCGGGCGGCGCCCGACCAGTGGCCGCAGAACCTGGTCACCCGGATAGAGGACAAGAGCCCGCTTCCGTTGCTCCGGCATCACTTCGGTCAGCCGACCGTTGAGGTCACGGTGAGCGGCGCCAGGGAGATTGCCAAGTCGGGAGTGCTGGACGTGCTCTCGCTGGGTCCCGATCAGAACGCCCAAGCGAGCTTCTTTCGCCCGCAGGATATGGACCCGGCGCAGGACGGCGCCGGCGGCGTTCCCATTCGCACCGAGGACGACCTGAACCGTATCTATGAGGCCACGAGGATTGGCAACAAGCCCTTGGTGCGGTGCTACAGCGGCACGCGGGATGTCCTGCGCATGGCCGAGGTCCTGCGGAGGACCATCAACAATGCGTGGGCCGCGATTCCGCTGTTCTGGTACAACGTCCTTGACCGGCGGAGCGACCGCCCACTCAGACAGGCAATCGCCGAAAACCAGGCAGCGATTGCGTGGCACGCCCGGGCGGGGGTCCCGGTGGAGGTCAACGATTCCCACCAGTGGAGCCTCCGCAGCGCCCCGGACGCGGTTGCGGTGGCCTCGTTCTTCCTGGCCGCATATAACGCCAAATCCCTGGGCGTGCGGGACTACGTCGGGCAGCTGATGTTCAACACCCCGGCCGGCACAGCCCCGAACCGGGACCTGGCCAAGATGTTGGCCAAACTTGACCTGGCCGGCGAACTCGAGGACGATGGCTTCCGGATCTGGCGCCAGACCAGGACCGGGCTGGCCAGTCTCCCGGCGGATCGGGACGCGGCGATTGGTCACCTCTGTGGTTCGGTGGCAATCCAGCTCGCCGTCAAGCCGCACATCGTCCACGTTGTGGGGTATTCGGAGGCCAGCCACGCCGCGACCGCGGCGGACGTGGTAAGCAGCGTCCGCATGGCCCGGGGGACGATTGAGGCGGTCCTCCAGGGCTTGCCCGAGATGACCCTCGATCCTGGGGTTACCGGGCGGCGCGATCAACTCTTGCGCGAGGCAAGACTGCTGCTCGCGGCCGTCAAGCAGATCGCCCCGTGGGGGACGGTGGATCCCTGGGCAGACCCGGAGACCCTCGCCCGGGCGGTGGAGTGCGGCCTGCTGGACGCCTCGGACCTTGCCGGCAACCCCAACGCCGCGGGGACGGTTGTGACAGCCATGATCGATGGGGCGTCCCTTACCCTTGATGAGCGGGGCCTGCCGCTGTCCGAGGAGAGACGGGTTGCGCATTGCCTTGAGCTCGCGCGCTCGACCTGGGTCTGACCTGAGCTCTTGGGGCGGATACGGCCGGGAAGAGGAGGAGGAAATTGAAGTCTAAAGCATCTCAAGCGCTGGCGATCGCAGTTTTGTGGCGAGCGGGACGGAACGTGGGCTTTCACAGCCAATACCTCGGTCAAGCAATCCCTGATGATGCCCTGGAGGAGGCAACCCACCACAAGCAGGCCCTGATCGAAGCCGGCTACGCCGCCGAACTCGTCCAGTGGCGGGCCGATGACCTGCAGGGGATGTGCGATGAGCTTGGCCGCGGCCGCTATGATCTGGTTTTCAACGCTTCCTCCCTGCCGGAGGTCGCATTTCTCGAAGCCGCCGGCGTACCCATTTGCGGCTCAGGGGTCGACCTGGTCGCGCTGGACAAGGCCGCCCGGAAAAAGCTTTGGGTCTTCCACGGCGTAAGCACCGCTCCTTTTGTCGTGATCGACGCGGACAGCCGGGCGAGCGGCCATGTCGTGCCAATCAGCCGGATCGGCGAAGCCTGGCAGCCTCAACCGCCCCTTGCGTTCCCCATCTTTGTCAAGCCCGTGTGCGGGCGCAACAGCTCCGGGATCACCGATGACTCCATAGTCGAGGACGCGGCGAGCCTCGCCCGCCAAGCCGGCCTGATTATCGAGCGGATCGGGCAGGGAGCGCTGTGCGAGTCATACCTGATCGGCCGTGAGGTAACCGTAGGCGTGATCGGGGACCCACCGCAGGTGCTGCCCCCACTGGAGATCGAGTACAACCAGGCGAGGGCGAACACGTTCGAGCACAAAAAAGACAACGAGATCCTGCACTGCCCGGCCCGCATCAGCTCTGAAGCAATGCAGCGGGTCAGGGAGACCGCGTTGGCGGCTTTTCATGCGGTGGGGGCACGTGATTTCGCCCGGGTCGACATGATCGTCGCCGGAGATGGGCGCCCGACGGTGCTGGAGCTGAACACATTCCCCGGGCTGCAGATCCTGACCGGCGACGAGGAACACCTGCACGCCAGCTACATCGGGACCATGGCAATGTCGATCGGGTGGAACCGGGCCAGCGTGGTCAGGGCCATCGTTGAGGCGGCCCGCCGGCGTTACGCTGACAGGCTAGATCCCGCAGGCGGAGGACCCAAGACCTGAGACCTCATGGGTGCCAGACCGCAAGCCGACAACTCAATTCAGTGCTACCCGGGACCCGGGAGCCGCTCCAAGTTGCCGTCATGGCTGAAGACCAGAGCGCGCGGCTGTTCAGCCTGGTCCACCCGGGCGGCGGCCCCCCCGGCGTCGGCCGGCCGGGGCCGCAGGTTCTCGGACACCCGCGGGGTTGCGAGCTGAAGGGTGTCTTTGATCTGGACGAATGTGAGAGAGGGCATATCGACCACCCCCCAAGCTGCAGACGGCGGCGGCGACCGCGCGCCGGCCGTCCGGGAAGTAAAGGGGAATCCTCGTCCGGTCGAACCTCGTTGACGTCAAGCAGTTGGTGTAGGTGTCCAGGCGGTCAGACTGGCGGAGAACCTGTTCGGGGGTAAGGTCGGCCAGGCCGGTGCCAGTCGCGTTGCCGTGCCAGCCTCAGTCAGGTCAAGCAGAATCAGCCGGCGAAACTCGGGGGCAGGCCCGGCGGTTGGCCCCGGGTCGCTCGGCCCCCAGCGCCCGGTCACATTGGCATCCATCCCGGTGCCGCTGGCTTGCCTGCCGATCCGCTCAATGATGGGAGGTCCCGCGCTGTTTCAGGTGGGTAACCCAAAATCAAGTCTACCGGCAATGAGGTAAGCCATGG
>DBBB01000155.1 GCA_002291985.1 Firmicutes bacterium UBA995
TCGTGCAACGGTCCCGTGTTACGTAACCCGCAGTTTCAATGCGGTCTACCAGGTCGGTAACGGTGCTGGCCGCGAGCAACAGCTTTTCGCAGAGGTCGCCCATCGTCAGGCCGTCCTCGCGACTCAGGAAGATCAGCGCATGGTACTGCAAAGGGGTGATCTCAAAGCCACTTAGCACCGTGCGGCTCATGGCCCGGAATTCCGCCCAGAGGTCGCGGAGCACGCTATCCAGTTCGTGACCCCGGCCGGGTTCGGCCACTCGTTCCCCCCCATGTCCTTCGTCAGGCTAGTATTTCTGCATGCAAAGTGACTCTATCACGGGCACCTCTCCGGGTCAAGGGAAGGACCAGAGCCGGACCCCATCCCGGCGAGCGTGCGCGCAGTCGGCATGCGGTAGTAGGTGTAGTCGATCTCGACCACGGGGAAGTGCCGGGCATAGAAGATGAGCCGGTCGCGTGCCGCCAGACCATCCGGGTAGAAGACGCCTCCCCAGTCCTGGTAGCTGAAGCCTGCCGTTCCGACCAGGATCATCGCCCGGCGCCTCCGGCGACCTGCATCATGGGTGGCTTCCTAGCAGCATAATGATATGATGCCAACAGGAGGAGGGATGGGGGATGATGGACCACGCGGTCGTAATCAGTCTCTTCGTCGGCGCTGCCATCGGCCTTGGCGGCGCGCTGGGCAGCCTGGTGCGGGACCGGCGAGCGGTTGCCGTGGCCGCTGTGCTGGGATTTGCCGCAGGAGCGGTGATGGGCATCCACGCACTCAAGGCCTGGCCGGTCGCGATCGCCGCCGGGGGCGTCTGGTCGGCGGTGGGTTTCGCGGGCGGCATCGCCCTCATGGTGCTGTTTCACCGGGCGCTCCTTCACCGGCGCACTCCCTCGCAGGCTACCACCGTGCAGCAACGCTGGTTGGACGCCGGGCTGCTGACCCTGTCGGGAATAGCCCTTCATAACATCATGGACGGCCTCGGCATCGGCGCCGGTTTCGCCCACGAGGCAAAACTGGGCTGGTTGATGGCCATCGCCGTGCTACTGCATAATCTGCCCGTTGGCATGCTGATCGGCGTGCCCCTGTGTCTTGCCCACGTGCCCACCCGGCGCATCGTAGGTTACACGCTGCTGGCGGGCCTCTTCACCCCGCTGGGCGCCGCCCTGGGTCTGCTCGCCGGCCTGGACTCCCCGCTGGGGATGGCCCTCGGCCTGTCCCTGGCGTCCGGCAGCCTTTTCTACGTCATCGGCCGGGAACTCCTGCCCATGGCCGTGGCCAAGAGCAGCATGAGCGCGGCGGCAGGGACCATTCTGGGCGTGATCGCCGCCGCCGCGTTAGAACTCTGGTTATGACCGATATCACTGAAGGTCACACCGGGTGTAGCGAACGAGGCCCCCCTCGGGGAACCAGTGCCGGACCTCGTGCTCCACTTCCTCCGGCGTGCTGGAGGCATGGATGAGGTTGCGGATGGCGCGCTTTTCCGCATTGGCCAGGATGGGCGACTCGGTGGAGTAGGCGCCGCGGATGGTCCCCGGCTCGGCGTTCAGGGGCAGCGTGTGCCCGCACAACTTGCGGACGGCCTCGATGGCGTGAGGACCCTCCACCACCGCCGCCACCACGGGACCGGATGAGAGGTAGTCTATGTTCCAGCCCTTGACCATCTCCCCGATCCGCATCGGATCGCTGGTCCCTACCTGTTGGACGGGATCGAGGCCGTGTTCGCGGTAGGTCTTCAGCGTCTTCTCCCCCATGCCCCGGATCCAGTCGGCCGTGTTGGGGTAGTGTCGCTCGACGAAGGCGCGATCGGCATGGACCATCTTCAAGGCTACCAGCTTGAGGCCGACCATCTCCATCCGCGCGAGGATGGCAGCGGCCAGTCCCCGGCGGACGCCATCCGGTTTGATGAGCACGAGCGTCCGCTCGTCAATCGGCAGCATCAGTTCCCGCCCCAGGCCGTCAGGCGATCGGTCGCCGCCTGGTCCAGACGACCAATCACCGCCGCGAGCAGGCGCACGGCATTGTCGTAGTCATCCAGATGGATGATGCCCGTGTGGCTATGGATATATCGGCAAGGGACGCCGATCACCAGGCTGGGCACTCCCCCGGCGTAGACGTGGATGGCCCCCGCGTCGGTGCCGCCGCCCGCCATAATCCCGAACTGGTAGGGTATGCCTTCGGCTTCGGCCGCATCCACCGTCAGGTCACGCAGCCGCCGGTTGGGGATCATAGAGCCATCGCACACGAGGATGCTGGGCCCCTTACCCAGTTTTTCCGCGGCCTCTTCGGGCTTGATGCCCGGGGTGTCGCCGGCGATGGCCACTTCCAGCGCGAAAGCGACATCCGGCTTGACCACGTCGACGGAAGTCCTTGCCCCCCGCAGACCCACTTCCTCCTGGACCGTACCCACCCCGTACACGGTGTTGGGATGCCCCAGGCGCTTGAGTTGCCGCAACGTGTCCACGACGAGCGCGCAGCCAACCCGGTCGTCCCAGGCCTTGGCCATGGCCAACCGGGGATTGGCCATTAGTTGAAAGGAGCTGTCGGGCACGATGGGATCGCCGGGGCGAATCCCCAGTGTCTCCCGGGCTTCCGTCTCACCGGACGCGCCCACGTCGATGTACATGTCCTTCTTCTCGACCATCTTCTTGCGGTCATCCGGGGGCAGGATGTGCGGAGGGCGGGAGCCGATGATGCCCGGCACATCTCCCTTCCTGGTCTTGACGACGACGCGCTGCGCCAGGAGCACCTGATCCCACCAGCCTCCGAGCTGCTGGAACTTCAGAAAACCCTCGGCCGTGATGTGGGAAACGAGGAAGCCGATCTCGTCCATGTGCCCGGCGAGCATTACCCGGGGTCGCTCGGAGGCCCCTGGCAGGCGGCTGACCAGGCTCCCCAGACGGTCGGAGATGATCTCCGCCGTCCCCTCCAGCTCCTGTCGCATGACCTCCCAGACGGCTTCTTCGGCGCCGGGGATGCCCGGGGCATCAGTGAGACGTTTGAGCAACTGCAGGCGATCTCCATCCTTCACGAACTGGCCACCTCCGCGAACGGGCTATGGGCATATGACTACTCGGTGTGTCATCCGGCAGCTTCGACGGGAAGGGGCCGGATTCCCTCTCTGGCAAGAAAGGAGCCCGGCTCATCGCCGGGCTCGCTCTTTTCCTGGCATCTGTGTCGGGCCGAAAGGCGGCTGAGGTGCATCGCGCCGACGGTCAATCATTCGTCAGCCGGCGACTTGCTTCGGACTGACGCCGAACATCCCTCGGCGCATTTCCGTGGCTTGCACCTGCTGGGCGTCGAATCCTGTCACGATACGGTTGCATACTTCCCACGGGTTGACGCGATCGCCGCACGTGAACACATCGACTGCCGCATACCCGTATTCTGGCCAGGTATGGATGGCCAAGTGGGACTCGGAGATAACTACCACTCCGCTGACCCCTTGTGGGCTGAACTTGTGGAACGCCACCTGTCTCACATCAGCACCGGCTTTTACCGCTGCTTGTACCAGGATACGCTCCACCGTCTCCGGGTCATCCAGGACCTCCGGGTTGCACCCGTGGATCTCTGCCAGCACGTGCCGGCCCAGAGCGTTCATCCCTACCAACCCCCTTTCGGCCGTATTCAATTTCGCGGCTTCATTCTCACCCCGCTTGACTTTTGTCGACTCGGCCAGATTTCATTCTAGCAAATCTGCCCTTAGTGTCAAGTAATGCGCCGCCGTTCACAGTAATGCGCCGTTCTCGTCCGAGCGATGTCGGGGGCGCATCTCCCCCTCGCTCCAGATCGCCGACTACCAGGTAGCTGAGGGTGGACGTCGCGTACAACACGGTCGTGGCCGCGGCCACCACCCCCGAATCATTGGCCAGCAGGGCGATGACGGCGCCCAGCAACATTCCGCCAAGCCCTTTGAGTCCCCGCAGCGGTCGGGTCGAGCCACTGCCTTCAGTGCCGGGAATGCGCGGGTTGCGCGACGGTGAAGGTAGTTCGGGCTGGCCCAGGGGGCAGTCGGCGTTGCGCGGCAGGTAGCGAGGAATGCGGGGCGAAATATTGCAGCCATGAGCGATCGACCCGCAGCCACATCCGTTAGCAGGGAAATCCGGGGTCGCCTGCCACTGGAAGCGCTGGCTGCAGACCGGGGTCTTCTGCAAAGAACCATTGTCAAGCTTGCCTGGCCGGTCGCGGCAGAGATGCTCCTGCAGACCGTCACCCAGGTGATCGACATGATGATGATCTCCCGCCTGGGCAGCGAGGCCGTGGCGGCAGTGGGAATCTCGTTCCGGCCCATGTTCTTCGCCTTGTCGATCTTCCTGGGGATAGGGGCGGGAACCACCGCCCTGGTCGCCCGGTGCATGGGACGTCGCGACCCGGAGCTGGCTTCCCGGGTCACCCATCAGGCGGCCTTGTCGACGATCGTGCTTGCGGGCTGTCTGGCAACAGGCTTCTACCTCTTCGCCCCGCAGATCCAGTCGTTCATGGGCGCCGCCCCGGAGGTGCTCGTCCTCGGCACCGATTACCTCCGGGCACTGGCCTGGGGGATGGTGTTCGCCTACACGAGCATCGTGATCGCCGCCGGCCTTCGCGGGGCCGGGGACACGCACACGACGATGCGGGTAGGTCTGCTCACCAACTTCCTGAACGTGATCCTGAACTACGCCCTCATCTTCGGCAATCTGGGCGCTCCCGCCCTGGGCGTGTACGGCGCCGGCGCTGCAACCAGCATAGCGCGGGCAGTCGGGGCGGCAGTGCTCGTGAGTCTCGCCATTTCCCGGCGGTTGGTGATCGCTCCGCCCAGGCGACTGGCCGCCTTTGACCCGGATATCCTGCTCCGCATCGTTCGCGTGGGATTGCCCGCAACCGCGGAACGAGCGCTGATGAGCCTTGCCATGCTGATGCACCTGCGGATGGTGGCGGGCGAGGGTACTATGGCGGTGGCGGCCGCAACCCTCTCTCAGAACATCGAGGAGCTGGCTTATATGCCGTCAATCGGCCTGGCGGTCGCTGCTGCCACCCTGGTGGGCCAGTTCCTGGGGGACGGCCGCGCCGGTGCGGCAGAGCAAGCCGGCTGGCAGTGTGCCCGTCTTGGCATCCTGTTCATGGGAAGCATGGGAGTACTGTTTGTGTTGGTCCCTCGCGCATGGCTCCTGCTATTCGCTCCCGCCCCTCCCCTCGTGCCCCTGGCCTCTGACCTGGTGCGCATCATGGGACTTGCTCAGCCTTTCGGAGCGGTCGCCCTGATCCTCTCGGGCGGCCTTCGAGGCGCCGGCGCCACCGCATCGGTGATGGCCGCGACCGCCCTGGGCATGTGGGCGGTGCGGCTGGGCCTGACGTCCGCCCTGATGCGCGCCGGCTGGGGGGCGACGGGCGCCTGGTGGGCGATACTCGCCGACGCCGTGCTGCGGGCCGGCGTGCTCGCCCTGATGTTCGCAGGGGGGCGCTGGAAGCGGATTCGCCTCTGAGTGACGGGCCGACCTGCCATACCCGATGACTCGGTGCCCGGGCAAGGCATCCGGACCCTATTCTTCGGTCTCCAACTTCAGACCAAGCTGCCGAGCAGCCTCTTTCATGGCCTTGAGTGCCGGATCGCTGTTCCGCCTGCGACGCTTGACTGTCCTCCAGCGACACCGGCTCCAGTAGTCGCTTCGCCGCCCGACGCCTTCACAGGCTCGGGCGGGAACGAGGGGATGATCCCCACACCGCCTTCTGCGTGTCTTTTTCCGCGGGG
>DBBB01000043.1 GCA_002291985.1 Firmicutes bacterium UBA995
GCCAGGAACACCACGGGAAACTCCAGACCCTTGGCCGCATGAACGCTCATCACCCGGACGGCGTCTTCCTCGCCGTCGACGGCGCCCGCCTCCCCCAGGTCGATGCCGGCGCCCTCGATGCCCTCGACGAGACCGAGGAAGCCTACCAGGCCGCGGGAAGCACCGCGATCGAAGGCGCGGGCCCGCTCATGCAGCGACCTCAGGTTGGCCTGGCGCTGCCCACCCCCCGGCATGGCCCCTGCAAGCTCGTAAAACCCGGTCTCCCGGTATATGGTGGCAATCAGGTCGCCCAGCGGGCCCCGCCGGGCGAGGGTCCGCCAGCGATCGAGTCGGCGCCGGAACTCGCAAATGCGCCGGTCTGAGCTGGTGAGCAACGCCTCCGAGAACTCGGCCGGTGAGTTCAGGCGAAGGGCGGTGAGATCGGCGGGGCTCATCCTCACGATGGGCGAGATCAGGACGCCGGCAAGAGGCAAATCCTGCAGGGGATTGTCGATCAGGCGGAGCAGGGACAGCATTATCTTGACTTCGGCGGCTTCCGCATACCCGGTCGCCAGTTCACCCCATGCGGGGATCCCCTCGAGCCGGAGGATGTCGAGGAGCAGGTTGGCCTGGCCGCGCGTGGCCCGCAGCAGCACTGCCACGTCGCGGTACTCCAGGCGCCTGGGGTCGCCACCGTCCGGACGGGGGACCACCACCCCGGGGTTATCCGCCTCGAACAGGGAACGAAGGCGGCGGGCGATCAGCCGGGCCTCCTCCTCGATGGCGTCTTCCGGCCCCTCTCCTCCGTGCCCCTCCTCGCCCTCCCCGGCGCCTCCTTGATCGTCGGAGGCGGGCCAGGCCCCCACGCGTTCCACCAGGTGCACCTCCACCTCCGCCGACTCGACCGTCGGCGGGCGAGAAGGCGCCAGTTCCACCTCGGGACCGTAGGCGAGTTCCGCCACGCCCTCGGTAATAAGCTGGCGAAACAGGAAGTTGACGGCATGGACGATGCCGGGGCGACTGCGGAAGTTGGTCGACAGGTGAAGGAGGCGGCATCCCCGATGCCGAGGATATTCGCGGTAGCGGGCGAGAAACAACGCCGGCTCGGCCAAGCGGAAACGATAGATGCTCTGCTTCACGTCTCCCACCAGGAACAGGTTGGGACAGCGGTCGTCGCCGCTCCGGGACACGAGTTCGATCAGGCGTTCCTGGAGGGGGTTGATATCCTGGAATTCGTCCACCAGGACCTCCTCGAACAGCTCGCGCAGCAGCGCCGCGATTCCCGCGCCCCCTTCGAGGAGACCGAGGCAATGGCGTTCGAGATCGTTGTAGTCCAGCATCAGCCGGGACGTCTTGGCCAGGGTATAGGCGCGATCGAACTCCTTGACCAGTTCCACCAGGACCCCCATCCGCGGGGCCAGGTCGCGCAATTCCTCGAGCAAGTCCCCGGGCGGGCGCTCGAGCCACTCTTTCGCCTCTTTGACCAGTTCCCGGGCGTCGCCGCGCATGGCCGATATGCGGTCCTTGAGCATGGTATCGACCTCTCCCCGGTGGGGAGGCATGCGGCCGAAGTGCAGGCCGTCGGTCTGAGCGGCGGCGGCGGTCCATCCCTCGGCCAGGGCCGAGGCGATGGTCCGCGCGCCTTCCGCCTCGGCCAGCAAGCTTTGCTGCCAGGCGCCGGGGCCTCCCGGCCTCGCCGCCAGCCGGGCGGCGCTCTCCAGGAGTCCCGCCGCCCGGTCCAGGTTCATGCGGAAGACCTGGCCGACCGATTGTGCCCATGAAAGACTATCCGGCGGGGAGTCGCGGGGCACGTGGAAGGCGCTCGCCGCCCCCTCGAGGTAGCCGGCGGGATCCCGCTGGCTGAAGGCAAAAGCGTGTAGTTTCAGCACCGCCCGGCGCAAGGGCGCGTCGCCCCGGGGCCCGGCAAAGGTCTCGGCAAGTTCCAGGAAGTCGGCCGCGCCCTTCCCGTAGCCATCTTCGAGCAGGGCGATCAGAGTGTCCTGGCGGAGGGCGATCGCCTCCTCCTCGCCGGCCACCCGGAAAGCAGGGTCGAGGTCCGTCAAGTAGAAGTACTTGCGAAGCAGGCGCAGGCACAGGGCGTGCAGGGTGGAGATCCACGCCTGGTCTACCATGGCTGCCTGACGCCGGAACTCCGGCCGGACCGCCGCGAGCGCGGAGAGCGTCTCCCGGATCCGCACCCGCAACTCGCTTGCCGCCGCCTCGGTGAAGGTGACGACCAACAGGCGGTCAACGCCCACGGGGCGCGACCGATCGGTGAGCTTCGCGAGCACCCGTTCCACGAGGACGGCGGTCTTGCCCGCCCCCGCGCCGGCGGATACCAGCAGGTTCTGCCCGGCCGTTTCAATGACGGCCCGTTGTTCGGCCGTCCACTCCACCGGCCATCCCCCCCTCCGCCAGTTCCCGCCAACCCCCTCGTAGCCGGGGGATCTGGTAGGCGTCCCCGAGCAAGCGGTCAAACACGCACACCGGGCGATAGTCGCAGCGGGCACAAGCCGTATCCGTGCCCAGGCGGAAGGGATGGCGACCTACTTCCCCGGCGGCCAGTCGCTCACCCAGCATGCCAATGCGATGCCGCACCGCGGCCAACAGCCGTCGCCAATCCTCTCCGTCGAGGACCGGCGCTCCCTTCCGCGGAAGGCCGTCGCGACGCAAGGAGGCCCGAACCAGGTAGCCGGGGGGTGACTCTCCCTGACCCGCATCCATGAGCCGGATGGCTTCGGGTTCGGCCAGGGCCAGCCCGGTGAGGCGGAATTCGGCCGAGCGCACCGTCTCGGCTTCCGCGGGCGACAGCGGGCGCGACGTGCGCAAGGGGCCCGCCAGCAGGGGCCAGTAGAAGGCGCCCGCCACCGTCACCGGGCGCTCGCCAGCCAGCCGCTCCCCCCCCTCGTGCACCGCCAGGAGATAGCATAGCAGTTGCAGTTCAACGCCGGCCTCGACCGCCGCCGGGCTTAGCCGGCGGACGGTAGACTTGTAGTCGATTACCCTCAGGTAAGACCGATCCGTACCCCGGGCCACGTCCACCTGGTCGATCCTGCCCTCAAGCTCCAGGCCCATGTCCCCGACAAGCTGCCACTTCAGTCCCGGCAGCGCGCGTCCCCTCCCGAAGGCGACTTCCCGGGCAACGGGCCGGAAGGCGGTCCGCCGGCCGTGCACGGCAAGCATGCTCACCACCCGCAGGAAGGATCGGGCCAGCAGGCGCGCGGTGAACCGGGAGTACGGCGACATAGTATCCCGACCCCGGGCCGTCGCCGCCAGCACCGCTGCGGCGAGTTCCTCCCTTGCCCGGGTCGCTTCCGGCGACCAGTCCACCCCCCGGCTCTCCATCTCCTCCAGGAGGCTCTTGACGGCGGCGTGCAGCCAGATGCCGACATCTTCCGGCTCCAGCTCCCGGCGGCTCCGGTCGCGCAGCCTCAACCCGTACCGGAAAAAGTGGGCGCGGGGGCAGGTGGCGAACAGCTCGAGCTGGGACACGCCGGCGCAAAGGGGGTTGCCGTGGAGGGCGGTGACCAGCTCGGGAGGCAGCGAAGAAGTCTCCCCCGAAGACTTTCCCGGGGACTTCCCCTCGTTTGACGGCGCGCCGGGCCCACGGGCGTCACGCCCGCGCCGGCCCAACCACTGATACAGCTCAATCCAGAAGGGCTCGAGCGCGTGACCTGCGCCCGCCCGGCGCAGCGCCCGCGATAGCCCCGCCCGGGCGGTGCGCTCGTCGGCCAGCCAACTGTCGGGGCCGTCATCCGTCGGCCGCGCATGGGGAAACAGGGCGCGCACCCGGCGTACCATCTCGGAGGGTGCCAGGGGCCTGCCGGTTGCCGCCCGGCAAGACCAGCTTACCCACAGCCGTTCAGAAGCGCGGGTCAAGGCGATATAGCCGAGGTACCGCTCGCGCAACGCGCGCCGGCGGCTGCTCGGTGCCAGCTCCACCCCCTCGGCCTCGAGCAATTCGCGCTCATCATCGTCGAAGACGGGATCCTCGACCGCCGGGCGAGGGAACTCGCCGTCGTTCACGCCCAGGACCATGGCCAGGCGGACGTCGGGCAGGCGGGATCGGTCGATCTGGCCGACCAGCACCTGGTCTAGCGCCGGCGGGACCATGCCCAATCGGATGCCGGCCAGCCCCGTCTCCATGACCTCCAGGACGCTTGCCGCGTCAAGGGGCTGGTCGCCGAGTCCCGCCTCCAGTTCGTCCAGGACGCGGACCACCGCCGTCCATAGCTGGGCATGCTCCTGGGCGCCCTCTACCCCACCCCCGGCCGCCGCCTCCCCCTGCCAGGCTTGTAGCCTGCTCTCCACGCCGAGGTCGTGGAGTAAGCTCCGGAAGTGCTGCGTCCACTCGGCGGCAGGCAATACCTTGCCGCTACCCCGGGCCACCAGTGCCTGCAGCGCAGCGAAGGCCGTCCGAGAGGTATCATCGGGCAGCGACCCGGGGTCAGCCCGGCCCCCACGGGTGCGCAGCTCACGCAGGCGGTTGTCCAGGCGATCTGCCTGATCGCGGTCGACGGGGACGAGGTCGGTCTTGAGGTAGCGGAGTACCGGGTCCAGCCTCCACCCTCCCGCCGCCACTTCCGCGGCCGACCGTACGAGTTCCACCAGGGGGTGGTGCGTCGCCGGGCGGCGCTCGTCGAGGAAGTAGGGTATGTTGAGGTCATCGAGGGGGTACAGGTTATCGCGGTAGGCCTCCGCATCCCGCAACAGGATGGCCGCATCGCGCCAGCGGTAGCCCTCGTCCCGGGCCAGGCGGACCAGTTCGCGGGCAGCCGCTTCCACCTCCGCCGGCCGGTCGGCGGCCTCCACCAGGCGAAGGGCACGCGGCAGGTGAGGAAATGTCTCGCCCGGAGGCTCCTGCGTCCAGTGTCGCTCGAGAAAGTCGAGTTCGCCGCCGGCGGGGAATCGCCGCGGCCCTCCGGTGAGCATTACCCGACGGTCCACGGACAGGCCGGCCGCGAGGGCGCGCGACGACAGGCGCTCCAGCGTGTCGCGCGTCGGGAAAAACACGTCGACATCCTGGGGGGGCAACTCCAGCCCGGCGGGATCGAGACACAGGCTGATGTGAATCTGCCGGGCCACCCGAAACAATCCATCGAGCAGCAGGTATTCCTGGGGCGTGAACCCGGCGAAACCATCGACCCACACCTCGACCCCCCGGAACCCTCCCGAACGGGGCAACCGGGGCGCCGC
>DBBB01000093.1 GCA_002291985.1 Firmicutes bacterium UBA995
CGGGCCTACCTCCTGCGCGGCCTGGTGCGCTGCGGCATCTGCGGGCTGTCGTACTGCGGCGTACACTACCCCTCCCGGGGGGAGCCCGGGCAGCGCTCACGGAAGGCATACTATGTCTGCAACGGCAAGACAGCCTATCGCGGGCCCCTGCAGGGACGGTGTCCCAGCAAGAACGTCCCGAGCGAGTGGCTCGAAGAGACCGTGTGGCGGGATATCGTCCATTTCGCGCAGAACCCGGGAGACGCCCTGGCCCTCCTGGACGCGGAACTCGTCGGCCAAGAAGAACGGACCGAAGAACGCCGGAAAGAACTCGGCATGCTGGTGTCAGCCCGCGACCGGACCGACCTGGAGAAGGACAAGGTCCTGGGGCTGTTCCGGAAGAACATAATCGACGAGGCCCAACTGCAGAAGCAACTCGCGGAGATCGACGCCGCCAGGCTCAAGCTGGAGGAGCAAATCCGGGCGCTCGAGGCCGAGCTCGCCGACCAACGGACCCGGGCGCAGCGCCTGGCCGGCGCCCGACACGTCCTCGAAGACCTGCGGAAGCGCGTGGAGGGCAAACTCGACTGGGAGGAGCGCCGGGAAATCGTGAAGGCCCTGGTGAGGGAGGTCCGCGTTGATACTCGGGACCACGACGGACGGAAGGACGCGCAAGTGACCGTCCTGTACGCTTTCGCCCCGGTTGACAACCGCACGGGCATGGATTCATCGCGGCCACCAGCAGGAACCGGGCAGGGTAGCTGACCGAGGCGCCGGCGCGAACGATGTTGACCAAACCCTCTTCCAGTGGCTCACGCAGGGCCTCGCGGGCTTCCCGGCGGAATTCGGGGAACTCGTCCAGGAATAACACTCCCCGGTGGGCCAGGGTGACCTCGCCCGGGCGCGGGGGACGGCCGCCCCCCATCAGGCCCGCAACCGACACGCTGTGGTGGGGGCTGCGGAAAGGGGGATGGGAGATCGCCAGCCCTCCCGGCGGCATCAGCCCGGCGACGCTGTGGATGACGCTCACCTCGAGCGTCTCATCGGGCGCCAACTCGGGCAGGATGCCGGGAAGGCGGCGGGCCAGCATGGTCTTGCCCGCACCGGGAGGCCCGACCAGCAGGCAGTGGTGGCTGCCGGCCGCCGCGATCTCCAGCGCCCTTCGGGCCATCCTCTGCCCCGCCACATCGGCGAAGTCCGCCGGGCAGGCGACTGCAGCGGCTGTGCCACTCCCCCCGTTGGGCGTGGCCAGGCGCGCCCGGCCTTCCAGCCAGTTTGCGAGGGCGGCCAGCGATTCCACGGCCAGGGCCTGGACACCCTCGACCCGCGTGGCTTCGGGACCGTTGGCGCGGGGGACTATTATGCCGCACCGCCCCGCGGCCCGCGCTGCCAGGACCATGGGGAGGACGCCATTCACCTCTTTGACCCGACCATCCAGCGCCAGTTCCCCGACCAGCACCCAATCGCCCAGGCGTTCCAGACCTACCTGGCCCGTGGCGGCAAGAATTGCGACCGCAATGGGCAGGTCGAGGCCCGATCCCTCCTTGCGGAGGCCGGCAGGAGCCAGGTTCACGGTGATGCGCCGCAGGGGGAACTCCAGGCCGGAATTGCGGATGGCAGCCCGTACCCGTTCGCGCGCCTCGCGCAGCGGGCTATCGGGCAGTCCCACCAGGTCGAAGGCGGGCACGCCCGGGCTGACGTCCACCTCGACTTCCACCAGCCGGGCCTGAACGCCTACCAGGGTACATCCGAGCGACTTGGCAAGCAAGTAGACAGCCTCCTCGGATGGTAGATACTACCATCGGAGGAGGCGGTCCTGCCTTCGCGGCAGGGTTTGGTCGGGTCATCGGAAGCGTAGCTAATGACCGCTCAGTTGCCCGCCAGCAGCACGAAAACCACCAGGGCGGCCAGCATGACCGCGGCCATCATCAAGCCCGCCACGTCGATGTTCATGATGGTCCGGTGGCGCGGGCACTCGCCGGCGCCCGTCTCCCCGCCGTCCCGCGCCGGGGTGGGCGCCGGGCGGAACCAGTTGCGGACGGAGGCCATGGCCGCCGACCGCGACCTCGCCCCCCCGGCGCGCGCCCGGTCGAGCCACCCCTGGGCTCGACGCCCCTCTGCCACCGCCTTGGCCGGGTCGAGCGCCTTCTCGGCCGCCGTGGCCAGGCCGGCGGCTGTACCGGCCAGCCGGGCGAGTGCCTCGGGGTCCAGGGAACGCTCGACCATGGCGGCAAACATGGCCCCCTCCCTCCCCGCCGGGACTACCCGCGACGGATCCAGGGACTTGTCGAACGCCGCCACCGCCCGGGCTGCTCCTTGCCCGTAGGGTACGGCCCGTGTCGGGTCGAGGGTGCTGTCCACGGACGCAGCCAGGCGGCAGGCCTTTACTCCCCAGAAGACGACTGCGTCCACCAGCGCTTCCATCGACCAGCGGGGGAGCGAAAAAGGCAACACCAGGTTCCGGCGGCCAAGGTACCCGAACAGGGCCAGGCCGAGGGCAGCTGCCACGGCGGTTGCCAGCAGCGGCCGGGGGGAAACGAAGTCGAACGCGGCCAGGGCCGCTGCGATCTCCGGCGGGTAGCCGAAAGCCTCGATGAAGGGTACCACGAGTCGGCCCAGCCAGAAGGCGGGCCTGATGCCCGTGAACGCGAGCAGGATGCCGAGGCCGGCGACCAGGGCGGAGTCACGGGCGGTAAGTGCGAAAGGCTGCTCGCCCGGCCGCGAGGCCAGCAGTTCCCAGGCCAGCCTGGCGGCATAGGCGACCACCAGGGCTGAAGCGAGATGGTAGACGACCTCCAGTACCCGGAGTTCGGGAAGACCCAGCCCTGCCGCAGCCCGCCATCCCTCGAGGATCATGGCGCGGCTTGCGTAACCGGGAAATCCGGGTAGCCCGGCCATACCCGCGATCGCGAGGACAAACGTGAGCGCCAGCAAGGGCGAACGGCGTCCGACCCCTTTGAGCAAACCCAGGTCGGAACTCCCCGCCTTCATCGCAACCATCCCCACGAGCATGAGCAGGGCGCCGCCGGCGACGGCATGGTTCAGGACGTGCAGGGCCATGCCCCCGAGGGCGACCGCTCCCGCGTCGGCGAGGATGAAGCCGAGCGACAGGCCCACCCCTGTTAGCCCGATCTGACTCACCGAGCTGTAGGCGAGCATTCGTTTGGCGCCGGCCTGAAAGATCGCCAGGAAAGCTCCGAGCAGCATCGTGCCCAGGGCCACCACCAGCAGGATCCTTCCCGCGGTCATCGCCGGCGTCCAATCGGTGACGGCGCCCGCGGGGGTCAGGAGGTTGATGGTGCGCAGGACGCCGTAAACGCCGGTCTTGACGATCACCGCTCCGATGAGCATGGCCGCAGGTGCGGGCGCCGCGGGAAGCGCCCGGGGCACCCAGAAGTGAGCGGGAACCAGTCCGGCCTTCACCGCGAATCCCAGGTACATGGCGGCCACGGTAATCACTCCGGCCAGGGAGTGCAGGGCCGGATCTGGCTTGAGCACCGTTCCCCGGGTGATCGCGACCAGCACGCCCATGCCCGCCAGGATGCTCAGGCCGCCCAGGATGCTCAGGAACAGATAGGTACGGCCTGCGGCCAGGGCCTGGGGCGTCTGATCGTGAATCACCAGGACGTAGAATCCGAGGGACAGCATCTCGAAGAACAGGAACAGCGTGAACAGGTCGGCCGAGAGATAGCGCGCGATGGCACAAGCCAGGCAAAATGTGGAAAATACGTGGTAACGAGCCCGCGAGGTCCCGGCGGGCAGATAATCCACCGCGAGCATGGAAGCGGCCAGCCACACGCCGGCGGTCACCAGGGCGAAGAACAGCCCCTGCCGACCCGCGGAGAAGGCGATGCCCTGGCCCAGGACGCCGGGGATCCGGGCGAGCAGCGGCCCATCAGCCGTCAGTAGCCACAGCCAACCCACGAGCGCCAGGGCAAGGACGGCGGCCCCCACCCCCGCCGCCTCCATCGCCCGGAACCGGGCGGGGATCAGGGCGGCCAGGCCGACCAGGGGGATGGTGCTCAAGACGGCGACCACCACCCAGAAAGGCAGCAGGCTCTCGCGGTAGCCGGCCGGGGCGGCCGCCGCCACCGGCCCGGCCAGGATGGTCATCACGTCAACCAAGGTTGGCACTGCCCTCCTCCCTCACTTGCTGAACAACACGCGGGCAGCCGCCTCGGACAGGCGTAACGGCCAGTTCCCCGGAGACAGGGCGAACACCGCGCAACCCAGGGCCAGGACCAACATCGGGACCAGCATGGTGGCACTGGCTTCGGGCAGCCAGCGCCGCGTCCCCCTCCCTCCGCCGGTCGGCGGTGCTGCTACCGCCGCGGCTTCCACCGGAGTCGGGTGATCGAAGAACGCCGTCATCACGATGGGCAGATAGTACACGGCATTCAGCATGCTGCTGGCCAGCAGGGCGAGGGCATAGCCGGGCATGCCCGCGTCGAACGCTCCGACGCTGAGTTGCCACTTGCTGACGAAGCCGTTCAGGGGAGGGATGCCCATCAGGGTGAGCGCGGCCACGGCAAAACAGACCATGGTGACCGGCAGGCGTTGCCCGAGTCCCGCGAACTGGCGGATGTCCCGCTTGCCGGTAGTCTTGAGGATCACGCCCGCGCACAAGAACAAGCAACTCTTGGCCACGGCGTCGGCGAAGAAATAGAACACGTCTCCGGTGAGCGCGCGTTCTGACATGAGCCCCATGCCCAGGAGGATGCATCCCATCTGCCCGATGCTGGAGTAGGCCAGGCGACGCTTGAGATCATACTGGGTGATGGCGACCGACGATCCCAGGAGAATGGTCACCACCGACAGCACGAGCACGACCGTGTTCCAGCCGGTGGCCTGGAGGAACTCCAGCCCGAACACCTCGTACATCACCCGCAGCATCCCGTACGCTCCCGTCTTGATCATGATGCCGGACAGGAGGGCGCTCGCGGGCGAAGGGGCCACGGGATGGGCATCGGGCAGCCACATGTGCAGGGGCACCATGCCGGCCTTCATCCCCAGGGCGATCACAAACCCGGCAAACGTCAGGAAGGCAACGGGGGAAGCCTCGGCAATCAGGCCGCGACCGCCCAGGGCAACAGAACCCGCCATCTCGAAGGTGGCGACCATGGAGAAGAAGAACATGAGGCTGCCGGCCACCGTCATGAACAGGTACTTGAGGGCGGCCTGTACCGCCTCGGCGGTCTCTTCGTGGATCACGAGCACGGCGGCAGGCAAGGACATCAACTCGAAGAAGAGAAAGAACGAAAACAGGTCACCGGCCATGAAAGTGCCGACGGCGCCACTGAAGGTCACCATTAGGAAGGCATAATAACGGTTGACCCCGTGTTCGCCTTTCATGTAAGACAGGGAATACAGCGTTGCCAGGAACCAGATGACGGCGGTCAGCGAGGTCAGCAGGAATCCCAGGGAGTCCAGGCGGAAGGTCACGCCGAGCGGCACCAGGATTTGCACCGAACCCACGATCACCGTTCCCCGGCTGATTGCGGGGTAGAACGTGAAGGTGAGCGCGGCGGTAATCCCGACCGTGAACACGCAGAGCAGGTCCCGCCCTGTCGGCCATCGAAGCCCGACAAGGTAGCCGGCAATCGCGCCGATGATGGGCAACAGCACGATGAGCGCGGGCAACAGGCTATACACTTCGGCCGTCGCGTTCATGCGCCCATCCCCCCGCCGCCCCCGCCAAGGTTATCAACCATAATTCGAGTTGTCAATGCGCGGGGATTACTGCCCTAACAGGTGCTTTGCCGCCTCGCCGAGGACGTTGACGACCGGTTCGGGGACTATCCCCAGGATAAGGCTGACCGCCCCTAGCCCGAGCACCGGCCATAGCATGCTGGGAGGGGCCTCGGGGCGCGCCGGCGCGGGCGCGGCAGGGTTGCCGAACCACCCGGCTATGACCAGCGGAAAGTAGTAAAGGGCACTGAAGAGGCTGCTCAGCAGTATCACGCCGGCGGCCAGCGGCTGTCCGGCTTCAAGGCTCCCCAGCACCATGTGCCACTTGCTCACGAAGCCGTTGGTCAGCGGAATCCCCACCATCCCCATGGCCCCGATGGTAAGAGCGATCATGGTCAGCGGCATCTCCCGGCCAATGCCCTGGAGATCGGCGATACGTCGCTTGCCGGTACGATGGATGATCAGTCCGGCACTCAGGAACAGCATCCCCTTCAGCAACGCGTGGTTGACGATGTGCAGGATCGCCCCCGTGAGGGCGACGGGATTCAGGACGCTGAAGGCAAGGTAGATGTACCCGACCTGGACGACGGTCGAGTAGGCGAGCATGCGCTTGAGGTCGGTCTGGGTCATGGCGAACAGGGCCCCGAAGATCATCCCCCCCACCGCCAGCACGGCGAGAAAGGTCGGCATCGCCCGGACGACGGCGGGCGACGCCGACAGCACCGACGCGAACAACCGGAACAGGGCGATGATCCCCGCCTTGACCGCGATGCCCGACAGCACGGCGCTGGCCGGGGAGAGAGCGCTGGAGTGGGCGTCGGGCAGCCACATGTGCAGCGGGAACAGCGCGCTCTTCAAGCCAAAACCGGTAGCCAGCAGTGCCACCGCCGCCAGGACCGTACGGGGAGAGGTGGCGACGGCGGCGGGCAAGGCCGTCGCAAGGTGCGCGTAGTTCAGGTGCCCGGTCACCATGTAGATCAAGGATATGCCCAGCAGGATGCATCCGGCGGCGACCGCACTGAGCAGCAAGTATTTCAGGGCCGCCTCCAAGCTGTCCATGCGGTCGCGCACGGAGATTATTCCGCAGGCGGCCAGGGAGTAGATCTCGGTGAAAACGAACAGGTTGAAGAGATCGGCGGCGCTGCTAACCCCGAGGAGACCGGCCAGCAGCAGGAGCATGAGGCTCCAGTACCAGCGCAGGGCGGCGGGATTGAGTTCATGACTCACGTCGCGCGCGGAATAAGCGATCACCGCCAGGTAGACCAAGGAGAAAGAGAAGCTCAAAAAGGCGGAGAACGCGTCGACCCGGATCTCAATGCCCCAGGGCGGAGCCCAGTTGCCCACGTAGTAGCTGATGGCCTGCCCGCGCCCCGTGATGACCAGCAGGGCCGCCGCGCAGGCAGTGGTGAGCAACACCGTGCCCAGGGCGACCCGGTACCCACGGTCCCCCTCCCGGCCGAACATGGGAACGAAGAAGGCGCCCGAAAGGGGGATTACGGTCAACAGGACGGCCAGATGGTCCATGGTGTCAGCTCCGTAGCTTCTCGAGGCGGTCTACATCCAGGGTACCGCACTGCTCGTATAGCTTGATGATGATGCTCAGGGCATACGCCGTCGTGGACACGGCGATGACGATTCCCGTCAGCACGATGGCCGCCAGCAGCGGGTTCGTGTAGATCAGCCCCTGCTCGGGTCCGCTTTGCCGGATGATGGGGGACAAGGTGCCGTGCGCATAGCCGATCGATACCAGAAACAGGAAGATCCCCGTCTCCATGATGTTCATGCCCATGACTTTCTTGATGAGATTGGCATGGGTCAGCATCGTGTGCAACCCGATCAAAAACAGCATAATGCTGGCCAGATAGTTGAGGCGCAAGAACAAATCCAGGCTAAGCACAACTCATGTCTCCCCCGCCAGATGGACGAGCAGATTGACGATGGTCGCCGCCACCTTGACGCCGACACCAAGGCCGATCAACCAGATGGCGCCACCTGAGAATAACTGCCCCTGCACCCCCAGGGGGACGCCGGCGGCGGCATTGGCCAGGAAGTTGGCCCCAAGCAGGACGCCGCCGAGTCCCACCAGCACATACCAGAAGGCCGCCGCCCCTTCCATGATCTCGCCCCAGGCCGGTGGTATCTTCCGTGCCGTTCGCTTCGGGCCGAATACGAACAAATAAAGGGCCATGCTCCCGCCCAGGATGGTCCCGCCCGCAAAGCCCCCCCCGGGCGACAGGTGACCGTAGACGACCACGTAGATGCCGAAGACCTGGACGAAAGGGATGACCATGCGGGATACTATCCTCAAGATGACATCATCGGTTGCCGCCATCGGCCGCGCGACCAACTTGCCTGCGTGGCCGGCCAACACGGCGGCGGCGGCACCTACGGCGGTGAACAGGACGGTCGCCTCGCCCATCGTATCGTAGGCGCGATAGTCGAAGATGATGGCGGTGACCGTGTTGGGTATGCCGGCCTGATCGAGTTCCTCGTCGAGGTAGAACCGCATGACTTCGTTGCGGGCGGGGACGTCCAGGCCGCCGAAGGCCGGCGCCTCGGTGAGGGTGAGCGCCAGCACGTAAGCGATCGCCACCACCAGCAGGAGGGCAGGCAGATGTCTCATGCGCTCTCATCCTCCGTGCGGCGGGTGCGGGCGATCGCGAGGAGAAACAAGAGGGTGGTCACGCCTGCGCCCAGCGCCGCCTCGGTGATGGCCACGTCCGGCGCCCGTAACTGCTGCCAGGTCATGGCCATGACCAGGCTGTAGGCCGCGAACACGATGGTGGCGGCCAGTAGATCTCGGGTCCGCGCCACGACGATGGCACAGACCAGCAGGAAAACCAGGCAGCCCACGCCAAACCACCCGATCATCGCCCGTCCCCCGGGGTGCGACCTCGCAGGTCCAGTATCCGGGTGCCGAACGCGGGAGCCACGCCGGCCCGGAGAGCCGCCCGGGCCATGATGTGAGTGGCCGTCGGCGACGTTATCCAGTGGAACAGGATGAGGATGAACAGCTTGAGGCTGAAGATCGACCAGCCGTGATTGACCGCCAGGCCGAGCAACACCAGGCCGGCCCCCAGAGTGTCGCACTTGGCGGCGGCGTGCATCCGCGTGTAGGCATCGGGCATTCGGAGCAGGCCAAGCGTGCCTACTGCCAGGAAGAACAGCCCGACCACCAGGAATGCTACCGCAAGCATCTCCCTCACTTCAGGTGCTCCTCTCGATATACTTGGCTACTCCCACCGTGGCGACGAAACCGATGATGGCGTAGACCATGGCCACATCCAGGAAGAACTCCTCGCTGAACAGCGAAGACGTGATGGCGATGAGCACCATCGTCTTGGTCGAGATCACATTGATGGCGACCACGCGGTCGGCGACCGTCGGTCCAAGTGCCGCCCGCCAGAGACAGGCGAACAGCAGGACCAGTATCCCCAGGCTGACGGCATGCAGCAAGCCGCTCAACTTCCTCGCCCCTCTGAACGCTCCATGACGATCAGTCGCCGCTCCATCGCCGCCTCCGGCAAAGAAGCCGCCGCTTCCGGGGTCAGGGCGTGGACCACCAGGATGTCATCGTGCAAGTCCACGGTGAGGGTGCCGGGGGTGATGGTGATGGAGTTGGCAAGCAGGGTCCGCGGAGCTTCCCCTCGCAAAGCTGTCCGGAACAGCACCAGGTGTGGACCGATGGGAAGCCGCGGGTGCAGGACTATCGCCGCCACTTGAATGTTCGCCTTCACCAGGTCGAGCACCAGGAAGTACAGGTAGGCTGCGAGGCGCGGCAGGTTGCCCGGCCGAAAGGCCGCCATTTCGCCTTCGGAGAAGGCCAGGTCGCGGTTGGCGTGCAAGACTAACAGGATAACGCCAGCACCAAACAACAGGTGCTGCCAATGCAGGCTCCCCGCGACCGCCACCCAGAAGGCAAAGAGGAGAACTGCCGGACCAAGCTGCCTTGCATATCTCATACCCGGCACAACCTCCGTTATTCTCGGGCAGTGACGCTTTTCCTCCCGGGTTCTCGGGGAAGCAGCCGCAGTCGGGTCAGAAAGCCGCGTACAGGTGCCGCTCAACCAGCAATTGCCCGGAAGGTTCCGGCGCGACCACCACCACGTCAAAACGCACGTCCCCGCCGGCCCACCTGGGGTTGCGGGCGAGGAAGACTTCGGCGGTGGACCGCAACCGCCGTTGCTTTGAACGGTCAACCGATGACAACGCCGGGCCGAACGCTTCCGACCCCCAGGTTCGCACCTCCACGAATACCAGACAATCTCCGTCGCGGGCGACGAGGTCTATTTCTCCTCGCCGGGTGCGAAAATTGCCGGCCAGGAGTTCCCAGCCGGCGGCTTCCAGGTACCTGGCCACCACCTCCTCCCCTTCCCGCCCTCTCCCGCCCCGGGCGCCGGAGCGGGAAACTGCCGTCAAGTGAGTCAGGAAAGAAGGGCGATGGGCCGGACATGGCCCCTGCTCGCGGATGGCCCGCAGGTGCGCCGGCGTACCGTAACCTTTGTGGCGGGCAAAA
>DBBB01000063.1 GCA_002291985.1 Firmicutes bacterium UBA995
GGATAGCGTTGGCCACGCCGTGCGGCACCTCCCGCCGACCCCCACAGGCATGAGCGAGGGCATGGGTGCAGCCCAACATCGCCCAGGAAATGGCCATACCTGCCTGACACGCGGCTATCAGCAAGTGCCACCGGGCATTCCGGTCGCCACCGTCGCGCACGGCTTGCGGCAAATACCGGAAGATAGTCTCCACGGCGACCAGCGCCAGCGCATCGCTGAACGGGCCGGCCCGGTTCGAAAGATACGCCTCCACGGCGTGGGTGAGGGCATCCATCCCTGTGGAAGCGGTCAAGTCCGGAGGCAGACCCAGGGTCAAGGAGGGGTCGAGGACGGCGAGGACCGGCGCCAGCCACTCGCTGGTGAAGCTGACTTTGGTGCCGGCGGCCATATCCCTGATCACCGCATAGCACGTTACTTCGCTGCCCGTTCCGGCGGTGGTGGGTACGGCGGCCACCGGCAACAGCGGCCGGGTCAACACGTTGACTCCCTGGTGGTCGAGCAGGCGACCGCCTTCGGTGATGATGATGGAGGCCGCCTTGGCGGTATCGATGACGCTGCCCCCGCCCACCCCCAGCAGGAACCCTGCGCTCATTTCCCGCGCCCGGTCCGCCAGTCGCTCCACCTGCCCCACCTCGGAGTTGGGCGTAATGGCGTCGTGCAAGCCGATCAGGCCATGAGGGGCAAGAGATAGCAGCCGCTCGGCCAGGGGGCGTACGCCCGGATCGGTGACGACCAGCCCCCGCTTGAGACCGGCGCGGCCCAGCTCTATGTCCAGGCTGTCGGACAAGCCCCAGCCTGCCACCACCCGCGTTGTCACGCGAAACTCGGTGAACTCCACGTTCAGCCCCCTCCCATGAGCACGCCTACCAGCACCCGATCGCCGTCGGCCAGGGTGGTCCTCGTCTGGCCCTCGACCCGCAAGTAAAGCTGGCGGGCCTGGCCCGGAGACAGTTCACACCGGGAGGTCACGTGTTGAAGTACATCGTCCAGGGTTGAGTCGCCGGGGAGTTCCATCCGCTCGGCAGCCTTGCCCGCCAACCGGGCTACGTACCCTGCATAAACCAGCTCAACGCTGATGGTGGCCATAGACGCCTACTCGCCGTTCATCCTGACGATGGCAAGACCGCGTTCCGATGCCGCCTGGCACAGCCAGCCGGGGTCGACCGCCCCATCGGCCTCGGGCGGGTATACCCCGGATCGCGTGATCAGGCCCTGTCCCAGGCAGTGAGCGATCAGGGCAGCCGGCAAGGCGGTCAGAACGGTCATCCGGTCGGCTGCCCCCCAGGACTCGCGAAGGGGAGTCCCTTGCCGGATCCCCATCACATCTACCCTTATGGCCGAGCAAGCCGTTGAGCGCGGGCCCAGTCGTTCCAGGAGAGGCAGTACCGGCTTGATCAGGGCGGCCACCCGGCGCTGTCGGGCCGAGTTGGCGATCAGTCCCATCCGCGATATCGCCCCGGCCAGCATTGGTTGTCTACTCCCTGGGCGCCGGTTGATGGGAGGCTCGGAGCGCGCGGAGATCGTCTGCGATGCGGAAGACGACCATGATCACCTCCAGCCAGATGCGAAGGGCAATCGTTCCCACGAAGAAGAAGATGGCGGAGAAGATGAGGCCCCCTACTGCGATTGCCCCTCCTCCCCTGCTGTGGGGCATGGTCAACACCCAGGTCAGAGAACTCAGGGCGACGAAAACGAGGCCGATGATGAAAACCACCCTGATAATCCGCGGCGTGACCAGTTCGGAGAACTCGAAATCGAACAGCGAGGCGAAGAAACCCTTCCGCTCCTGCATGTCGCTTGCCTCCCCCCATGCGGGCTCGGGTGGGTCTTCGCCGCGCGCCTCGTCCTTCCTCCCGCTAGTAACCGGGTAGCCCCATTGCCCTGCACGCGGCCACGGCCTGCGGATGCACGTAAACCCCATCCAACTCCAGGGGCGCTCCATCCAGGTATATCGACGGGGAAAGCACCACGCCGTCGGTATGCGAAGCCGCAGTCCAGGTCTTGCCCCGGATCTGGGCCCCCTGGCTGCCGAACCCCATCTCGATGCAGCCGAACACGCGCTCGTCCTCGACGATCCGGCCGGTCGGGCGAGTCACCCCGGGGTTGAAGCCCAGCGAGTAATGGGCGAGCCAGAACATCTTGTCGTCCCCGAAGCTCTTCAGCCAGCGCTGGAAAATCCGGGCCTCCGTCCCGCCCTCGACGTCCACGATCGCGCCCTTTTCCAGGGTCAGGGCCACCGGTTGCCGGAGCAGACCGAGTTCCACGGGCGGCCACAGGGCCCCATCGAACACCAGCCGCCCCTGGATGGTCTCCTCCACCGGACACCACGATACCTGGCCCCCCAGCATGATCGGCTCACCGCGGGTGTCGGCGAGCTTGCCGGACTGACGAACCTTGCGCCCGCGGTTGTAAGCCAGCAGGTCGGTACCGGCCGGGCCGGTCACCCGCACCTCATCGGCCGCTTCTACAAGCTGGCGAAGGGTTTCGCCGAGAGCGATCAGGCGGGGGTAGTCCACCCGTCCGATCGTCTTGACCATCATGTCCACATCCATCCCCGTCAGGCAGATGTAACGGGACCCGGCGGCCATGGCGGCGCGGAAGGCGGGAGTGTGCAGCACGTAGGCGTAGGCGAACTCGATCCACACATCGGAATTCGCCACGGCCGCTGCCACCGGCGCCGGTGGTTCCACCACCGCCGTCGGCCGCGTTTCGTAAAGGAGGACGGTGGCGACCGCGCCGGCCGCATACACGGCACGAGCAGTCGCGTCCACCGCCCGCCAATCGGTTGCCGTGTCGGCGGTAATGGCAACATTTTCACCGGGCCGAACGAGCATCACCGTTTCGACCAGCTTGCGGGCCGCTCCCGCAAGCTCGAATGCAAGGTACTCGGGACGTGATTCCGTACCGGTCGCGGGTTCCATATTTCCGCTTCCCTCCTCGTACCCGGCCGTCCAAAAGGACGGTTCAGGCCGTGAGCTTCCCGTCCTTCATCCGCGTCACGCCGTCCAGGATGAGTTCGGCCTGGGGGATGACGTAATCCTGGTGGAAGTCGGCGGCGTTGCGTCCGCCCATGTGGCTGTTGTCGCCGATGGCCAGGTGGATGGTACCCCGGATCTTCTCCGCCTCTAGCACGATGTCCGTCCGGCGGGCGTTCGGATTGGTGCCGACACCCAGCTCGGCGAGATGCCGCCGGGCCCGGCCCTCCGTGCCCGTCAAGCCGAGGAAGGCAGCGAGCCTTTGGCCGACCTCGCCGCCACCCGTCACCTCGACCACTTCCCCCTGCCGGAAAGACAGGGTGAGGTCCTCCTTCTGGAGACCGGGAAACCACCCTCGTCGCACCACGATCCGGCCTTCCGCCGACTCTTCGACGGGTGCGATGTACGCCTCGCCGGCCGGCAGGTTGCCCCAGGAACCAGGCGTGACATAGAGGCCGTTGTCCCTCAGGCCCTGACGATGGGCCAGGCTGAACCGGATATCGGTGCCGTCAGGCGAACGCACGGTGGCGGTGTTGGCAGTGGTAAGCCAGCCGGCGACGACCTCGGTCTCCGCAGCGATGGCCTTGTAGTCGACGGCCATGGGGCCGCCCGGGTAGAACATCTCGGGCACGAAACGGGGCATGCTGGCCACTCTGACCCCCGCCCGGCAGGCTTCCTCCCGGGCGGCGGTATGGCTAAGCGAGAAAGATACGATGGCCACCAGCACGTCCGTCTCGCGAAACCGGGCGGCGGCCCCGGCCGGAGGCTCCTTGCCCGGCTGGCAAGTGGCCTCGAAGGCGTGGAAGTCAACCCGGTTACCCGGAAAGACCTCCGCAGCCACCTCTGCTACCATGCGGGCCAGATACGATCGGCGCAAGATCTCCTCAAGCTCTCCGCTGCGATACTGCGGCCAGCGTTCCGGCGCCAACACGTCGGTTACCACCAGCACCCTCTCGCCCGGCCGCAGCCCGAGGTTCACCCCGAGCATGTTCTCGACCCCCGGGGCGATCCGGTCGCGCTCAATCCAGTCCATGGGCGTCCGTCCTTTCCTTTTGTTGTACGCCGGCATTCCATGCCGGGAAAGGCACGGGCACGATGACCCTGATCCTGACCCGGGATCTCATGCGGTCGGCGCCGCCCCCAGGAGTTCGCCCAGGACCCGCGCCACCAGCGTCCGGACCAGTACCACCGGCCGGCCGGTCGCCCCCTGCACCAGTGCCCGATGCCGCAAGTCGTGACCCATGCAATTCAAGACGGTGATGTCAACTCCCGCCGCCGCCAGTTCCCGGGCGGCCGCTTCAATCTCGCGCCTTTCCCCGTAAGGGGAGCCCCAGGCCGCCGTGACCCGGGCCGCCGCCGGCCCCCAATGGGCGGTCGCTTCGGATACCTGGAGGGCAGAAGGTACGATCACTCCCAGGTGCAGATTGCCCGCCAGTGCGCTGACCGTGGGGAATAACAGCCGATGCGGCAACACCAGCGGTATGCGGGAGGATAGCCCTGAGAAATCGCCGGCGCACAGAAGTACGATGAGGTAACATCCGAGGTCTTCAAGCTCGGTTATCGCCGCCGGAAGCGCCTTCCTGGCCCAGGCGGCGGAGAAGGACACCTGCGTGCCATCGCGCAATCGGCTGACCAGCACCTCCTCGCCTGGCGCCGGCCTCATGGCCTGCACCTCGCGGGCACTCATGCCATCCAGCAGTCCGCGCTCTACAATGTTGACCGTCTCCCCGAGGAACGGCAGCATCTCGGATATCACGTCATTGCGCGGCGACTGGCCGATGGTGATGGCGCCGATACGCAGGGGTTGCTCTGCCGGCGCCGGAGAGATCTTACCGGCAGCCAGCGGCGCGGACTCAATCGTGGACATCACCCGGAAGCTCATCGCTTCGCGTACCTCCTTGATCATCGCTTGACGTACTTCCTTGACGGGGGAAGGCATGGGCGAGCACCGGCTCGCCGATCGTCTCCTCCACCACCCGAAACAGCTCCTGGTCGCGCATGCCCGCCCCCAGCACTAACCGATCGGCGGGTACCACCAGCAGGCAGAGTCTTACCCCGACCTCGATCTCGGCACTGATCAGCGGCAGGCCATCGGGGCCCAGGGTGGCAATCAGATCGGGAAAAGTGGCCAGGCGTCCTTCCCGTCCATCCAGGGTCATGTACTCGTTCCATATGCTTAGCCGGAAAGGACCCCGGTCTGATGCTACTTCCACGCGGCCGACGTCGAATCCGCCTCGCGTTTCGAGCTGGTGCGATACGACCTCTCCCTGCGCGACCAGTTCTCCGCCAAGCAGGCGAGCCGCCGCTTCCGCCCGCTCGCCCGGGGCCGATGCGAGTAGCAGCTCCCCCACGGTGATAGCCTGGCTTATTGCCCCCGGCGCGGCGTGCTCTTTCAGGTAGCCCACCTCTACCGGGTTCCGGGCCACCGCAACCAGGCCGCCGGCCTGTACGGCCGCCTGTCGCACCAGGGCGTCGGCCAGGGGCAGGGGGGCCCGTACGGCCAGTTCGACGTGCCGTTCCCGGCGGCCGTCACCACCCACCGCCCCCTGGGTGGACACGTACTCGGCCCGCCGGTGCAGGCCCATCGCCCCCATCGTCCCCGT
>DBBB01000086.1 GCA_002291985.1 Firmicutes bacterium UBA995
TGACGATGGGCGACCTCTGCGAAAAGCTGTTGCTCGCGGCCAGCACCGTTACCGACCTGGTAGACCGCATTGAAACTGCGGGTTACGTAACACGGGACCGTTGCACGAGCGATCGCCGGGTAGTTCGCATTCGCCTGACCCCGGCCGGCTTGCGCGTGGTGCAGGAGGTCCGGAGGGTTCGCGGCAACTGGCTTGACTCCCTGCTGGAGGGGATGGCGGCCGGCGACCAGGAGCACCTGCTCGCATCATTGCGGCAGTTGTGCGCCTTACTCGGCAACAGGGCTGGCGCTGCCAAGAGCGGCACCGGTGACTGACGCCCCCGGCATGACCTCCGTTGCCGCCCGGCGTGCCGTCGCCTTGCCCGTGCGCCAGCAAGTGAACCGGCTCGCCTGGCCGGCCATGGCCGAGATGCTGCTGATGACGTTCACCCACATGGTCGACATGATCATGGTGGGGCAGCTCGGTCCGGCCGCCATCGCCGCAGTCGGCCTCTCCACCCAACCCATGTTCCTCCTGCTGGGGCTGTTTCAAGCCCTGGCCTCCGGCAGCACCGCCCTGGTCGCCCGGGCGGTGGGAGCGGAAGACCGCGAACTGGCCAATGCCGTCGCCCGTCAGGCAGGGGTCGTCACGCTCTTGTTTGGCCTGCTGGTAGGAGTGATGGGATGGGCTCTGTCACCTGCCGTCCCCCGGTTGATGGGCGCAGAGCCGGCAGTGCAGGGACTCGCCGCCGCCTACTTTCGCATCATCATGCTGTCGATGCCGGTCGTCACCCTGGCCTTCGTACTGGGAGCAGTCTTGCGCGGTTCCGGGGACACGCGTACTCCCATGCAAGTGAACGCCGTGGCCAACGTCGTGAACGTCGCCGGCAACTACGTGCTGATCTTCGGTCACTTCGGTTTTCCCGCCCTGGGCGTCACGGGCGCGGCGCTGGCGACGGCGGGAGCACGGGTGGTGGCCGGCGTGCTCCTGCTGGCGATCCTCTTCTCAGGTCGGCGGCGGATACATCTTTCCCTGCGGGAAAGCTACCGGCCCAAGGCAGATCTGCTGCGCAGGGTCTTCCGCGTGGGAATACCGGCGGCGCTCGAGCAACTGGTCATGCGGGCCGGGCAACTGGTCTTCGTACGCCTGGTGGCAGGATTGGGCACGGCCGTGCTCGCCGCCCACCAGATAGCGTTGTCCGTCGAGTGGCTGGCCTTCATGCCTTCCTTCGGCTTCGGCATGGCAGCCACGACGCTGGTAGGGCAGGGCATCGGCGCGGGGCGCCCCGACTGGTCGGAAAAGGCCGCCTATGAAACGCGCCGCATCGGCATACTGGTCCTGGCAGTCATAGGGACCGGGCTGTTCTTCTTCGGCGAGGAGATCGTGCGCCTCTATACACGAGACCCCGAGGTCGTCGCCATGGGCGCCCAGGCGCTCCGCATCATGGCCCTCAGCCAACCCTTCATGGCCGTCAATTTCATCATGGCCGGGTCGCTCCGGGGGGCCGGGGACACGCGATGGCCGTTGCTCACTACCGCCACGGGAATATGGGGAGTGCGGGTGCTGCTAGGCTACCTGCTCGCCGTCCTGGCAGGGCTAGGACTGGCGGGAGCGTGGGTAGCCATGGCCGCCGACCACATCGTCCGGGCCACCCTGCTCACGGCGCGTTTCCGGGCCGGTCGCTGGAAGCACCTGGCGATCTAGAGGTCTATCAGGTTTAGCCTGGCGAGGAGTTCCATGGAGCGCGCCAGGTACTCGATGGGCCGGTTGCCCGTCTCCAGTTCCACCAGATCGGCGATCTCCCCGAGTGTTCGCGTACCATCCGTCCAGTACAGGGCGAGGTTTCGATGTAACTCGAGCTGCCGGTGGTCCCTTTCGAAGGCCAGCCATCGCAGTCGTTCCTCCGGCGCCAGTCGCCCGAAGTGCTGGCTCACCGACAGCGGGCCCCGCCAGCGCCGGCGCGGAGTCAGGGAAGGTTGCTCCTGTCTCGCGATATCGCTGCCCGCCGAGTGCACTCCCGACCCGACCAGGTCGTCAAGCTGCCGGCAATAGTGCTGGGTCTGTCGCTGGACTTCCTGCACCTCGCGCTGGATGAACTGCTGCAGCCCGGGGCGGTCTGCGGGGTCGGCCAGCCGGGTCAAGGTCGCCAGGTCGGCCGACTTGCGTTCCTGAAGGAAAGCGACACGCCGGCGGGCAAAGTCGGCTTCGACTGCGAGATCGACCGCAGAATCCTGCCCGCCCGCCCGAAGGAGCCTGCCGAAAGCCTCGCGCGGCGCCACCTGAAGCTCGCGGCCGAACTCGGACGTCATGCGCCGTGCCAGCCATCTTGCCTCCTGGGGGCCGGCAGTCGCCAGCGTGAAGGCATAGGTAGCGGCGAGCAAGGCTACCCGGGCCAGCATGGCCGGGTCGACCTTGTCCGGGGTGTCCTCGCTGGTGTGATAGAAGCGATCGGGGAACTGGATCACCATGGGGCAGGACACGCCGACCAGGGGATCGCTCAGCACGGCGTGATCGCTGCCGCCGGAGAAGGAAGTACGGGCATGGCGGAACAGGGCCAGGCGCGAGGAACCGCCGAAATTGGCGCCTTCGTTGGCCAACTCCTCGAGCACGGCGCCGGCCAGATCTCCCCCGAAGCCGGGCAACGCCCGCGGTGGCCGCTCCACTTGGAGGGTGCTGCCACACATCTCCTGCCGCTGGCCGACCATATCCAGGTTGAGCCCGGCCATGGTTCGCGGGATGCGCTCTTCGCGGGAGGCAAGATAGGCAAAGGTGCCGGTCAACTCGGGCACCACCAGGAAACGAACGGTCCGGCGCACCGCGGGGAGGCTGCCCCGGCCAAGCACCACCTTCATGGCCCGGGCCGCCTCGAGCAGCGCGGCCACGCCCGATGCGTTGTCATTGGCCGAGGGGCGAGGATGGCAGAGGTGGGCCACC
>DBBB01000160.1:0-7547 GCA_002291985.1 Firmicutes bacterium UBA995
ACTGCTGGATGAGGTCGCGCGGCTCGAGCCGGCGGAGATCCTGGTAGAAAATGGCGCGGGCCTGATCGCCCTGTTCCGGAGCATCTACCCTGGCCGGGTAGCGGAGGCCCATCCGGCGGCCGGCATGCCGGAGACCTCGACCAGGCTCCTCCAGGAACACTTCCAATGCTCATCGCTGGAGGCCCTCGGCTGTACGGACCGGCCGTTGGCGGCGGCGGCGGCGGGCGTCCTGCTGGGCTATGTCAGGGAGAACACCGCCTCACGCGCGGGGCAGATCACGCAGCTGGCCATGCGTTCCCCCGCGGATCACCTCCTGGTGGATGCCACCACCTGCCGCCATCTCGAACTCGTGCGTTCCCTGCGCGAGGGCGGCCGCCGCGGCAGCTTGCTCCGGGTCATCGACCGCACGGTGACGGCCCCGGGTGGCAGGCTGCTTCGCGAGTGGGTATTGCGTCCCTGCTTGTCGCTAAAGGAGATTGCCCCGCGGCACGATGCGGTGGCCGAGTTGGTCGATCGCCCGCTCCTGCGCGGACGGTTGCGCGAACTCCTGCGCAGGGTGCCCGATCTCGAGCGGCTCGCCGGGCGGGCAGCGGTGGGCGAAGCCAACGCCCGCGATTTGCTTGCCCTGGGCACGGGGCTTGGCATGTTGCCGGAACTCGCAGCGCTGCTCGCAGAAATGAGCGCGCCCCTCCTTTCTGACCTGGGGAGGTCGTTGCCGGACCTGCAGCCGCTATGCGGTATCATCCGAGCGGCCCTGGTCGACTCGCCGCCGTTGGCCGTGAGAGAGGGCGGATTGATCCGCGAGGGCCATGATGCGGAAGTCGATCGCCTTCGCGCCATCGCCGAAGGGGGCAAGGAATGGGTTGCCGCCCTCGAGGCCCGGGAACGGGAGCGGACGGGGATCAAGTCGCTGAAAGTGGGATTCAACCGCGTTTTCGGCTATTACCTCGAGGTCACCCGACCCAACCTCGACCAGGTTCCGGCGGACTTCGAACGGCGGCAGACCCTGGCCGGGGGAGAACGGTTTGTCACCACGGCGCTCAAGGAACGGGAAGCCATGATCCTGGGGGCGGAAGAGCGCCTGGCCGACAGGGAATACGAGTTGTTCGTGGCGCTCCGGGAACGCGTTGCCGCCGAGTGCGCGGCCGTTCAGGCCGCGGCGGCCGCGGCCGCCGCCGCGGATGTGCTGGCCTGCCTGGCCGAGGTGGCGTCGGTCAACGGGTATGTGCGCCCGGTGATGGTCGATTCGCCCTTGGTAGAGATCCGGGAGGGCCGGCATCCGGTGGTGGAGCAGATCCTCCCCGGCGGCTTCGTGCCCAACGATCTCACGTTGAACGGCCAGGGCGAGCGCCTGGTCATCCTCACCGGCCCCAACATGGCGGGCAAGAGCACCTACTGCCGCATGGTCGCGCTCATCTGCCTGATGGCGCAGATGGGAGGGTTCGTCCCCGCCGCGAGCGCACGGTTGGGACCGGTCCGTCGCATTTTCACCCGCATCGGCGCCTCGGACGATCTGGTCGGGGGGGCGAGCACCTTCATGGTGGAGATGCAGGAAGTCGCCAACATCCTGGGCCATGCCACCCCGGACAGCCTCATCATCCTGGATGAAATCGGCCGCGGCACCAGCACCTTTGATGGGCTTAGCATTGCCTGGAGCGTCGCCGAGGAACTGGCCCGCATGGGACCGCTCACGCTGTTCGCCACCCACTACCACGAGTTAACAGAGCTGGAAGGCAACGTCGACGGGGTGGTCAACCACACGGTTGCGGTGCGGGAGGCGGGCGATGACGTGGTGTTCCTGTACCGGGTGGTACGCGGCCGTTCCGACCGGAGCTACGGCCTTCACGTCGCCCGATTGGCCGGGATCGCCGAGACCGTCCGCGAACGGGCCCGGATCATCCTGCGGTCGCTGGAAGGGGGACGACAGCTTGGGGTCAAGCGCGCGCCTGCCCGTCGGTCAACCGTCGAGCAATACCAGTTGTTCTCCCCGCCACCCAGCCCGACCCTGGAGGAGTTGCGCGAGCTGAACGTCCTCACCCTGACGCCCCTGGAGGCGATCAACACCCTGTATCGACTGCAGGAGAAGGCGCGGGGCGAGCGCTGAGGGGGGTGGCTCATGGGCAAGATTCGACTGCTCGACCGGGATACAATCGGGAAGATTGCCGCCGGCGAGGTCGTCGAAGGGTCGGCGTCGGTCGTGAAGGAGCTGGTAGAGAACGCGATCGATGCCGGGTCCCGTCGGATCGCCATCATGCTCGAGGAAGGCGGCCGCGAGCGGGTGACGGTGATCGATGACGGATGTGGCATCGAGCCCGACGACGTGGAGCTGGCTTTCCAGCGGCACGCCACCAGCAAGATCGCCGACGCGTCGGACCTGTGGGCGGTGAAGACCCTGGGGTTTCGCGGCGAGGCCCTACCGGTGCTCGCAGCCGTCAGCAGGATGACGCTGGCCACCCGGCCGGCGGGTCGGGCATCGGGCACGGAGATCCGGCTGGAAGGCGGACAGGTCCTCGGCATCGGCGAAGTGGGCTGCCCGCCGGGGACGCGCGTGGTGGTGGAAGACCTGTTCTTCAACGTACCACCGCGTCGGCTCGGCCTCCGTTCGGCCCGCGCGGAAGCCGCGCGTGCGGCCGAAGTCGCCGGATGGTTGGCGCTCGCCCGGCCGGAGGTGGCCGTCCGTCTGGCCTCCGGCGGGCGGGAAGTCCTCGCCAGTCCGGGAAGCGGCCGCAGGCTGGACGCCGTGGCCGCCGTGCTGGGCGCCACCGAGGCATCGCGACTGGTGGAGGTGTGCTCGCCCCCGGTGACCGGTTACCTGGGACCACCAAATGTGCATGCGTCCCGGCGGTCTGCCCTCACCACCGTGGTCAACGGCCGCCCCGTGCGCGACCGGGTGGTGGCGGGAGCAGTCGAGGATGCCTACCGCACCCTGCTGCCCACGGGGCGGTTCCCCATGGGGACCCTTTGGCTGGAACTGCCGCCCGAAGAAGTGGACGTGAACGTCCATCCCGCCAAACTGACCGTCGCCCACCGCGATCCTCAGGCCATCCGTCGCCTGGTGAGGTCGGCGGTGGAAGCCGCCCTGGGTCGGGTGGCGCCCGCCCGCCCCTTCTGGTCGGCGCCCCCGGAGGTGGCGGAGGGAGGGGCGGCCTATGCTGACCGCTCCCAACAGGCGGCCATGTGGGACCAGCCGGCCAACGCCGAGATCCGACACTCCTGGGATTTTCGGGTTGTCGGCCAGGTCCACCGGAAATACGTGGTACTCGAAGCCCCGGACGGCGTCTATCTCATGGACCAGCATGCCGCCCACGAGCGCATCGCTTACGAGCGCATGGCGGAGGAGAACCCGGGCGGCGGTACCCAGTTGCTGCTGATTCCGCCCGTACTCGAGTTGCAGCCCGGCGAACGAGCCGGCGCGGACGAGTTCCGGGAGCTATTGGAGGCGGCGGGTTTCATCCTGGAACCCTTCGGCGGTAATTCCCTGCTCGTTCGCGGCGTGCCCGCGGCCGTGGCCGATGTGGCGAGCGCGGACTTCCTGCGGGCGGTCCTCGCGCGCCTAGGGGATGGACGCGGTACCGACATCGACCGCCTGCGGCGGCTACTGGCTGCCTGCCGGGCGGCCCTGAAGGCCGGCAAGGAACTGACCCGGGAGGAAATGGAGGCCCTCACCCGGGAGTTGGGCGCCACCCGCAGGCCGGGGACCTGCGCGCACGGGCGCCCCACGTTGCTGCGAATCGGTGGCGATGAGTTGGAGCGTCGCTTTGGTCGAACCTGACCGCCCGCGCCTGGTGGTGATCCTCGGACCTACCGCCGCCGGAAAGACCGAGGTCGCCATGGAAGCGGCCATCCCCCTGGGCGCGGAGATCGTGGCGGCCGATTCGATGACCGTATACCGGGGTCTCGAACGAGGCACCGCCAAACCGTCGCGCGAAGACCGGATGCTGGCGCCCCATCACCTCCTCGATGTAGTCGAGCCGACCGCGACCTTCAGCGTGGCCCGATACCAGGCCATGGCCCGCAAGGCCATCGCCGCCATCAACCGCCGAGGCAAGCTCCCCCTGCTGGTCGGCGGCGCCGGCCTGTATATCAGCGCGGTCGTGGACTACCCCGACTTTCCCCCCTTGCCCCCGCAGCCTGAGGTCCGCGAGCGCCTGACCGCCGATGCCGGCCGCGAGGGCACGGCGGCCCTGCACGGGGAACTGGCGCGCCTGGCCCCGGACCTGGCCGGCGCGATTCACCCCAACGATCGGCGCCGCCTCCTGCGGGCGCTGGAGATAGCGGGGAGGGACGCGGGGGAGCGGAGACCGCCGCCGAACTACCATCTCCTGATGTTCGGCCTCAGCCGGGATCGTGCCGAGCTATATCGACGCATCGAAGCCCGCGTCGACCGGATGTTCGCCGAGGGCCTCCTCGAGGAAGTCGCCGGCTTGCGCGCCGTCGGGGTGCGAAGGGAGCACCAGTCCATGCAGGCGCTGGGCTACCGGGAGGCGATGGCCTGCCTTGAAGGGGAGTACTCCCGGGAACGTGCGATGTACCTGGTCAAGCGCAACACTCGCCGTTTTGCCAAGCGGCAGATGACCTGGTTCCGGCGGGATTCCCGCATCGAATGGCTCGACATGGGTGAGTTGACGCCGCAGTCGGCAGGGCAGCACATCCGGGAGCGAGTTGCGGCGTGCTGGGGTGCATAGTAGAATTGGGGTGATGTTCGTGCCACCCGGGGGAATGGTGCCGCGTGAAGAACCAGGTCAGCCTGCAAGATGGTTTTCTGACCCAGGTATGCAAGGATAACGCGCCCGTGGTCATCTACCTGGTCAACGGCGTGCAACTCAAAGGGCAGGTTCGCGGGTTCGACAACTTCACCATCCTGCTGGATTCGGACGGCCGCGTACAGATGGTCTACAAGCACGCCATCTCCACCATCGCGCCTGCGCGTCCGGTGAGCCTCGCCCCGGTGGAGCGCCGGGAGGAGGAGCCGCCTGCCGGTTAGTGCAGGCGGCTGCGACGCAACAAGTTGGAGTTGGTCACTACCGTGATGGAACTGGCCGCCATGGCCAGGTCCGCCAGGAGCGGGTGCATCAACCCGAGCATGGCCACGGGTATGGCCACCACGTTGTAGAGGAAAGCCCAGAACAGGTTCTGCCGGATCTTCCCAAAGGTGTTCCGCGACAGCCTGACGGCCGTCACCACCCCGGACAGGTTCCCCCGCACCAAGGTCACGTCCGCTGCTTCGATGGCGATGTCGGTGCCCGTGCCAATGGCAATGCCTACGTTGGCCTGGGTGAGCGCAGGGGCATCGTTGATGCCGTCACCCACCATGGCTACGGTGCCGAACTCGCCCTGTAAGGCTTTGATGGCGTCTACCTTACCGCCGGGCAGCACCTCGGCCAGCACCTTATGGATGCCGACTTCCCGGGCGATGGTTTCGGCGGTGCGCCGGTTGTCGCCGGTGAGCATGGCGGTGACCATCCCCATGGCGTGGATTTGGGCGATGGCCTCCCGGGAATCCGCCTTGAGACCATCAGCGATTCCCAGCACACCCGCAAGCCGTCCTCCCCGGGCTATCGCCACCACGGTACGGGCCGCGCCTTCCATGGCCTCGACGTCCCCTCCGGCGACGCCGGTGTCCACCCCGTGCTCCTGCATCAGTCGCAAGCTGCCCACCAGCACCTCCTCGCCCTGGACCCGGGCCTTCACGCCCCGGCCGGCCAGGTTCTCGAACTGGTCGGAGGTGGGCCAGCTGAGGTGGTGCAGGCGGGCGTAATCCACCACCGCCCGGGCGAGGGGATGCTCGGAGCCGGCCTCAACGGCGGCGGCAGTGGAGAGCAAGGCCCCGGGGGACTCCTGGTAGGCGTGGACGTCCACCACTTCCGGGCGGCCGCGCGTGATGGTACCGGTCTTGTCAAAGGCGACCACCCGCACCTCCCGCAGGGTCTGGATGGCTTCACCGCTGCGGATGAGGACGCCGTTCTCAGCGCCCAGTCCCGCGCCGACCATCAGGGCCGTAGGGGTGGCCAGGCCCAGGGCACAGGGACAGGCGATGACCAGTACCGCCACGCTGGCGAAAATAGCCAGGGTAAGGTCGCTGAGCTGGGGGTTTACCCAGGGCAGGAAGGGCGCGGCCACCGCGGCCACCGCCCGGAGTTGGGCCGGCAGCAGCATCCAACCGGCGAAGGTGAGCAGGGCCAGCCCCAGTACTATGGGGACAAACACGGCCGTGACCCGGTCGGCAAACTCCTGGATAGGCACCTTGGTGCCTTGGGCTTCCTCCACCATTTTGATGACCTGGGACAGGAAGGTCTCATGCCCCACGCGGGTCGCCCGCACCTGCAGCCGTCCCTGGTGGTTGATGGTGGCGCCGATCACCGGGTCGCCCGGACCCTTGGTCACCGGCATGGACTCTCCGGTGGCCATGGATTCATCCAGGCTGCTCTCGCCGCTCACGATGATGCCGTCGGTGGGGACCTTGGCGCCGGGACGCACCAGCATGATGTCGCCCACCTCCACCTCCTCCAGGGCGACCTCACGCTCCTGGCCTTCGATGATCAGAGTGGCCGTCTTGGCTTCCAGGGCCAAAAGCTTGCGGATGGCCTGGGAAGCATGGCCCCGGGCCCGGGCTTCCAGGTAGCGGCCGATTAAATGGAAAGACATGAGCATGGCCGCCACGCCCGCGTAGTTTTCCACGGGTACGAAGAACACGGCCAAGCCGGTGAAGTAGGCCGCCAGCGTACCCAGGCTGATGAGGACATCCATATTGGCGCTGCCGTGCCGCACCACCCGCCAGGCCCCAGTCAAGGTAGCATGGCCGGCGACAAACACCACCGGAGATGCCAGCAGTAACAAGCCTATGTTCATGGCCCGGTGGTCGAAGTGCTTGACGTCAAAGAGCATGGGGATGGCCATCCACACCAGACTGGGCAGGGTGAGGATCCACCCGAACCACATGCGGCGGGCGGCCTGCTTGAGGTGAAGCATGGCCGCGTCATCATCCCGGACAGTCTCGCTGCCCGGCAATACTCCGTACCCGGCCTGGCGAACGGCGTCTCCGAGCAGGCGACGGCCCGTCCTCCGCGGGTCGTAGACAATCGTGGCATTGCCGGTGGCCAGGTTCACCACCGCCGAGGTCACCCCGGGTACCTGGGCCAGGGCTCGCTCCACCCGCTGGGAGCAGGCGGCGCAGGTCATGCCGCCGATGCGCAGGACCACCCTCTCCTCGGGCGCTATCACCCCGTAGCCTGCCTCCTCCACGGTGCGGGCCAGCTCCTGCGCATCCAGTAGCCCGGGTTCATACTCTACCGTGGCCTTTCCGGTAGCCAAGTTCACGGTGACGCCGCGTACCCCGGGCCGGACCGCCAGGGCCCGCTCGACCCGGGAGGCGCACGCAGCGCAGGTCATACCGGTTATGGTAAGAACTTCCCGGATCGGAGGCGCCGGGACGCCCTCTTCCCTGGTCATGCTCGCGGCTCCTTTAACTACCCCATATGGGTATGCCCGTATAACAGCATATCGTCTCGGTAGTTTGCGGTCAAGATCATCGGCAACCCGGCAGGGAA
>DBBB01000160.1:7943-9468 GCA_002291985.1 Firmicutes bacterium UBA995
GTCTGCCCCAACTCGATCCTTAGGTCCTCACCCGGGTCGAGGACGGCTCCCCACCGCCGCTTTCAGGTAGGGACGTACGGTCGACGGCAGGCCAGTGGAGGCAGGTGATGGCAGCTAGAGACGTAGGAGGCTACCAACGCCAAAAGCGTTCGGTGACGTTTGGGGTTGGGTGAGAGACTACACGTTAGTCCTGGCGGACCTCTACAGGTTGGGGATTAGGGGCGACCTGGCTTCGGCCGTTGCGTTGGGGGGTGCGGAGCCGGGGGATAGCCGCGCCTCTGCTTGGCAGAAGTACGGATCGGGGTCAGACCCGGTGCACCTCCGAGCCGCACCACGTTGTCGTCCCGGATGCCCGGCGTTACCGCAATCGCTGCTGCCACATGGGGATGATGCCTCCGTGAGCCAGGATGGCCAGCACAAACTGGGGCAGCTTCTCTCCACGCAGCTCTCGACCGCCCTGACTGAGGTTGACGACGGAGCCTGTCACGACGTCTACCTCGATGAGGTCGCCCTCATGTACCGCTGCCGTAATGCCGGGGCACCTGATGGCCGGTAGACCGAGGTTAATGGCGTTGCGGAAGAAGATGCGGGCGAAGGACTCCGCCACTACCGCCGCCACGCCCAGGTGTTTCAGGGCGATGGCGGCATGTTCGCGGCTGGAACCGCACCCGAAATTCCGCCCGCCAACGATGATCCCGCCGGTCTCGAAGACAGCCGTGAAGCCTGCCCGGCAACCGGCCATGGCCCGGCCGGCGATCTCACCCGGCTCGGTGAGCTCGAGATACCGGCCGGGGTAGATCTGGTCGGTATCGATGTTGTCCCCAAACTTGTAAGTCTTACCCCTGAGCACAAGCAACACCCTCTTATCTGTTGCTCGAAACGGCAGCCATCATGATGCTACCGCCGATGCCTGCTTCACCACGAACCCGGCGCTCACCGTCCAGGCGTCCGGCGTGTCCGGGCAACTCCCCGGCGCCCAAGCTGTTGAAATGGCCGCATTGAAGCCGGCGTTCGTCCCAGGCCGGCAGGACCAACCCCGCCATACCAACGGCGCGGCCGCTCGTCCGCAGCCACGCGCCCACCGGCGGCACACCGCTGGCCGGTGTAAGCGGGGTCGCTGGCCACAACCTCGCAGCCATCCACCCTCGCCCGGCAAGAGACCAGGCGGCAAACTCTCCCCACCAGGCGTCAAGCAACGCCCGGTCGAGAGCAGCCTTCGCGGCGCGCCCTACCTGCCGCGTGCCGAGTCAGGTTCCGCACCTCCGGGTTCTCGATGATCACCTGGCCGTGGTCTGGGCCATGGTGGTCGTGGCCTGGTGCGATGCGTCCCGCCGGAGGTTCTTTGCTCGGGCATGGGCACGGGTCGGGTGCCGATGGGCCCAGCCTTTCTGCTGCCTCAACACTTCCTCTGGCCACCGCTGAGCTTATGCATGGCTCTCGCCAGGGCGCGCGGATGCTCGACCATCCGGGATTAGACCCATCGTAACCGGGAGTTGACGCAAAGTCAATCCGGGTTCGTTTTCTT
>DBBB01000160.1:9858-13296 GCA_002291985.1 Firmicutes bacterium UBA995
ACAGCCGCCCTTTCATCCGGAGGCGGGTAGGTTGCGCAAGGAACCGGTAGGTAATGCACGGTCCCTGGCCGGCTCCGGCGGCAGCTATGCCAACCCGAGCTGGTGCTGTGGTAGCGATGGACGTACTCGTTCCAGAGCCGGATGCTTGCCCGGCCCCGCACCGGCTCCAGTCCGGCGGGCACACGTGCGGTTGCGTGGCCTTCTCTGGCGGGAAGCGCATCCGTCCGCAGACGGGGGCACCCATGCCCTCAGGTCCCGGATCTGGTCCGCTTGCTTGGCCGGCAGGCGAACCACACCCTATGCTTCAAGCTTATACAACAGTTGTGGGCACCAAGCGATCTTGTACTGACCGATCGGGCCAGCCAGTCCAGCTTGTCGCAGCTGGTCTTCGCCGGCTCCTACCGGCTTACCTTGGGAAACCTGCTTCCCGTTTCCCGGAGCTCTGGCAGCTTCTGGGGTGGGAAATGATGTCCGTACAACCAGACTTGAGCATCGGATGCTTTGGCCAGAGGGCAGGCCTCCCCCCATCATCGCCCACTCTGTTGCCTCATATCTGCATCCGCCGATCTAGTCCCTTCTTGCGGTGAAATCCTGTGCTCAGACCGCGCAACTCTGGCGCTAGCTTGACCTCTCAGAGGCATGCATCAGTCCCGAACAGAAACTCTCTGGGGTCGGTGAGGCGGCCGGTCACCATGCTCGCGGCGACCGTCGCCGGGGATGCAAGGTAGATGGCGGCCTCGGTACTACCCATCCTGCCCGGGAAGTTCCGGCTGGACGTGCTCACGCATGTCTCGCCCGGGGCAAGCACCCCCTGGTGCGCTCCCAGGCAGGGACCACACCCCGGAGTGGAGATGGTGGCCCCCGCCGTGAGCAGGTCCTGAAGGATGCCGCATTTCACGGCCTCCAACATCACCCGGGAGGAGGCCGGTATGAGGACCAGGCGGCAACGAGGCGAGACTTGTCGTCCGCGCAGGATCCTCGCCGCCACCTCCAGGTCATGCAGCCTACCGCCGGTACAGGTGCCGATGAACCCCTGGTCTACCGGGGTGTCCGGGACGCCGGCCACCGGCATCACCGTGTCGACGCTGTGCGGGACCGCGACCTGCGGTTCGAGGCCGGCGACGGAGAACCATTTGACCTCGGCATATTGATACCCGGGGCTGGTCTCGGGCACTTGGAACTCCCTGGAGGGAGCGAGGCGACGGAGGTAGGCGATGATCTCGGGGCTGGGGACAATGTAGCTGGTCTCCGCGCCCATTTCCACCGCCATGTTACACAGGACCATACGCTCTTCCAACGGCAGCTGCTCTACCGCGCTGCCCGTGTATTCGATGGCCTGGTTGATCGCGCCGTCGGCTCCCACTCGACCGAGGACGTAAAGGACCAGATCCTTGGCCATGGTGCCGGGAGAGACGCACCCCTCCAAGTCGATGCGCACGATTTCCGGACACCGCAGCCAGATCTCACCCGAGACCAGGATCGACGCCAGATCGGTGGCTCCCACGCCGGTACCGTACGCACCGAGCGCGCCGTGGGTAGTGGTGTGCGAGTCGGTGATAACGAGCAGGTCCCCGGGGAGGATCAAGCCCGCCTCCAGTAGGACCTGGTGACAGACGCCGGTGTTGATGTCAAAGAGGTGAGGTATGCCCTGCTCCCGGGCGAATTCGCGCATCACTTTCTGGTTGGCGGCCGACTGGATGGTGGGGGCCGGGGCGTAGTGGTCCAAGAAGAAGACCACCCGGCTCGGTTCCCGCACTCTACTACCGCCCATGGCCCGGAAGGACTTGATCACTTGGAGATAGAGGTCGTTGACCCCGGCCATGCTCACCTTGGCGTTCACTATCTCGCCCGGTGATACGGAAGACCGGTCCGATGCCGCCGCCAGGATCTTCTCGAGGGCATGCACCCGATGAACACCTCCGTCTTGACTGCGGGAAGACCCGCTTGCACCAGTCTAGGGCCGGATTCTCCTGCCGCCGTAGGCGGCGCACCCGTCGAAGGGGCTGTTCCGGTGGCCTAAGATGCCCTGCAGTTTCCGAACGTTCCGCCCGGTACGGCCCCACTGCCGGGGCCGCCGGCCGGCTGGAGAGCCTCCTCCGGTAACCGCGGGCCGCCCGCAGGCGGTGCCGGCTCCCTCACCGGGCCATCGGGCATGGATTCGATCCCAGTCACCCCCCTAGCTAGGTAGGAGGCGACCGCTCCGGCAGCTTCCAGACCTGGTCTTCTCCGGGCCGTCGGCATATCCCTGTATGACCCGGGTAGCCCATAGGAATGGAGAAAGGCCGGGACCCCGCCACTTCCGCAACGACCTCACGAGTGTATTGCCTGGCCGACCCACCCGGGGCGGGTCCCGTTGATGAGGGCGAGCCCCCGGCTGCCACAGCCTGCTCTGGGAGCGGCGGCAGCCTAGGCGCAGGAAGGATGCCCGTGGTAACCGGCAACTGCAAGGCCCGCCCCGCGCTAAGATCGCGGGCAGTCTTCCCCCGGTGTGGCCGTTGCCTGCTGGAAGAAACGGTCCAATGGCCGCCGCCAAACCAAGGATGTATGCTGAACAGAGCCAGCCAGTTACGACCAGGGGGACCGGCCGGGAGACAAGCAGGACAGTGCCAATGCGCGTCCCCGAAGCATCCGGGAAGTGTTGGACTGGGTAGAGAACGATCGGCCGGCCCCGGCGGACGCCTGCAACTGGACCAGCAACTGGCCAAGTTCGCCACCGGACGAATCGGCGATGCCATCTGGGCCGGCCCCGGTTTGGTGGACATCCGGGACTTGATCATATCGGGACGGGAGGTGTCCAGATGACAGGAGCTAAACCACCGTACCCGCCTCAGTTTCGGATTGAGGCGGTACGGCTAGCCCTAGTTTACCGAGTTAGTGAGTCGTGATGAGTATTTGGCCTGGACAGAAGGCTGTTTTGGGAGGAGAAGTGTAGGGTTAACTAGAAGCGGTGGTGTAACGCCTGAGCTTGAGCAAGTCAAAGAGCTGCTTCTGCTCAGGCGTGGTCTTCCTGAGCACGATGCTGCCCTTGCGACGGGCGGATTCGGGGTAGATGACGGCAACCTCCTGGATCCCGCTCAGGGTGTGCAGGAGCGCATCGATACTCAGTGCTAACCCGAGCTGGTGGACGGCACGTTGGAGCAGGGAGGTCAGGGTCAGGGCCAGCACACAGTAGAAGGCATGGACGCGGATTTTCTGGTCGGTCCAGTGGAACCTGGGACTCCAGGAGACGAAGTGGGGGTCCTTGAGCCGGCGGAAGGCAGCCTCCTGGCCTCGGTAGGCCCGGATGATGTCCACGGTGCTCCAGTCGGACTGGTCGGTAAAGAGGATGCTCTTGCCGAAGTGGGTCTGGATGACCGTATGGAAGGCAGCAGGGTCGATGGCGTAGGTGAGTACCGGCGGCTGGCAGTCAAAGTCGAGTTCCACCCGCAAGAGCTGGCG
>DBBB01000160.1:13712-14177 GCA_002291985.1 Firmicutes bacterium UBA995
TGGCCGCCACGGCGCGGAGTGGCCAGTTTCTTCTGCAACTGCCGCAGACCCTGTACCGCCTTTTTGAGGTGTTGGCATAGCCCCTGATGCTGCCCGGTGCAGAGGCTTTCGTTGTAGGTGACCACGACGGTGCGTGCTTTGCCCAGCACGGACTTGGTGGTACGAAAGGCCTTTTCTCCCCCCAGGGAGGGCCCCAAGTTCTCAAACCGGTGCAAGGGGATGGCCAACAGCTCGGCGTGCTGTGCGGGCACCAGGGAACTCACCCAGCGTCTCACCGTGCGCTACCACCTCAATGGCCTCACCGCTCCGGAAACCCGGGAGTACATCCGCCACCACCTGCAGGTGGTGGGACGCAGCGCGCCGGTCTTTACCCCCGAGGCGGTCGGGGAGAGCTTTCAGTACGCCCGCGGGCTGCCCCGCCCGATCCACCGCGTCTGTACCGGTTCCCTGCTCGCCGCCAGCCTG
>DBBB01000175.1:0-2805 GCA_002291985.1 Firmicutes bacterium UBA995
TCCACCGCTTCCAACTGGCAGAAGAAGAAGCGGCGCGTCTCGAACTCTTCCGGGTCACGCCAGTGCTCCAAGAGCCGCTTGGTAATGCTGGTGACCCCGGGGTAGCCCGCCTCGCGCCAGGAGCTGACACGTGGGCGAATATGGTTAACCAAGGGAATCGCGATGAATCTACCGGGATCGTCAAAGGCTTTGGAGCTTTCCGACGCCACCACGTAGCCCGCAGGACGGCGGCCTGCCACCAGGTCGAACAACCGCGTTTCGCGCTCGTAGCGCCAGTGGCGTGCCGGTTCCTCGTAGGGCGAGTTGATGATGAGGCGGTCGATGGTGGTCTGCGCCATCACTCCACCTCCAGGATCTTCAAACTCTCGATGCCCCGGTCGTCCACGATCTTTAGGGCGATGCGCCGATGCTCCCCGGGCTCAAATGGTAGGGAAACCGTGCCGCGGTAGGCTTCGATCAGGTCGGGGTCAATCTCAGCCTTGAGGTTCCTGGCTAGTTTCGCCCAGCCCTCGTTCTCTGCGGCCATGGGGAAAAAGACCTGCTGTGGTAAGAGGCTTCTGCCGTCATAGTCGGTGTCCAGCAGCCAGACGGCGATTTTGTCCGCGCCCCCCGATTCGATGCCGCCGGTCCGGGTGTTGTAGTAGTCGAAACCATGCACTGAGACGCGGTACTTGCCCTTGTCCGCGCCCTCTGCGAGGCGCTCCACCTGCACATCTGGCTGGCCGATCAGCCAGAAGGATTCGTTGCTGGCGCGTTTCTTCTTCAGGTCGTCGGTCAGGAGGTCGGCGTTCATCTGCGCTTTTAGCAGGGTGACGCCCGGCCAGTTGGTTTCGTCGATATCCTTGGCCGCCTCCGGGTCGAATTGGAACGCGGCGAAGACGATGAGTTTGGGTCGGGGAACCAGGGTTTGCGCCTCTTCTATGGCGTGGGCCACCTGGCGCTGTTCCAGCGGGGCGTGCTCCGGGCCGAAGGAGACGACGATGCGCTGGGGCGCGTAGGCTGTGCCTTCTTCGCGCACTGAGTCGGCCCCTTCCTTGCCGGGCCGGGTCTCGCCGTCGGCGTGGAGCCAGCGGCAGCCGGGCAGCGGCTCCAGCCGGGCGAAGCGGATGTATTGCCCTTTCTTCCCGCGAATGCCGGTGCGCAAGAGTTCGTCGCGCCATTCGGCCTGGCGGAGTGTTTCGCCGGAGCGGGCGATGGAAACATCGGCAGGTTGCGGCTGGTCTTCTAAAATCTCCTCCACCGACCTAACCGCCGGCGCCGGCACAGCCTCCACCGTGAACGGACCGCTGATGCGCTTTTTCTTGCGGTCCACCAGCGGTTGGTCGTAGAGCGTTTCCTGCTGCGCGTGCCGGGCGATGGCCTCATCCATGGTTTTCTGCATGGCGCGCCGCGCCTGGTGCAAGCGGTCGAAAGCGGCTCTGGCTTTCTGCGGCCAGTCGTCCGGGAACTCGAACGGAACTTCCCATTCCAGCAGCGCCCCGACCGGCGCATCCTGACCGGAAGGGAGCTTGACCGTCTCGGCTTCGGGCTTGCGGAAATCCACCGACTGCCCGGCGCGCCCGCCCTGGGTCACGGGAAACGGCGCCGGCGGATGTGTGCACAGTGCCTGGTTCAACGCTGTAAGCGCCTGTTCTACGCCTGGGTGTATGCGCGCATAGATGCCGTCGATCTCCGGGTTATTGGCGATGGAGCCGAGCGTCACGTGCGGCACGGTCCTATAAACAAAGCCGCTTCCCACGCCCTCCTGCGGGTGGGCGAGTTCGTAATAGTCGAAGATGGCGGTCATCAGGCGCTGTCTTGCCAGCGTTAACGCCACGCGCGAGGTGTCGCAGGTGACCCAGCGCCGGCCCCACTGTTCGGCCACATAAGCCGTGGTGCCGCTGCCACAAGTAGGGTCGAAGACCAGGTCGCCAGGGTCGGTGGTCATGAGGAGGCAGCGTTGGATCACCTTGTCCGCAGTCTGAACCGCATAGGTTTTTCCGCTTGCACCCTGGGTGTCGACCCACTGGTTCGTGATCTGCACGACCGGATAGTCGTCCGCATAGAACACGTAGCGAGGCACCGACTTCAGCCAGCGAACGCGGTCCGCTAGGAGCAGGCGAGACATTCCATCCGGGTTGGTCTTCCAACTCGTGGTGGGATTGGGATAGGCACGGCGTCCTTCTAGTTCGAACTCGAAATGACATGACTCCCCATACCCTGAAGCCATCAAGTCGATCAGGCTGAAGTATCGCGCTGACTTTGCGTGTTCCCCCGGGACTTGTTCGGCCTTCACCACCTCACCCGCCGGCAGCAGGGCCGAGGAGAACTGCGTATCAACGCCGAAGTCGCGCCCAGCATACAGCCGGCGAAACTTCACCTTCATCTTGTCCTTCGCATACCAGATCAGGTAGTCCGCAATGTTCGGAAGATGCGCCGCGTTGAGCGGAATCTTCGTCCTGAACGAGATCAGGGACATGAAGTTGGTCGGGTCGAACACTTCGTCCATCAAGGCGCGAACGTACTGCACGTTTTCATCACTGATCTGCGCGAAGATACTGCCGCTCTCGGTCAGCAGCTCCCGTGCAAGCAACAGCCGGTCGCGCAGGTAGGTCAGGTACGAGTGGATGCCCAGTTCCCAGGTGTCGCGGAAGGCGCGGATCTGTTCCGGTTCGGCGGTCAGGTCTTCGTCCTTGCCGTCCTTCACATCGCGCTTGTTGACGAAGGACTGGAAGTTGGAGCCGTATTTGATGCCGTAGGGTGGATCGATGTAGATCATCTGCACCTTGCCGGCCATGCCCTCTTTTTCCAGCAGCGAGTTCATCA
>DBBB01000175.1:3150-3300 GCA_002291985.1 Firmicutes bacterium UBA995
TGTCGCCGGCCACCAGGCGGTGGCTCCAGTCGTGGGGATGCTCATAAAACTCGATGGCCTGGCGCAGGGGCAGGTTTTCCCGGAACGCCGGGAAGAACTGCTCCTTACCTGAGCCGTTGCGTTTTCTGGCCGCCTCGATGATGGTGCGTG
>DBBB01000174.1 GCA_002291985.1 Firmicutes bacterium UBA995
AAGCCCGTCTCCGCGATGCTCGACATTCGAATGCTGTTCTCTGCTTTGGTGGACGCCGACTTCATCGAGACTGAGGCCCATTTCCACTCCACTGGGCAGGAGAAGGGGCATCGCGCGCCGGGGCCTGTACTTGAACCGGCGCGAGCGCTCGAAGTCGTGCTGGCCTACATCGCTCTCAAGGCAGCGCGGTCCCGTGCCTCGGACACAGTCAACAAGGTTCGTGCCGATCTCCTCAACGCCTGCCTCGCTGCTGGTGAGAGGCCACCGGGGCAGTTCACCCTCACGGCGCCAACAGGTTCCGGTAAGACCCTGGCCATGCTCGCCTTTGCCCTGACGCACGCGGCGGTCCACCACCTACGCCGGGTCGTCGTAGTCATCCCCTATCTGAACATCATAGACCAGACCGTACGCGAGTACCGGAGCGCTCTGGCGGGGCACTTCGGGCCGGGGTACGTACGCGAGCATCACAGCCTCGCCGGGACCCGTGGTCAGGATGACGCAGAGGGCACAGGCCAGGACCGTCAGCGCGAGCTGAGCGAGGACTGGGACGCACCCATTGTCGTAACGACTAGCGTCCAGATGCTGGAGTCTCTGTTCTCCAACCGCCCGTCAGCCTGTCGCAAGCTGCACCGCCTCGGTCAGAGCGTCATCCTGTTCGACGAGGTCCAAACCCTTCCAACTGACCTTGTAATCCCGACACTTGCGGCGTTATCGCGCCTCACCGAGCGGTATGGAGCCTCGGCCGTGTTTGCCACAGCGACCCAACCTGCGTTCAGCCACCTCGACGAGCATGTGAGGAGGTGGTGTTCCTCTGGCTGGCAGCCGGCAGAGGTCGTGCCAGCTGAACTCAACCTGTTCGCCCGCGTCCGTCGAACCATGGTTGAGTGGCCAGAGCAAGGTTCGCGCCTGCCGTGGGATGATCTCGCGGACAGACTGGCGGACGATGCGTGTAAGCAAGCGCTGTGCGTGGTCAATCTAAAGCGGCACGCTGTCTGCCTCTTTGCCAAGGTGCGCGATCGTCTTGGTGGCGACGCCGACTTGTTTCACCTCTCGACCAACATGTGCCCGGCGCACCGGAGAGCCGTGCTCGCTGAGATCCGCACTCGGTTGGAGAATCGTGAGCCCTGTCGCCTCATCTCGACTCAGTGCGTTGAAGCTGGCGTGGACGTGGATTTCCCGGTCGCGTTCCGCGCATGGGGTCCGCTCGACAGCATCGCCCAAGTTGCAGGCCGATGCAACCGGAACGGCCAGCATGCCATCGGTCGGTTACACGTGTTCATCCCCGACGAAGAGGCGTACCCAGAAGGCGCGTACCGTCAGGCGGCGGCTGTCGCCCGGCTCATTGCCGCAAGTCGAACGCTGGACGTTGACAACCCGGAGTTGTACGCCGAGTACTATCGCCAGCTCTATGCGATTGCCCGGCCCGAGGACCGGAACGCAACGCTTTTGGACGCCATCGCCCGACGGGACTTCGTCCAAGTAGCTGAGCACTACCGGCTCATACCCGACTCCAGCATCAACGTCCTCGTGCCGTACAAGCAGGACATCTACGACGAGCTTGCCGGAGCCGTCCGCCGCGAGGGCATCAGCCGCAAGTGGACTCGCTCGGCAAGGCCACACGCGATTGGGGTGTACCGCGGCAACCGTCAGGGACCCGTCTGGGACTGGCTGGAGCCCGTGCGCTGCGATCGGGACCGCGAAGTAGACGACTGGTACATCTACCTGTGCCCGAAGCACTACGACGGCAAGACAGGCCTGTCCCCGCCGGAGTCAATGCACTGTTTGATTGGCTGAGGGAATCGAGGTCATGCAAGGAGGGATGGTGAGAGCCAAAGATCAGGCGTTGGATGTGTGGGGCGAGTTTGCCTGCTTCACCCGCCCCGAACTTAAGGTGGAACGGTTCAGTTACCCCGTACCGACCCCGTCGGCAGTGCGCGGCATCTACGACGCCATCTACTGCAAGCCGCGGGAGTTCCGCTGGCAGGTCACGGCCATCGAGGTGCTCGCTCCTCCCCAGTACATCGCCTTACGCCGAAACGAGGTCAAGGACAGGGTTAGCACAAAAAACGTGCAGCAGTGGATGAGTGGCACGTCGCCGCCCGAGCCGATCTGGGCCGACGGCAGCGAGTCGCGCGACAAAGGCAGGACCCAGCGCCAGACAATGGCGTTGCGGGACGTGCGCTATCGGCTGCATGCCGAAATACGGCCGTGGCCGGGGTTTGAGGACAGGCAGGCCGGATTCGAAGAGCAGTTCAGGCGCAGGGCCGCGCACGGGAAGTGCATCTACCAGCCTTACTTCGGCTGCCGCGAGTTCCCGGCCTACTTTGAGCTGGTCGAAGTCGGCGCGCCGGCACCTGAGCGTAAGCCGTTCGACCTCGACATCGGCCTGATGATCTTCGATGTCTTTGACCTTTCCCGGCCGCACGAGGCGATCGACACGTCCCGCAAGGGCGACTCTGAGGGCACGCTGAGCATAAGCCTGTTTCGAGCGGCGGTACGTAATGGAGTACTTGGTGTCCCGCCGTATGAGAGCGACGACGTCCTCAAGGCCCCAGCAGGAGGCGTCCATGCTTGAACTGCTGGCCGACTATGCTCAGAAGCACAAGCTACCTGGCCCCGGGCTGAAACCGAAGACAGTGCGATGGGCTATCGTCTGCGACCGGAGTAGTCGTTTCCTCGATGTGGTCGAGATCGGCGACGTGGGGCAGAGAAGGAACAGAGGACAGGTTTTCCCTCTATGCCCTGACCTGTCCTCATCCGAGATGCTCGCGGGCGGCACGACCAAGAGCCATTTCTTGGTAGAGACGGCTGAGGTTGTCGCACTCTACGGCGATGGCGCAGCGGACGAGAAGGCGCAGGAGAAGCACACGTACTTCATTGGCCTTCTGCGTAACGCAGCAGCGGTAATGCCGGAGTTGGGTGCGCTCGGCCGGGTGTTCGATGACGAGAACTCACTTGAGAAGCTACAGGCCGCGCTGAAGCGGGTCGGGGCACGGCCGAGCGAGAAGGTTACTTTCCAGGTTGGCGGAGCCTACCCTGTCGAGTCACATGCCTGGCATGATTGGTGGCAGCAGTTCCGGGCGGCCCTGGCAGGCGATACCGGGCGGGGAATGGTCTGTCTGGTATCCGGCAGAAGCGCGCCCGCGCTCCTGACACATCCGGCCATAGACGGACTACGAGACGTCGGCGGCTCGATGGGAC
>DBBB01000080.1 GCA_002291985.1 Firmicutes bacterium UBA995
ATGTGGGCGGCACTCCAGAACACGTGCCTGGGCATGATGGGGGTGGCCATAGGAACTGCCGCATCAGCCGGCCACCGCCCCCACCTGAGCGACGAGCACCTGGCACTGGCGGACAAGCGCTTCCCAATCAAAGAGGCGTTGACCGGCTATCCGGCGAACCGGGGAGTCGAGCTGGAAGCGGTTAGTTAGCTCGTCTAGCGGTAAACTGGCCCCCCAACACAATGACGCGACCGTGGGAGCGGAATTCTGATCGGAGGAAAGCTTGGCTCCGGCGGAGAAACCATCAGTGGGTAGCCGTAAACGTAAGGCAACCTTAGAGCTGGTGAGTTCGTCGTTGAGGAGATGAGTCAGCTCCTTCACGGTCATATCGAACCTCGGCGTGCCTTTCCTGAGCACCGCTAACCTGATTTGGTACGGGTGCCGGGAAGCTATGCCTTTCGATTAACCGAAGTGTGGGTGAGCCGACTATGTTGACCCGCAACAGCCTGCCGTCAAGAGACATTTCGCGTGTACCGACTGATTTGTCGCGCTTCGGTTTTCGCTCCGGCGACCGAGGTGTCCATGGAAGCCGGAGTATCATGCTCGGGGATCTGCGGCAGCTTCTTGAGGTAACACCAGTTCATGCTACCACCCACAGCTACCGGGATGCCATCGTGGAAGAAAACGCCCTGGGCAAGGCAACTGCCTCGACAAGGCTTGAGTCATGGAAGAAACTCCGCGCGCTCTATGGCCTCGATCCGCGGATCACGGTTTTTCGCTGCTTGCGAAAGCTCTGGGAGGAAAGCCCAGCAGGCCGCCCGTTGCTGGCCTTGCTGCTGGCATGCACGCGCGACCCCATCCTGCGCTCGAGTGCTCGGGTAATCCTTGAATCGCGAGAAGGCGAATTGGTCGGACCCCAGGATTTTGCCAAGGTCACTGCCGAGATCGCACCGGACCGCTTCAGCCCGACCAACCTTAAGGCCATTGGGAATCGGCTGTGCTCCTCGTGGACACAATCGGGCCACCTCACGGGCGGCAAAGTGCGCACCAGAACCCATCCGGCAGTCTCGCCCGAAGCGGGTGTCTATGCGCTTCTCCTCGGCCGACTCACGGGTATCCGCGGCCAGCTGCTATTCACATCGTTTTGGGCAGAATTGCTGGACCCTCCTCCGGAGACCCTGTACCGGCTTGCTGCAGTAGCCGCACAACGCGGCTGGATCGATTTTCGCCGTGCCGGCGCCGTCATGGAGGTGCGGTTCCCGAAGCTACTGACGCGCGAAGAACAGGAGGCCGTCGGTGAACCGAATTGAGGCACTGTGCACTGCGTATGCTCGTTACGTGTCCCTGCCATGGGACAAGGCGGTAGCTGGGCCGCAACGCATCTGGTTCGCGGTCTACAAGCCTTCAGATGAGCGCCGCCTGCGGCTGCGCCTGCTAGACTTTGAGTTCGCAACCAGACAGGCTGGACACGGGTGGCGACGGTGCGATTTGACGGATGCTTTCGCCCGTTGGATGGCGGCGCAGGACTACCGAGAGGCGTACTTCGAATCCCCCGAGGACCTTCGGAACCCCCACCCGGACTTTGAAGGGTTCGTGGCCAGCCTTGTCCGGCAGGAGCTCGCAGCAGCGGATGAGGACATGGTTGTCGCCGTCAGCGGTGTTGCCTCGCTTTTTGGGTTCATGAGGGTGTCGAGACTGATGGAGTTGGTGGAAGACTCGATTTGCGGCCGGCTCCTGGTCCTCTTCCCGGGCGCATACGAGGACAATAACTACCGCTTGCTCGACGCCCGGGATGGCTGGAACTATCACGCGGTCCCGATCACGGCTACAGGAGGTCTGGAGAGCTCATGAAGAATCGGGACGTTTTCCTCAAGGATCCGCTGGAGCACCGCCTTGTCAACCAGGGTGTCGCCGAGGTGGTGGAGCCGGCTTCGGAGCAGGAACTGCGGACCCTTCGGTACGAGCTTGAGACCTTTGTGTGCGAAGGTCAGTACGCGAGGGGGCTTGAGGGCATTCTCTCGGCGTATTTGACCAACATCGGTCGAGAGGAGCAGCCGGCGGTCTGGGTGAGCGGCTTTTTCGGCAGCGGTAAGTCGCACCTGGTAAAGATGCTACGCTTTCTGTGGACGGATTTCCACTTTCCAGACGGCGCCACCGCCCGGGGTCTGGCGGATCTTCCGAACGAGATCGGGGCGCTGCTGTCAGAGCTTTCCACCCAAGGCAAACGCCTCGGTGGCCTCCACGCTGCGGGCGGTAAGCTTGGCGCACGCGCCGGCGATAGCGTCCGGCTTGCGCTGCTCGGCATTGTCTTCCGTTCTGCCGGCTTGCCCGAGGACTACGCCGAGGCCCGGTTCGTTCTCTTCCTCAAGCGGAACGAGCTCTACGATCCTGTCAGGCAGGCGGTAGAACGGGCAGGTCGTCGCTTTGACCGCGAGCTCAACCACCTCTATGTCTCGCCCGTCCTCGCCAGGGCCTTGCTCGAGGCAAATCCTGGCTTCGCGGCAAACGAACAAGGGGCCCATGCCTTGCTCAAGGCGCAGTTTTCGCGGCCCAGTGATATCTCCGACGTGGACATGGCAACAGCCATCGAGGAAGCGCTTGGAGGCGACGGCAAGCTGCCCGGCACCCTGATCGTGCTGGACGAGGTGCAGCAGTATGTCGAGACCCTTCCCCATGCAGCTTACGGTGTTCAAGAGGTTGCCGAGGTCTGTGCAAAGCGGTTCGGATCCCGAATCCTCTTCGTTGCGACGGGTCAGAGTGCACTTGTCGGGACCGAGAAGCTCCAGAAGCTTCTAGCACGATTCCGTCTCCCTATCAGCCTGTCGGACGCCGATGTCGACACGGTCGTCCGTAAGGTTGT
>DBBB01000183.1:0-13582 GCA_002291985.1 Firmicutes bacterium UBA995
CATGCGCCGGCGCGAGGGGGAACGACTTCACCGCGACCTGGCACATAGACTGGCTCGGCTCGGGCAACTTATGGAAGAGGTTAGCATGGCCGCGCCGCGAGCGCTCGAAGAATGCCGCGCCCGGCTGGCGGAGCGCTTGAGCGCCTTCGGCCGCGGCATTGAACTGGACGTACCCCGGGTGACTACCGAGGTCGCCCTGGCTGCCGAGAGATCCGACACAACGGAAGAACTGGTACGGGTACGAAGTCACCTTCACGAGGTGAGCCAGACACTGACTGCCGAGGGACCGGTCGGCAGGCGACTGGATTTCCTGGTCCAGGAGATCGGCCGGGAGCTAAACACCGCCGCGTCCAAGACGGGAGATATGCCCATGAGCGGGCTGCTTCTGGACGCGCGCGAGGAACTGGAGAAGGTCAGGGAACAGGTACAGAACCTCGAGTGAAAGTCTTGACGGAAGGGAGGTGAAGTGAGCAGATGGCACTACCAGTTCTCACGCTTCAGCAGCGGCGCAAGGCCCTGGAGAAGGCCCAGGCCATGCGCAGCAGGCGCAAGGAAATGAGGCAGCGGCTCAAGAAAGGCCGCCTGAGCCTCAGGGACGTGTTGGACGGCCGGGACAATGAAGTCATGGCCAAGATGCGTGTCGCTTATCTCCTGGCTTCCCTGCCCCGGGTGGGCAAGACCACCGCACGGAAGATCATGGAGGAGGTCGGCATCGACGATTCCCGCAGAGTGCAGGGACTGGGCAAGCGGCAGCGAGGGGAACTCCTGAAGCGACTCGCGAGCAAGCGCTAGCCTGGTGCGGAGGTACCGGGGATGACGGTACGGATGGTTGGCATCGATTTCGGCAACATCGTCGCTGCCCGGCGCGTCGTCGGGCTTGTCAATCCCGAGTCGACGTCCATCAAGCGGATCGTCCAGGAAGCGCGCGCCCAAGGGGAACTGGTTGACGCCACTTGCGGGCGAATGACCAGCGCAGTCATGGTCACCGACACCGATCTCGTCATCCTTTCCGCGGTACATCCCACCACCCTGGCCGTCCGGCCGGCGGGAGAGCCTCCGCCGGGTGTGTCTCCGGGTGAGGGGAAGGACTCGCCATGACGCCGAGAGTGCCTTTCTTGATCGTGGTCTCGGGTCCATCGGGGGCCGGCAAGACGACCCTTATCCGTACCCTGCTCGCGAGGGTACCGGACATGGCGTTCTCGGTCTCTGCCACGACCAGGCCGCCTCGGCCGACCGAGACCGATGGCGTGGATTACTACTTCTTGACGGCGAGCGGTTTCCGGGAGAGAATGAAGACGGGCGCGTTCCTGGAGTTCGCCGAGGTATACGGTTGCTGGTACGGGACGTTACGCGACGAAGTGGAGCGATTGCTCGCGAGCGGCAAGGATGTGGTCCTCGACATCGATGTGCAGGGCGCGGCGCAGTTACGTTCAACCGGACGCGATTCAGTCTTCATTTTCGTCATGCCGCCCAGCCTGCGCCAGATGCGCGAGCGCATTGATGCCCGGGGGACTGAGGATGAGAGGTGCCGGGACAGGCGGGTTCGTCATGCCCCGGCCGAGGTCGCGGCGCGAGCCGGTTACGACTACGTGATCTGTAACGACCGCAAGGAGGATGCGGCCGAGCAGCTGGCGGCCATAGTCATTGCCGAGCGGTGCCGGGCAAGTCGGCAGTCATGCTCCATCCACGAGTCCCAGGCAGCAGGAGGGAACGGGACGGGTGATGGCGCCGGTGGAGAAAGTCCGAGTTCGAGTGAAGGAGTTGCCGTTGGACGAGTTGATGCATGTGACAGACAGCAAGTACACGTTGGTAGTCGTGGCCGCCAGGCGTGCGCGGCAGTTGCTGGCGGGCAAGGTGAGGCTGGTCGACAGCCGGTCGGATAACCCGGTCAGCGTGGCTCTCGAGGAGATCCGGGCCGGCAAGATCCGTATCGAGGAGGCCAGGCCGCGCTCTAGAACATGACAGGGGAAGGTGGAGACCGCGACCGGGAGCGGTCTCCGCTTTCACTTTCCCCCGGGGACAACGGCACGGCTTATCGCCAGTATGTTGAGGTGGCGGTCGACTCGCTGACCGCGCCCTTCAGCCCACCCCTTCACTATCGGCTTTCCGAGGACCTCGGGGACCGGGCAACGGTGGGTTGCCGACTGGAGGTGCCGTTCCGGCAAGGTCGGAGCCAGGGGTATCTGCTGGCTTTCCTCGACCGCCCGGCGGTAGCCGATCTGCGGGATGTGGTCGCCGTGGTCGACGACGTGCCACCCTTGCCGGCCGATCTACTGCACCTGGGGCGCTGGCTGATGAGCTGGCATGGGTGCGCTGCCGGGTGGGCGTTCCGGACGGTGGGTGCGCCCGGGGGGCGGCAGAGGACGCCAACCCGCCGGAAGGTCGTTGAAGGCGAGTCCGGTGTCGGACGAACGGCGGTTTCCTCGCCGCCAAGTCGTCTTCCGGCCGCCTGCGAGGTAGTCACCCGTCCGTACCTGTTGGCCGGAGACCAGCGGTTGGACGCATACCGCACCGAGTTGGCCGCCTGCCTGAATGCCGGCCGCCAGGCGATCTTCCTCCTCCCGGAAGTGGGCCGTCTCGCCCCCGCAGCAGCCGAACTCGGGTCGGTCATCGAAGCGACGATCGGGATATTCCCGGGCAGGCCTGCCACCGCCCGACGAAGGGACGACGTGATGGCTATCGCTCGGGGCGAGGTAGACGTCGTGATCGGCACTCGCTCGGCAGTGTTCGCGCCCGTTCCCGACCTCGGCCTGATCATCGTGGATGATGAGCACGACGAGTCTTACAAGCAGCCGGGGGTACCGCGCTACCATGCCCGGGAGGCGGCGAGGGAACGCGCGCGGGTGACGGGGGCACGGGTCATCCTCGGGAGTTCGACTCCCTCGCTCGAGGCGCTCCGACTTTGCCTCGAAACGACCATCCCCGCGCCGGTTAGCCCCCGACCTCCTGTCGTTGCCGTCGACCTTCGCGAGGAACTGCGCGCCGGCAATCGCGGATTCCTCAGCCGGGAATTGCGGGGGCAGATCGAGCACACCCTGAACGATCGCGGCCGCGCCGTGTTGCTGATCAACCGGTTGGGCTACGCCGGTTGCCTCCTGTGCAGGCGCTGCGGGGCGGTAGCTCGCTGCGACGACTGCGGCATGGCTTTCACCCTTCATGCGGGGAACGACGGTCTGCGATGCTCCTGGTGCGGCAAGCGAAAGTCCCTGCCCGATGCCTGCCCCGAGTGCGGGTCGGGGCAGTTCCGGCGTCCCGGGGGAGGGACGGAGCGGCTAGAAGGGGAAGTCCGGGCAGCTTTCCCCGGGGCGAGGGTCGATCGACTCGATTCGGTCATAGCCCCCGGTCGCCGTCAACAGGAAGCGATCACGCGGCGCTTCCTTCACGGCGACACCGATATCCTGGTGGGAACACAGCTCGTGGCCGGAGCCCTGCCCGGGGCGCACTTGCTCGGGGTGGTATCGGTTGATGCTGCGCTGCATTTTCCCGATTTCCGCGCGGGGGAACGTGCGCTTCAGTTCCTGGATGGCTTGTTGAGGCGCCTGGGTCCCCAGGGGCGAGTGGTGCTGCAGAGCTTCACTCCCGGCCACTATGCCCTCGCTTGCCTGGCTTCGGGAGATCATGCCGGCTTTTACCGTCAGGAGCTGACGATGCGCCGTCAGCTCGGCTACCCGCCCTTTCGCCGCCTTGCCCGGGTGGTAGTAGCGGGGCCCACGTCCCCTCCCCGGGAGTTTGCCGAGGCAATCCGCAGGTTTGCGCCGGCTGACGTCGAGGTCCTGGGTCCAGCGCCAGCCTTGCAGCCGTTTCGCGGAGGCCGGCCCCGCTGGTCGATACTGCTGCGAGGGGACGAGTCGGCGCATCTGGCCGGCGTGCTGCGGGAGGCGTGGGGCGCCTGGTCACCACGTGGTCTCGATCAGGTGACGGTGGACATCGACCCGCTTGAGTTGAGTTGAGAGGAGGACGGGCCGGCTCATGATCGAGATTCGACAGGTGGGAGACCCCGAGTTGAGGCGCCCGGCAGTGCCGGTCCGGCGGGCAGGCCGAGCCGTACGCGATGATCTGGACTGCATGGCGGCGACAATGGCCGCCGTGGGCGGCGTGGGTCTGGCCGGCACCCAGGTGGGGGTGAACCGCCGAGTGGCCGTGATCGACATCGGGGAGGGCCGGATCGATCTGGTCAACCCGGAGATAGTGCGGAGCGAAGGCGCGGCGGCCGCCTGGGAGGGATGCCTCAGCGTTCCCGGGGTGATGGGCCGGGTTACCCGGGCAGAGCGGGTGACGGTCCGGGCGAGAGACGGAAAGGGCCGGACCATCTGGGTGGAAGGTGAGGGCTTGTTGGCCCGGGCGCTGCAGCATGAGATCGACCATCTGGACGGCATCCTGTTCATTGATCGGGCAGAGGAACTCGAGTACCCCGACGAGCCGGAAGGAGTCATGGCGGCGACGCCCGGCCACCGGGGCGGTCCGGGCGGGCCGACCCCCCCCGTGCCCCTGCGAGCCATGCGCATCGTCTTCATGGGTACCGCGGCCTTCGCCGTGCCCGCGTTGACGGCTCTGGCCGAAGCCGCCTATAATGTGATCGGGGTCGTATCGCAGCCGGACCGACCGGCGGGTCGTGGCGGGCAGTTGCGGGCGCCTCCCGTGAAGCTGGCGGCAACCGGGCGGGGCTTGGCGGTCCTCCAACCGGGCAAGGTCGGCGAGATCGGAGATGAACTTGCCCGATGGAGGCCGGATCTGGTGGTGACTGCTGCTTTCGGCCAGTTCTTGCCCCGCAGGATTCTGGACTTGCCGACCCGTGGATGCGTCAACCTGCATGCCTCGCTCCTGCCCCGACACCGGGGCGCCGCCCCGATTCAGCGAGCGTTGATGGCGGGCGATGCGGTGACGGGAGTCAGCCTGCACTATATCGATGAGGGTATCGATAGCGGGGACATCCTGCTCCGCCGCCAGGTAGCAATTGGCCCCGACGATACGGGCGGCGCCCTCCATGACCGGCTTGCCGACCTTGGGGCCGGCCTCGTCGAGGAAGGGGTACGTCTCATCGCCAGGGGCGTTGTCCCTCGTCTGACCCAGGACGAGAGCAAGGCCACGCGGGCCCCACGGCTGGGGCCGGAAGACGAACGCCTCGGGTGGCAACGCCCGGGCGTCGAACTCGAGCGTCAGATTCGTGCGTTGTCTCCAGCACCCGGTGCCCATGTGCTGCACGAAGGGCGGAGGCTCAAGGTGTGGCGGGCCACGCTCGGCCAGGATGCCGGTCCCCCGGGGCAGATACTGGCGGTCGAAGGAGAAACGATACGCGTGGCCACGGGCGAAGGCAGCTTGATCCTGCAAGTCGTTCAGCCCGGGTCAGGCCGGACGATGACCGCAGGGGCTTTCGCGCGCGGCCGGCGCTTACGGCCCGGCATGTTCCTCGGATTGCGACCGGATGGCATGTGAAGGAGGAGGACAAAGACGTCATGTGGCCCTTGGATCAGGGGTTCTTCCTGTTCGTGGTGCCGGCGTTGTTGCTGGCGATGTATGCGCAATCGCGGATGAGTTCAGCCTACAATCGCGCGTTCCGGATCCTGGCGCGTGCCCGCCTGACCGGCGGCCAGGTTGCCAGGAGGATCCTGGATGACCATGGACTGCACGAGGTGACGGTCGAACGTACCGGACGCCATCTCGGCGACCACTATGACCCGCGCAAGCGCGTCATCCGGCTTTCCCCCGCCGTCCATGACCAGCCGTCGCTGGCGGCCCTGGGCATCGCCGCTCATGAGGTGGGACACGCCATCCAGCACCAGACCGGCTATGCTGCCCTGGTCCTGCGCAACGGGTTTGTTCCCATCGCGCAGTTCGGAACGAACGCCGCGTGGCCGTTGTTCATCGTCGGCCTGCTCGTCGGCGCGAACACGGGGATCATGCTCATGAACGTGGCCATCCTTTTCTTCACGGCCGCGGTGGTATTTCACGTCATCACCTTGCCGGTCGAGTACAACGCCAGCCGGCGGGCGATGGCGGTCTTACAGGACGGAGGTTATCTCCGGACCGAAGAACTGGGCCCCGCAAGGCAGGTACTGGATGCAGCCGCCCTCACCTACGTGGCGGCGGCCGCGATGGCCATGGCCAATCTGGCCAGAATGCTCCTGCTCCGGCAAAGTCGCGATTAGTGGCCACGCCGGCGCGTGAACTGGCCCTGCGTTTGCTGATGGCTGTCGATTCGGGGAGGGTGTATCCGACTCTGGCCCTCGAAAGGGCGCCTATCGGCCGCTGTATCTCGACCGGACTGCCGTGGCGACAGCTTGCGACGACTCGGTCAAGCTCGCCAGGCGCTATGGCCATCGTGGTACCGCCGGACCGGTGTACGCCGTCCTCCGTCGCCTGGCCCGCGCCGGTCTGCCGCCGATGCCCGACATCGACGCCGACCCGGCAGTGAATACGTTACTCAAGCGCACTCCCGGTCTCCTGCGGGAACACCCGCCAGGCTCCTTCGTGGCCCGGCTGCCGAGGGAGGGCGAGTGATGGATATCCGCGCCCGGTCCCACGAGGAACTCGCGGACTGGATGGCCTTGCTGGGCGAACCCCGTTACCGTGCGCGCCAGTTGCTGCACTGGATATACCGGTTGGGGGTAGTGGATCCGTCGGCCATGACCGACCTGCCCCGGGATCTGCGGGCACGCCTGGCCGGGCTGATCGCGCCGCCGGATGAGGTGGTCGAACGGGTTGCGGCCGCAGATGGATCGGTGAAACTGCTGCTCGAGTACGGGGATGGCGTGGCGGTTGAGTGCGTGTTGCTCCGTCATGGGTATGGCTACACGGCGTGCGTGTCGTCACAGGCAGGTTGCGCCATGGGCTGCACCTTCTGCCGATCGGGGAGGGCAGGTCTCGTCCGCGACCTGACCGCGGCGGAGATGATGGGGCAAGTACTGGCCATGCGCCGGCAGACCGGCGCCCGCCCCGTCAACCGGATCGTGGTGATGGGAGGAGGAGAGCCGCTCGCCAACCTGGCTCACTGTCTTCACTTCCTGCGGTTGAGCACCAGTTCCGATGGCCTGGGGATCTCCCCTCGCCGATTGACGGTGTCGACCTGCGGACTCGTACCCGGCATCTTCTCCCTGGCGGCGGAAGGCCCGCCCGTCACCCTGTCCGTTTCGCTCCACGCGGCCACCGATGAGTTGCGCGACCGGCTCATGCCCATCAATCGGCGCTACCCGCTCGCGCAACTCCTTGCTGCGTGCCGGCACTACTCGGGGGCCACGGGACGTCGCGTGACGGCCGAGTACGTGTTGGCTCGGGGGGTGAACGATCGGCGGGAGGACGCGCGCAAACTGTCCCGGCTGATCCGGAGGGCAATCGGTCATGTAAACCTCATACCCCTCAATCCCATTCCCGGGGGCGATTTCGAGCGGCCACGGGATGAAGCGGTTGCCGCGTTTGCCCGGCACTTGCTCGATGAGGGGACGGCCGTAACCATCCGGCGGCCGCTCGGCATCGATATAGGGGGGGCATGCGGGCAGCTTGTAGCCACTGCGGGATTGGCCGGGGAAGGTGCCGGCAAACCGGCTGCCGAACAAGGCGAGCAAGCCCGTGCGGCGGGTCCGGGGGATGGATGACATGCAGGCCGGATGGCGATCGGAACAGGGGCGGTTGCGCCAGGTCAACGAGGATAGCCACTATTTCCGCGACTTCTGGCCTCGGGCAGACGGGGCCCTCGCCCTGGTCGCCGACGGGATGGGCGGCCACCAGGGGGGCGAGGTAGCCAGCCGACTGGCGGTGGAGGCAGCGGCCGTTGTGGTGGAGCGGGAAGTGGCGGAGGGAGGGCTTTCACCCCCCGCCATCGTCGACCTCGCGTTCAAGGAGGCTAACCTCCGGGTCCTCGAGGCAGCCGGCGTGGATGCTGGCCGGGATGCGATGGGGACCACGCTCACCCTCGGGTTGACCCGGGAGAATACGCTGCATCTGGGGCATGTCGGCGACAGCCGCGCTTACCTGGTACGGGGGGGGAGGATTTTTCAGCTCACCCAGGACCATACCGTGGTCGGCGCCATGGTGAGAAGCGGCGACCTGGCGGAGGAAGAGGCCATGCGTCACCCCCAGCGCAATCTCCTGACCAGGGCGCTGGGAATGGAACCGCGGGTAACCACCGACCTGAGTTGCCATGTGCTCCTGCCGGGAGACACCATTTTGCTGTGCACGGATGGCTTGCACGGACTGATCAGCCCGCCCGAGATCTTGCGGTCCGTCGCCGGTCGCGACCCGGAGCGGGCGGCTTTTGCCCTGACGGGGCTGGCGCTGAGACGGGGAGGCCACGACGACATCACCGTCCTCATCTTACAGCCGCAGGAGAGGAGGAATCCGACTCCTTGATTGGCAGAGTACTGGGCGACCGGTACCGGCTGCTCGAGCGCATCGGCGGCGGGGGCATGGCTACCGTATACCGCGGGGAGGATGCCCTCCTCGGGCGCCGGATCGCCGTGAAGCTTCTGAGACCGCAACTGGTGGTCGACGACGACTTCGTCAGTCGTTTTCGGCGTGAAGCGAGGGCAGCGGCCAGCCTTTCCCACTCCAACATCGTCAACGTGTACGATGTGGGCCAGGAAGATGGTACTCCTTACATCGTGATGGAGCATGTCGAGGGTTCCACGCTCAAGGACCTCATCCGGCGAAAGGGCAGGCTGTCGCCGGGAGAGGCCACGCACATCTCAATACAGATCGCCCGGGCGCTCGAGCACGCCCACGCTGCCGGCGTCGTGCACCGGGACATCAAGCCCCAGAATGTCCTGGTGGGGGGGCAGGGCCGGGTCAAGGTCGCGGATTTCGGGATCGCCGGGGCAACGACCACCGAGGGTACGGTGACCTTTAGCACCGAGGCAATCGTGGGTTCCGTGACCTATTTTTCTCCGGAGCAGGCTCGGGGTGAGAAGGCGGGCGCGGCTTCCGACCTGTATTCGCTGGGGGTCGTCCTGTACGAGATGCTGGCCGGCCATCCCCCCTTTGCCGGTGACGGACCTTTCGGGGTCGCCCTCAAACACTTGCAGGCGATGCCCCGTCCCTTGCGGGAGATCGTCCCCGAAGTGCCCGCCGCTCTCGAAGCCGTCGTCCATCGGGCCATGGCCAAGCAGGTCGAAGACCGGTATCCTTCGGCGGACGGAATGCGCCGGGCCCTGGAGGCGGTCGCTCGCAGGCTTCCTCCCGTAGAGCACCTGACAGACGAGGATGAATTTCCCACCGTGGTCCCGCCAACCCACCGGGAAGGCGGAGAAGGTCGGAGGGCGCGGGCGATGCCACGCGGTGCGAGCAAGCGGCGAGTATGGCGCATGCGGTCAGGCCGGGCGGTGCTGATGCTGGTCTTTGCGCTGATGGCGGTTGGCGGCTACCTTGGGTTTCAGGCCTTGCGCCAGTGGTGGCTCATACCGGAGGTGATCGTCCCCAACGTGCTGGGGTCGTCGCTGGTGGCCGCGGAGCGCCAGCTCGAGGAGTCCCGTCTGACCGGCCGGGTTGTCAGCGAGCAGTTTCACGATCAGGCGCCCCCCGGCGAGATCCTGCGGCAGAACCCGCAGGCGGGCGAGCGGGTACGCGAGGGCCGGGTGATCGAGTTGTGGATTAGCAAGGGAAGAGAGCTGGGAGGAGCCGTCCCCGACGTCCGGGGACTCCCGGTGCGAGAGGCTCGTTTGCGGTTGACGGAGGCGGGGTTGAGCGTCGGCGGCGAAACCACGATGTATCACCCTGCGATGCCGGCCGATCACGTAATTGCCCAAAACCCTGCAGCGGGCGCCGAGGGTCTGGTCCGGGGATCGCCGGTTTTTCTGGAAGTGAGCCTCGGTCCCAGGCCGTTGATGCTCACCCTGCCCGACTTCCGCGGCGAGTTCCTGCAAATCGTCCAGCAACAACTGAAGGAATTGCAGCTTGTCGAGGGGCCCATCACCGAGCACGAGGGACCGGGCACGCCGGGCACGGTGGCAGGCCAGACTCCCCCGCCCGGTACCCAGGTTCCAACCGGCACCCAGGTAGACCTCATCGTGGTCCGTGCTCCCGCTCAGGTGGCCCGTCAGGTTGTGGTGACGGTGGACGTGCCGCGCGAAGGGCCGGAACGCCAGGACGTACGCGTGGTGGTCATCGACCGCAACGGCCAGCGTACTCGCATTGCTTTCCAACAGGATGATGTGGCGGCAGGCACGCGGCTGCGCACGCTTGTCGATTTCGAGGGAGAGGTCGCGACCATCCGGATCCTGGTCGAGGGGATGGTGGTGAACCAGTACGAAACCCGCTGAGATCGAGGGCCGGGTCATCCGGGCGCACGGAACCCGCTTCACGGTGACTGCTCCTGGCGGGCTGCTCGACTGCCGGCCGCGGGGCCGTCTACGCCGTATCGGCCGTCAGGTCCTTGTGGGCGATGAGGTGCGGGTGAGGGTCACTGCCCCGGGAGAGGGCGCCATCGAGGACATCCTCCCCCGCAAGACCGGGCTGGAACGCCCTCCTGTGGCCAATGCCGATCAGGCCGTGTTGGTCGCCACCATCCGCGATCCGGAGTCATCGTTGCTCACCCTCGATCGCCTGCTGGTGCAGGCCATCTATCAGGGTCTGTCCGCCCTCATCTGTCTGAACAAGGCCGATCTGCTTGCCGCAGGAGAAGCTGACGATTACCTGGCGCCCTATCGCAGGGCCGGCTTTCGGGCCGTCACGACCAGCGCCGTGACCGGTCAGGGAGTCGCCGAACTGCGGCAGGAACTGGAGGACGTGATATCCGTGTTCGCCGGCGAGAGCGGGGTTGGCAAGTCCTCACTGCTCAACGCCTTGCGTCCCGGACTTGCGCTGCGAACGGGTGACCTGGGATCTACGGGTCGCGGCCGCCACACCACGCGCCACCTCGAACTCCTGGAAGTTGCCGCCCGGGGCCTGGTAGCCGACACGCCCGGATTGTCCCTGGTCGACCTCCCGGCGATCGCTCCCGGCAAGCTGGCCGCCTACTGGCCGGAGTTGGCCGAGCTGGCACCCGATTGCCGCTTCCGCACTTGCGTCCACCGCCAGGAACCGGGTTGTCGGGTGCGGGCTGCCCGGGCGACGGAAGAACTGGATCGGGGAAGGTATGATCGATATCTCAGCCTGCTCCGGGAGGCGGAGCTGGCCGATCGGAGGTACTGAGAGATGGGGCTGAGAGTCAGCGCCTCGGTGTTGGCGGGAGACCATGGAACTCTGGCTGCGGAAGCCATCCGGGCGGAGAAGGCCGGGGCGGACATGGTCCACGTCGACGTGATGGACGGCCGGTTCGTGCCACCCATTACCTTCGGCCAGGGCGTTGCTCAGGCCATCGGCCGGGCGGTGGCCCTGCCCCTGGACGTGCACTTGATGGTGTGCCAACCAGAACGCCAGGTGGCTTCCTTTGTGGAAGGGGGCGCCCGGATGATCACCGTTCACGTCGAGACGTCCTTGCACCTGCACCGCGTGCTCGACGAGATCCGGCAGGCCGGCTGCAGTGCGGGCGTGGCCCTCAATCCGGGGACGGCCGTGGAGAGCGTCTTCCCCGTGCTGGATCTGGTGGAACTCGTGCTGGTCATGACGGTGAACCCGGGCCATGCGGGTCAGGCCTTCCTGCCGAGCATGCTGTCGAAGGTCAGGAAATTGCGGCAGCTGTGCACCGAACTGCCCCGGCAGCCCATGCTCGGCGTCGACGGGGGTGTCGACCCCGACACGGCGCGGCAGGCCGTAGCCGCCGGCGCCGACTTCCTGGTGGCGGGGACGTCGATATTTGGAGCGGCCGATATGGCTGCGACGGTGGCGACCCTCCGCGCCTCTACCCGTGGGTGACACCAAGCAGCCCGCCCGGCCATAGAATACTACTCGATTGTGACAGCGCAGGGAGGTGGCGAAGGATGCGGATCATGGCATTCCGGCTGCCCCGTCCCCTTGGCCGGCTACTCGCCTTGCTGGCTCGGATGGCCTCCCGCCGATGAGGGCAAAAGCTAGCGGGCTCGCCTGACGCGGTCCGACCGCAGGCACCGGGTACACACCTCGACCCGGCGGGGCGTCGTGCCCGCCAGGATCTTGATACGGTGCAGGTTGGGCCGCCACCGCCGTTTGGTGCGGATGTGGGAATGGCTGTAGCTGAATCCGGTCCCCGCCTTCTTGCCGCATACCGCACAGGACGTGCTCATGTCTTCCTGCTCCTTTCCGAGCCGACGCCATTCTAGCACGACCGAAGTACCGGTGGCAAGCCGGGTGCCGCCGCAGCCGGGTGCCGCCGCAGCAGGCTGTCGGCACCGCCAGCATGTCGCTTGGCACCTCGGGGCAGCCCATGGTTAGCAGGAATCGCCCGGTTTGACCAGAAAGCAGTTGAACCACGACGAATGACAGCGGATAACAGCGGCGCGCACGGGGAGGGGCGGGGCGAGCCGTGCCGAGAGAAGTAGTGAACGATATGGGTACGGTGGCGATTGCTGACGAAGTCGTCGCGACCATTGCGGGTATTGCCGCCACCGAGTGTTACGGCGTGGTGGGGATGGCCTCGCGGCGCCTGCGGGACGGACTGGCAGAACTGCTCGGCCGGGAGAACCTGAGCAAGGGAGTCGAGATCAGTGTGCGCGGGAACCAGGTGGCCATCAACCTCAATCTGATCGTCGGCTATGGCATACGTATCTCCGAGGTCGCCCACAACGTGAGCGAACAGGTGAAATACCGGCTGGAGGGGACAACCGGGCTGGAAGTGGTCGCGGTCAATATGAACGTTCAGGGAGTCAGGGTCGCCGATGGCCGTTAGCGTACTGGATGGTTCTGCCCTTCGGCGGATGATGGAAGCTGCTGCCTTTGCCCTCCATCGGGACAAGTCGGCCATCGATGCCCTGAATGTGTTCCCCGTACCGGATGGCGACACGGGGACGAACATGGCCCTTACCCTGTCTTCGGCCGTGCGGGAGATGAACGCGGTCCAGACGACCGACGTGAGCGGGCTGGCCAAGGCGGTCGCCCTGGGCTCGCTGATGGGTGCGCGCGGCAACTCCGGGGTCATCTTATCGCAGCTCTTCCGGGGTTTCTCGCACGAGGCGGAGGGCAGGAGGTCCTTGACGGCTCTGGAGCTGGCTTCGTGTCTGCAAGCCGGCGTGGAGACCGCCTACAAGGCGGTGATGAAGCCTGCCGAGGGCACGATCCTTACCGTGGCTCGCCTGGCAGGTCGAGCAGCCATGCGGGCCGCCCGGCGGGGTCAGGACCTGGTGGCGGTACTGGAAGCCGCTTACCGCGAGGCGGTCCGCGTGCTGGAGCGGACGCCGGAAATGCTGTCAGTGCTCAAAGACGCGGGGGTGGTGGATGCCGGCGGCCAGGGACTGGTGGTCATTTTCCGGGCCTATCTCGAGGCGTTCCGGGGGGATTGGTTCGAGCCGACCGCGGCGCTGCCCGTTACCGAAGAGCCGAGGCAGGCAGCTGCAGCGGGCGCCGCCGCCGAGATCGCGTTCGCGTATGATACCGAGGCGCTGATCATCGGCGACCGGCTGGATGTCGAAGGACTGCGGTCCGAGCTGGCGGACCTGGGTGACTCCCTGCTGGTAGTCGGCGAGGGAACCGTGGTCAAGGTGCATATCCATACCAACCACCCCGGCGTGGTACTGGACCGGTG
>DBBB01000183.1:13898-14034 GCA_002291985.1 Firmicutes bacterium UBA995
GCGTGGTACTGGACCGGTGCCTGGCGCGCGGCGCCCTCCGGGAGGTCGCGGTCAAGAACATGCGAGAGCAGTACGATGCAATGCGGCATGCCTCCCCGGAGATGGAGAGTTCGCGCACCGCGACTCCCGTGTCCCC
>DBBB01000183.1:14373-14750 GCA_002291985.1 Firmicutes bacterium UBA995
GGGCCTCCCGAGCACGGAGACGAGCGTGGTCGCGGTGGCAGTAGGCGAGGGGATGTGCCGGATCATCCGCAGCCTGGGGGCGGATGTAGTGATCAACGGCGGTCAGTCCATGAACCCGAGTACCGAAGAGATCGTGAAGGCACTGGAGGGGACCGGCGCCGCCGAAGTCATCGTATTACCCAATAACGCCAACATCCTGCTGACGGCCCGGCAGGCAGCGGAGCTTGCCAGGATACCCGCCCACGTGGTTCCCACCCGTACCCTCCCCCAGGGAGTGGCCGCCCTGCTGGCCATGTCCCCGGCCGCCGACCTCAGGACCAACCTCGAGCGGGTGCACCGGGCTAGCGAACAGGCAATCTCCGGCGAGATCGAGTATG